>JAHJJB010000234.1 GCA_018823005.1 Pseudomonadota bacterium | reverse complement strand
TGGATATCGTTGAATAGTTTGGGTATGGGTGCGTATGCGAACCGCAGAAATAATTCCATGCCCTTCGTAAACGGCGGCATATCCGCATCCATGAAATCCAAGCAGCCCCAAAAGGGCCTTGCTCACGGAGCCGTTTATTGTATCCGCCTTTACAATATTTATCGACCATATGGGGGCGTGTCGAAGCCTTAAGAAAAGTTTTTCTGCGGATCGCATACGCACCCATACCCAAACGGAACATATTTATGAGAATTACTATATATCTGAGGCATCCTCATACCTCAATACTTTTTCCGGATCACAATCATACGTATCGACATTTGAAGCACCCCGCCGCAAGCAGCGGTTTATGTTCTCGTTGTTTCGTTTCAAATGGCATGAATAATTATACATATTATACGCAATATTACAACATGGAATAACTGAATGTGACTGGGGGTTATGCATAAAAATCCTTATCTCCAATACGTCCCCTATTACAAGGCAGCGTCAACATCTGGTTCGCTGAGGATAGAAACCTTGAGGTTGCCGTTCTGGTAGATGCCTCCTACAGTAACTATTTCAAACGCCGGAAGATGCTTCCCGACCAAGAGATTAAAGAGGAAAGGCCGGACCGTTCACTGGTTGTTTACTGCCGGGTCGGCCATTATGAGGCCATCCGAAACATGCTTAAGGATATGAAGCAGTGGGTAAAGAAGGAGTCTGATTACGTCGGTTCAAAGCTCTAAATATCGATGTCATATCCCGCGTTCTTCAGATTATCCGTTATCTCTTTCACATGAGCCGGACCCCGTGTTTCAATCTCAAGCTCAACTATCGTCCTGTATATCGGGATATTCCGCGCACTCCTGTGATGCAATATATGAAGGACGTTTGCTTTCAATGAGGCCACAAGGGCAAGGAGTCCCGAGAGCGCTCCCGGAACATCGTCAAGGTGAACACTGAAACGAATTATGCGACCGTTGTTGGTAAGGCCCTGCCTTATTATGCGTCCCAAAAGAGGACTGTCCACATTTCCGCCGCTTATAAGAAGAACTGTCCTGCTTCCTTTTTTAACTTTAATTGCTCCGCTCATTAATGCAGCCAAAGGAACTGCTCCGGCGCCTTCGGCAAGAATTTTCTTTCTCTCAAGGAGCATAAGCACTGCCGCGGCAATATCACTTTCCCTGACAAGAACAATATCATCCAGACATTTCCGGATAATACTGAAATTAAGCTTTCCGGTCTGTTGGACGCTTATCCCGTCTGCAATTGAAAGGCTCGAATCGACTGTAACAACCCTGCCTTTTTTCAGTGATTCATACGCGGAGGGACAGGCTTCGGACTGAACCCCGATAAGCTTTGTTTTAGGTTTTAAGGCTTTTACAACAGAAGCAATCCCTGAAACAAGTCCTCCGCCTCCCACGGGCACTATTATCATGTCTACATCATTTAAACTTCCGAAAATTTCAAGCCCGATTGTCCCCTGCCCTGCTATTACACCAGGGTCATCAAAGGGATGAATGAAGGTCCTGCCTTCTTTGGCAAGCTCTTTTGCCTTTTCCAGGCTATCGCCAATACTCTGGCCCGATATTATGATATCGCCACCATATGCCCTCGTTGCTTCCTGCTTTGTAATGGAAGCCCACTCAGGCATTACAATAGTAGAAGGCACTCCGGCCTTTTTTGCGGCAAGGGCTACTCCCTGCGCATGATTTCCGGCAGATGCGGTAACAACACCTGCATGGCCTATTTTATTAATGTCCGATAGTATCCTGTTTGCTGCACCCCTTATTTTAAACGAGCCTGTTTTCTGCAGATTTTCGAGTTTCAGAAAGATATCACCCTTGAACTGACGGCTAAGGGCAGGAGAATGGACAAGCGGAGTTATGATTATTATTTCCCTGATAAGATTTGCCGCTTCCTTAACTTTCTCAAGAGCAATCATGGCAACCTCCCCTTTTACACGGTTATAAAAGGCCGGGAACCGGAAACAAAAAAATGAGGGCGTATTATGCAAACTGATTATTAAATAAACCGCAGCAGATCGGCAGGATTTTTGACAAGAATGCGGGCTCCTGCCTTAATAAGTTCCTCTCCGGTCCTGAATCCCCACAGCGCACCCACGGGGAACATCCCTGCTGAAACAGCTGTCTTCATGTCTGTATGAGTATCCCCGATATAAAGAAAATCCTGAGGCAGAATTCCAAGATGGTTTGCAATTCCGATAGCAGCAGCAGGATCCGGTTTTCTTGGAACACCTTTTTTCACCCCGGCAACAACATCGAATTTCCATTTTGCAAGCATTATAGAGACAACAGCTTTTGTCGGGTCATGGGGCTTGTTTGAAAGTATCGATATTTTTATGCCTTCACTTACAAAAGCGTCAAGAAGTTCAGGCATACCGATGTAGGGCCTCGACTTGTCTGCCCAGTGCAGGGAATATTCTTCTTCCATTGCGTGAATGCAACGGGAAACAACTTTTTCATCACGGCAGAACTCAGGAAGAGCCCTTTTTACAAGAACATCCATGCCGTCACCAACAAAGTATTTGTATTTTTCCACTTCATGAAGGGGAAATCCGAAAGCTTTCAGGACGGTATTCATGGAATCGGCAAGGTCATCAATTGTGTCAAGAAGTGTTCCGTCCAGATCAAAAAGCACAGCCTTAAATTTCACGAGATAATCCTCCGGGATAATTCCGGCCATATGCCTTTGTGAACTCTGCTTATCCTACAGGCGCTTTGCATATAGCCAGGGAGAGAGAAAAAACATGCCGGGAAATACATTATGTCACGGCATTCTGTAAACCATGGAATTGATGTTCATTCCCGCTCCCACAGAAGCAAATACGAGTATATCCCCTGAATGAAGTTTATGTTTATTCAGAGATCCTCTCTGCAGAAGATCAAACATAGTCGGCAGGGTTGCAACCGAACTGTTTCCGAGCCATGAAATCGTCATCGGCATAATGTTGTCAGGAATTTTTTTTATCTGATACAACTTAAACAGTCTTTCAAGTATCGCTTCATCCATTTTTTGGTTTGCCTGATGAACCAGGACTTTCTTTACATCAGACAATGTGAGTCCAGCCTTATCAAGGCTCTGTTTAACTACCAGGGGAACGGTCCTGACCGCGTATTTATATATTTCGTGACCATCCATTTTGATAAACAGCTCATCGCCGGCATAATCAGGATTATACGACTTTCCTACCGTCAGCTTATAGGCACTATCAAATGTATCAGACCTTGTAACGTGCGATAACACTCCGCCATCCTTGTCTGTTGCTTCAACCAGGGTCGCTCCGGCTCCGTCGGCAAATATCATGCAGTCAACATCATGAGGATCTGTAACCCTGGATAGCGTCTCCGCGCCAATAACCAGTATTTTTTTTGCGTCACCTGACTTTATATAATAATCGGCCAGAATCACTCCGTGAACCCAGCCCGGACAGCCAAACGGAATGTCATAGGCAACCGTATAGGGGTTTTTTATTCTCAGCTTGTGTTTCACCCTGGCGGCAATAGTCGGGACCATATCAGATCTTACATTGCCTGCTCTCACATCACCTAAATTCTGAGCTACAATTATGTAATCAAGGCTTTCCCTGTCAGCTTTTTCGAGCGCTCTGCCGGCGGCCATGAATGCGATATCGGAAGTGTTAAGATCATCTGTTAAATATCGCCTTTCATTTATACATGTTATCTCTTCGAGCTTGCTGATGATATCGATATTTGCCTTTTTGATTTTTATCCCGTCGGAACTGTAAAATTCATGCCCGAGAAAATATCTGTTCGGTATCTTTGTTGACGGTATGTAACTGCCCGTTCCCGTTATAATCGAATTTGGCATAATGGAACCAGCCTGCCCCCTTCCCGGTAATCTTTTAACTATTATAATTAGCTGTTATTTTTCTAAATATCAGGAAAATATTTGTTTGAAGTTCCTGCTGGCGTATTTTAAGAATGGACACTGGTTATTGGTTCTGAAAGTATTCCTCAGGTGAATTATTGAGCTTATCAAGCTGTTTCTGAATTTCATCGATCCTAGCCTGTTTGAAGCTGTGATCATATGTGCGGCTCAAAGGCCGTTTGTTTATAGCATCTATTTTTTCATAGAGACGCTGCCGTTCCGCTTCAACGCGTGCCTTCATACTTGCTTCAGCATTCTGTTTTTCTTCAGCGGCCCCGGAGGCTTCTCCTTGTATGCTTTCCTGCTCGTCTTTCTGGGTTTCGCCTTTGGCTTTTTCGACCATGCGGTCATACCCCGGGCGACTATCCGCTGCCGGCTCCTGTTCTGAAGACTGGTTAGGCTGAACCTGGATTGTTTTGTATTGTTTCACTTCCCGGGGCGGCGGCTGGTCGCTGAAACGCCTGATGCCGTTTTTATCGGTCCAGTTGTAGATGTTTTCGGCTGATAGGCCGGAACACACCCAAAGCAAAATTATTGGCAAGCAAATAGCTATTTTTTTCATGATAAGCTCCGTAGTTGACACGACTTTTGCCGGACTTTTCAATTCTTTGCACTTTTCAAGCATCTTATTCGCTTCCGCTCATCACTTCGTGGCACCTAAACCCTTTCCGAATCAGGCGGATTTTTCACTCGAATCCTTGAACCCTGCCGAAGGTCCGCCAATCGTTCTGGCTGAAATCTTCGAATCCTTATGGGATCACCAACTAATTTGGAGGTGATCCAAATGTTATTATGTTAGCCGTTCGGGAAAAAGAGAATAAGCTTAATGTATGCAAGAGTATGCCAAAAAGCGACCTGCAGGTCAATAATTAAAGACGGGCTCCTCACACCCCTTTGAAGAACGGCTTGATGAGCTTAAAGAACTCGCCCGAAAATACCATGATAGTCTGGTTACGGTTTTCAAGGTTGACCGCAGCCTCGAGTGAAGGAGCATCAATATTCTGATCCAGAACCCTCTTTGTCAGTTTGAGCGCCCCGACTCCCTTGGCTATCATCAACCCGGCACAGGAAAGAGCCGTTTTCAGAAGGACCTCCTTCGGCACCACCTGATTGACCAGCCCCATTCGTTCGGCCTCCTCCGCGTTCACCTTTCTTCCAGTATAGAGAATTTCCGCACCTCTCGCAAGGCCGATAAGACGTGGGAGGAAATAGGAAGTGCCCAATTCTCCTCCGGTCAGGCCGATATTGGCAAAAGAGGCGACAAAATAGGCTTCGGGTGACGCCACCCTGATATCACTGGCCAATGCAATCGAAAACCCTCCGCCCGCCGCAGGACCGTTAACAGCGGCAATCACAGGCTGCGGGATCCGCCTTAGCCCAAGGATGAGAGCAGAAAAGCGCTCCTGGGCCAGCCTGAGATATTTCTCCGGATCGGACAGAGCCTCTGCATCCTTATAAGACAAAGCTTCGTTCAGGTCAGCCCCGGCGCAGAATCCGCGCCCTGCCCCGGTTATTATAAGGACCCGTATGGCATCATCTCTGGTCAGAGTGGCAAATAATTCATTGAAATCATCAAGCATCTCCACGTTGATCGCGTTCAGCTTATCCGGCCTGTTCAGGGTGACGAGCCCAACACAAGGTTCGACCTCTTCAAAAATGAATGTACGATACTTGCTCATTTCGTTCTCCTATTGTCATTTAGTTTTGAGCTTTTTGGAAAATCTCATTAAGTGAACATATATAGACTTTCTGCGAAGGCATCAAGTACAGATTATCCGTGACTGTTCGCTGCAGGTGTTTATAAAGTTCCGGCGCACAGGGCCTGCCTTCTGCGCCATATGCATTCTATTACACCCGGCAGTAGGAATACCCACTTGCAAAACCATCTCTTATGGTCATTCTTCTTGACTCATTATCTCCTTATACTTATACTTTGCCAACAACAAACCATAACAAAACGATATCTAATCAAAAATACTGAATTAATCATTGAACTGGATGAATCCATTAAGGACAATTTCTCTCAACTCAATAAAGAGCTTGTTTGTCCGCCATTTTTGTTTCCTGATAGCAACATTTACCTCAGCAGGGGGTACCAGATGAAAAACCAAGTCAAGTCAAATCCTGAACTGATCGAAGAGATAGCGGTCTTAAAAAAGAGAATACAAGAACTGGAACAATTGAAATCAGAGCGCAGGCAGGTGGAAGAAGCGCTGCGAGAAGGCGATGAGAAGTACCGTCAGTTGATGGATAATATGGCGGACGTCATAACGGTCATAGACATGAATCTGCGCTTTACCTATGTCAGTCCTTCCATCATGCGTATCAGGGGATATACGGCTGAAGAGGCCGTGGTACAGACCTTTGAACAGGTCATGACGCCTGTATCCCTGCAGATCTTTGCCAAGGTCTTTGAGGAAGAAATGAAACTGGAAGCCAGCGGTACGGCAGATCCCCGCAGAAGCCGCATCCTGGAGTTGGATCTATACCGAAAGGATGGTTCCATAGTTTGCATGGAGAACAACCTGTCATTTTTACGGGACGATGCGCAGAAACCCGCTGGCATAATCTTAATGAGCCGCGACATCACCGAGCGCAAGCGGACGGATAAGGCTCAAAAGGAGAGCGAAAAAAAATACCGGGAACTGAATATAATAGATGAACTGACCAATCTTTATAATTCCAGATATTTTTATTTTCAGCTAAAAATTGAAACTGATCGGGTAATCCGCTATGGGGGAGTCTTGACTCTAATCATTCTCGATATCGACAATTTTAGAGAATTCAACGATGCTTACGGATTTTTAGCCGGGGACCACGTTTTGCTGCGACTCGGTCAGGTGTTAAAAAGATGCCTGCGCCAGACAGATTCCGCCTATCGTTATAGAGGTGAGGAATTTACGATAATCCTGCCAATGACAACTGGTAAGAACGGATCGGTTATTGCTGAAAGAATAAGAACTGAATTCAACAAAGAGGTTTTTTCTCACGGTCCGGATAATGACATACATATGACGGCAAGCATCGGAATTGCACAGTACAAGCTTTTTGAAGAGATGAAATCATTCGTTAAGCGTGTCGACCAGCTTAAGTACCAGGCATGGAAGAACGGAAAAGACAGGGTTTGTTTTGAATCTTAGGGTCCCTCCTTCTTCCCCTTTCATTTATCAACGCTTATCAAGCTTTTAATCCCGCCCACAATATAAGTGACCGTTTCCCGGCCTATGGCATTTATATCGCCGGGACGTTTTAGCCAGATTTTGTAATACATGCCCAGCCACACGAAAATGGCCGTAGTGCATACGGCTACCACCTCAGCGGAAATACCGGAGGCAAATTTAAGCCCCAGGCCATCTTTGCCTTTCATAAGTGCACCATGAACATCCTCTGTCATTTTGAGCATGAAATTCCTGCGGGCGTTGATAAACTGATCGCTGACACCGATTGATTCATCATACAGCAGCAGCGCCTTTTCGGGATAGGAACGGCAAAGTTCCTCAAAAAAAGCCATGCCCGCACGTTCGATACCTTCAAGAGTGGAATCGGCATCTCCGAAAGCTTTGCCCGCCAGCTTGCGGATGTATAAGCCTATATCATCCAGCACGGCCGCGAGAAGTTCTTCCTTGTTCCGGAAATAACCGTAGACCGTTCCCACAGAAATCTCAGCCTTTTCTGCAATATCTTCAATCTTTGTCTTTTTGTAGCCGTTGTGCGCAAACAGGATTTCGGCGGCGCTCAAAATCGATTGTCGCCGCAGTTGTTTTTCCCGTTCCCTTCGCAGGACACTTGCGGAAAGTTTGTTTGTTTTAGCGGGATTTTTCATGTTTTAAGCCTTTCGCTCAATATCCGGCCATCTTGAAAATAATCTCACTCATCACCTCGCTGGCTCCACCCCCGATGGCCAGCAGGCGCGAATCCCGATAGGCTCGGGAAATCCACGTCTCATTCATGAACCCCATGCCGCCATGCATCTGCAGGCAACCATCAGTAACCTTGTTCATCAGGTTCCCGGCCAGAAGTTTCCCCATCGATATCTCCTGGGTGACATCCATCCTGTTTTCTTTCATGCGTACGATGTGGTAGGTCAATTGCCGCAATGCCTCGGTTTCTGCCAGCCATTCGGCCATGCGGTGCCGCAACACCTGTTTGCTGATCAGGGGTTTGCCGAAAACCACCCGCCTCTTGAGATGTTCAGCGGTCCTGTCGATGAAACGTTTGCACGAAACATATGCCATGGGCAATACTGCAAACCGCTCGTGCTGGAACTGCATCATCTGGTGGATAAAGCCCTGACCCTCAATACCAATGAGATTTTCAGCCGGAATTTTCATGTCGTCGAAAAATAATTCCGCCGTGTCCGATGAGCGCATGCCCATCTTGTCGAGTTTTTTACTCACCACAAAACCGGGAAGATCAGTGGGCACCACAAACAGAGAAAAAGAATGATGTCCCTTTGCTTCGCTGGTGCGGGCCAGTAAAGTCAGGAAATCGGCCTGTGTCCCGTTGGTGATATAGGTTTTGGAGCCGTTTAGAATGTAATGGTCTCCCTCACGCACGGCAAATGTGGTTAAGGCGGCCACGTCTGAACCTGCACCCGGTTCAGTGACGGCAATGGCGCCAACCATTTCTCCGGCTATTGCAGGTTTGAGATAGGCTTCCTTCAGGTACTCACTGCCGAATTCGGCGATAGCCGGGGTGGCCATATTGGTCTGAACTGTGATGGCCATGGGAACACCACCGCAATTAATGGCGGCCAGTTCCTCGATAAAGGCCGTCTCGGCCCAGAAATCCATCTCCTGGCCGCCATATTTAGCTTCGTGGCGGATTCCCAGAAACCCCAGATCCCCCATTTTCTTGAACAGGTCATGAAGCGGGATGAGACCCTTTTCTTCCCATTCGTCCACAAAGGGATTTATTTCCTTGTTTACAAAATCTCTTACCGCTTTGCGAACCATTACTGCTTCTTTATTGAAATACAGGTCTTTAGCCATTTACCACCTTCCTTTATGCAAGCCTTGGATACTAATGATCTATTCCCATAATGACCCTGGCCTCTGCGGCCGATGCCACTTCCCGGCCCATTTCGCGAACTATTTTTACCAGGGCCTCCACGAGTTGTCCATTGCCCGTCGCCTTTTCTCCATTGGGGAGATAAAAGGTATCCTCGAGGCCGGTTCGGACATTCCCGCCAAGTTCGATACATTTCCGGTGAAGATCCCAGATTTTTTCGCGGCCAGGTCCGGTAGCAATGACTTGCCAATGAGCGTTCGGGGGAAGTTCATCCTTCAGAATGGGCAACAGATCCCCTCTTGCCGGCATTCCTGAATCCACACCCATGACAAATGAAAGATGGGGATCACCCTTGAACATGCCGCAGGCCTGGTACATGCCTACACTGCGCACAATTCCGGTGTCGAAGCATTCAAATTCCGGGATAATATGATTAGCTGTCATTACGTCCAGAAAAGCCTTAACCTTTTCCACCGGATTGTCGAAAAGGATGGGGGACCAGGCCCAGATACCGTCTTTGCGGATCTTCAGATAATTCAGCGAACCGGCGTTGCAGGCTGCCATATCCGGCTTAAATGTATTAAGGCAGGCAAGAGGCCCTGATATATCGGCTCCCACCATGCCGGTACTCATGTTTATAATCATCCTGGGAACCCGCCCTTTGATCGCAGCCAGGATATCGCCGACCTCCTTCAGATCCCAGGTTGGCCAGGCACCGGCTCCAGGCTGTTGTGACCTGAAGTGGGCATGCACGATCGTGGCGCCGGCGTCGAAAGCCTGCTGCGCGGCCGAGGCCATTTGTTCGGGAGTTACCGGCACGTTGAACCGGCCCGGATCGGTCAATACGCCGGTAACGGCACAGGTGACAACCACTTTATCTTTATAGGCCATTTTTCTTCTCCTTGTCTGTTGTGCAAAATATGATTATTGATAACTGTTTTGTAGCTATTCAGGAACCAGAATTCAGAAGCCAGAATAAAAAAGAAACCTGCTTTAGTTATGGTGATACTTTGCCAGTGCTAAAATTGAAGAAGTTAGTAAGTTGCGGGAGACTACTCTGCTTCTATTCTGGATTCTGGCTCCTGAATTCTGACTCCTGATCAATTACACCGTTTTTTTCTGACCGATGACTTCATTTCCCTGAAAACAAAGGTTCCCGTTTTTCGAGGAAGGCCAGAATTCCCTCACGGGCATCCTGGGTCGCGGCCACGTCCGAAATCTTTTCCGCCAGAAGATCGAGGGCCTGCTCAAAGGGCATGTCAGCCGCGGCATAGAAGGCCTCCTTGCCGATCTTCATGCCGATGGGACTTTTTTTCACCAGTACGTCCAGCACCTTGCCCACTTCCGTGTCCAGATCATCAGGGTCAACCATGCGGGTGACCAGTCCCATTTCCAGGGCCTGCGGGGCGCTCAGTTTTTCTCCCAGCAGCACCATCTCCATGGCTTTTTTCCTGAGAACATTCCGGAAAATCAAGGCGCCGATCATCATGGGGAAAAGCCCGACATTCACTTCCGGCGTGCCGAAAGTCGCTTTGCTGCTGGCAATAACTATATCGCAGGCCAGCATAAAACCGGTGCCTCCCGCAACGCAGGAGCCGTTCACCCTCGCCACGGTAGGTTTGGGAAAGCCGGTCAGTTTTTTTAACAGCTTCGCATACTTCCTGAAAGCCGACATCCCGTCGCTTTCGCCCATGCCTGCTCCAAGGTCGGCGCCTGCGCAAAAGATCCGGTCGCCCGCGCCGGTCACACAAACCACCCGCACGGCATCATTCTCCACCGCTTCGTCCAGATGACGGAGAAACAGGTCAAGGGCCTCCACGCTGATGGCATTGCGCTGTTTTTCACGATTGATGGTAAAACAGGCAACACCATCTTTTACCTGGTAGAGCAAATGGGGGTCATTCATTATCGGTTATCTCCTTATTATGATTTCTTATAAGTCCATCAATCTTAATTTAATCGAAGATTCTCTTAAGCTTTCTTCTTCCTTCAGCCTTCAGGCCGACCACTTTAGAGTTATTCATCTTTCTCTATCTCCACCAGTATCTGTCCCGGGGCAACCTTGTCATTGACGCCTGCATTGATCTTGACCACCGTACCGTCAAAAGGAGCACACAAAGTAGTTTCCATTTTCATGGCACTCACCACCATGACCGCCTGCCCCTTTTTCACCCGGTCACCTTTGGTCACCGGTATTGAGACAACCACGGCCGGCATGGGCGGTGTAACCTTATCCGGAAGGCCCGATCGCCGCCCCTTTTGGACTACCTCGGTAAGAGAGTCAAGATTTTGGACCATATAGGATCGGCCGTTGATAACTACGGTTTTACCGTCAGGGCCATCAGCCACAAAAGCGTTCACATTGCCGGACCGGATGCTGTTCTCAACCGTCATGTGAATACAGCAGTCTGATATTACTGCATAATCGACCACATACTTTTTATCACCCAGCATGATGTTCAGTCGCAGATCTTCGTTAACTTCGACTTCAACAGAATAATCCGTCTGTGCGACCCTGAGTTTGTACTCCATTTTCCAGCCTCCTTCTTTGGACAATACCGGAGTTTACAATCTCCAGCCTCCTATTGTCTGCCACGGGGTAGCCGGTTCGGTTGTCCCGGTAATATGAGCCTGCTGCCTTCTTGGGCCGGCAACCTCATCGATGATATAGGCCAGAACCGCAAGACCGGCTTCATCGGTCTTTTGCTGCCAGCCCCCAAAATGAGTGGCGATGAAGTCCGTATAAGTTTTACCCTCCTGAAACGGTTCGGAGGCCAATACGTCCATGAGAAAGGCAATGGGCGTTTTAATTCCCAGAATCACGTATTGGGAGAGCGCGTTTTTCATTCGTGCAATTGCCTGATTTCTATCAGCAGCCCATACGATCAATTTAGACAGGATGGGGTCGTATTCTACGGGCACATCAAACCCTGCATAAATGCCGCAGTCGTTCCTGATTCCCGGGCCTGAAGGCTCCTGCAGGTAAGTGATTTTCCCGGGAGAAGGCATAAAGCCGTTTTCGGGATCCTCACCATAAATACGGCACTCGATGGCATGACCCCTGCCCGTGACATCAGCCTGGGTAAACCCGAGCGGCTCGCCCGCCGCAATTCGGATCTGCTGCCGCACGATATCGATGCCTGTGATCATTTCCGTGATGGGATGCTCAACCTGCAGCCGCGTGTTGACCTCCAGAAAATAGTACTTCCCGTCCGCATCAAGCAGAAATTCAACGGTTCCGGCATTTACGTATCCGGATGCACGGGCTGCGTCCACGGCTGATTGCCCCATGGCCGCTCTCAGATCCGGTGTCATGGCGGGGGAAGGTGTCTCTTCAACTACCTTCTGGTACCTTCTTTGAATGGAACACTCCCTTTCAAGAAGGTGAACTATGTTTCCGCAACTGTCGGCAAGGATCTGGAATTCTATATGCCGGGGACTTTTCAGGAATTTTTCCAGATAAATGGCGCCGCTCCCGAACGCGGCTGCAGCTTCGCTTGCAGCCTGGCGGCAGGCATCGGCAAGTTCATTGTCCGCATGAACGACCCGCATGCCTTTACCCCCTCCGCCCTCGGCAGCCTTGATAAGGACCGGGTATCCGATACGGCCGGCTTCATCTGTGAGGATTTGAAGGTCGGACCCGGCACGGACCATCCCGGAGATTATCGGAACCCCGCTCTCGCTCATGATTTTCCGGGCTACAGTCTTATCGCCAAGATCCCGAATCACCCGAGACGGGGGTCCGATAAAAACCAGACCTTCCTCCTCGCAGCGCCTCGCTAAGCCTGAGTTTTCCGATAGAAAACCGTAACCCGGATGAATCGCCTCGGCACCGGCTTCTTTTGCCGCGGCAATAATTTTCTCAATATCAAGATAGCTGGCGGCAGGTTCCGAAGCGCCAAGATAAATCGCCTGATCCGCACGCAGGGTATGAAGTGCTTTCTTATCTGCATCTGAATAAACAGCTACACAGGCAATCCCCATCTCCTGACAGGTGCGCATGATCCGCAGGGCGATTTCTCCCCGGTTAGCCACAAGAATTTTTTTAAACATGGCTTTTCCTCTCTTACTCACATCCTGAAAATACCGTATCCGAAAACATCATCACGGATGGGCGCATTCAACGCTGCCGAAATAGACAGGCCAAGTACATCCCTGGTTTTTACCGGATCAATGATGCCGTCATCCCACAGGCGCGCCGTACTGTAATAGGCATTTCCCTCTTTCTCAGCCGCAGCAATGATGGGTTCCTTTAAGGCTTTTTCCTCTTCAACAGTCAAAGACGGTTTTCCCAGACGCTGATTCTGATCATTGGTGATTGAAATCAGAACTCCGGCCGCCTCCGCGCCACCCATCACCCCTATTTTCCCATTAGGCCACATGTAAAGAAAACGCGGCGAATAAGCGCGTCCGCACATGGCATAGTTGCCGGCCCCGTAGGATGCCCCGATAATGACCGTAAATTTGGGAACCGTGCAGGTGGAGACCGCGTTGACCATCTTGTGGCCGTTTTTGGTGATACCTTTGCGTTCATAGTCCCAGCCGATTATAAAACCGGTAATATTCTGCAAAAAAACAAGCGGAATCTTTCGCTTGTCGCAGATCTGGATGAACTGGGTGGCCTTTTCAGCGCTGTCGTTGAAAAGGACTCCGTTGTTGGCCAGTATTCCCACGGGATAGCCGTGGATATATGCATATCCGCATACCAGCGTCGTGCCGTAAAGTTCCTTGAACTCCAGAAACTCGCTGCCGTCAACAATGCGGGCGATGACCTCACGGATGTCGAAGAAAGTGGCCAGATCGCGGCTGACAATTCCGTATAATTCCTTTGGGTCATAAAGCGGAGGTTTGGGCTTGGCCATGGAAAGACGCGTCTTTTCATTTCTGGGCAGGTTCCTGACTATATCCCTGACGATGGCAATGGCATGGGCATCATCTTCGGCAATATAATCCGAAACACCGGATTCCATGCAATGCAGCAATGGTCCGCCCAGCTGATCCGCCGTCACTTCTTCACCGGTAGCAGCCCTGACCAGTGGTGGACCTCCAAGAAAAATGGCGCCATGCCCTTTAACGTGGATGATCTCATCACTCATAGCTACGCCATAGGCTCCACCTGCTGTACATAGCCCCATCACCGCAACAATCTGCGGTATGCCCTTCTTGGACAGCAGTGCCTGATTATAAAAAACCCTTCCTCCACCATCGATATCCGGAAAAATTTGAGACTGCAGGGGAAGATAAGCCCCGGCCGAATCCACGAGGCTGACACTGGGCAAGCGGTTCTCCATTGAAATGGTCTGCAGGCGTAAGGTTTTTTTGGCAGAAATAGGGTATGCCGAACCACCCTTTATGGTGGCATCATTGATACTTACCACTACCTCTTTTCCGGCAACCACACCTATTCCGGCCCGAAGTCCGGCAGCATGGATCTTCCCGTCATACATGTCCCTGGCGGCCAGTGGTGCGATTTCCAAAAAAGGCGTGTTTTTGTCCAGAAGCAGGTCAAGCTTTTTTTGCGCCGGAAGTTTGCCTGATTCAACCAGGCGGTCCAGCGCCTTCTGGGACCTATTCTCCCTGGCCCGTTTCATTTCGCGCCGAAGGTCCTCAACCAATGATTCCATTGCTGCATAATTTTTCTTGTAATCTTCTGAATGGATATTTATTTTAGATTCAATTGCATGCATGATGTTTTTCCCGCAGTCCCGGATCATTGCCGGACAGGTTTGTTTTCTTAAACAGAATCGACGATTTTGTCTGATAGCATGATAATCTCATTAATAAATTCATTTGATGAAATCAAGATCTATTTATTCATTTACCGAATTAAATTCATATTTATTCATGGATTCTCTTCGTCTTTTAATCTTTATTATATAAGGATAGCAGGCAGAGACAGGCGCGAGGAAATCTTTTCGCATTTCGTGAAGTTTACAAGACCGTCAATATGTATAATATCCATTATTATTTTATTGACTCACCGGGAACATATCCATTATCAGCATTATAATAATCTATAACTTGTTTTGAATACGGTTTATCAAAGACAATCAGGAGCAAAGCGTGAACGCATGGTAAGTGAGACCAGACAGTTAGCACAGTTGGTCGACTTGTCGGATCATCGGCAAGTTCTTGAGGAAATTCAGATTATTACCCGGCTGATTTTGCCTTCTTTTGACTTCAAATTTGTGATGCCGGTCTTTGAGGATTTGGAAACCCTGTTTAGAGGTGAATATCCCGGATACCGGGCATGCAATACGGAATATCATGACATCAGCCACACCCATGAAGTTCTTCTGTGCATGTTGTGTCTGATGCACGGGGCATTTATATCGGGTATTCGATTCAGCGAGAAGGAGATCAATATCGCTCTTATCAGTGGCCTGATGCATGATACCGGGTATCTCCAGGAGTCGTCTGATGAAACCGGAACGGGAGCCAAATATACCCAGATTCATATTCAGCGCAGCATCGATTTCATCCATAAATATTATGCCGGTAATGCCATTTTCGAAGATTCACTCCCTGATTTTACCGACATCCTGAACTGTACCGGCCTGATGACAAAGATCACAGAAATCAAATTTTCTTCATCAAATATTGCCCTCCTCGGTAAGATGCTGGGCACAGCCGATTTACTGGGACAGATGTCCGACCGCTTATACCTCGAAAAGCTGCTGTTTCTTTATATAGAATTTCAGGAAGCCGGAATTAAGGGATACACCAGCGAATTTAATCTGCTGGAAAAGACCCTTGGTTTCTATGAGATGACGAAGAAGCGTTTCGTTGATGAACTTGGGAGCGTCAATAATTATGCCATCCTTCACTTTCGCAAAAGATGGCATATCAACAGTGACCTCTATATGGATGCCATCAACAGCAATCTGGAATATCTGAAAAAACTGCTGCTCGATCATCGTACCGATTATCTTTCTTTCTTACGCCGCGGTGAGTTGGCACGAAAGTTCAGAGAACTGTGATAAATTGAACATCCGGATTCTTC
Organism: Pseudomonadota bacterium; assembly: GCA_018823005.1. GTDB lineage: Bacteria > Desulfobacterota > Desulfobacteria > Desulfobacterales > RPRI01 > RPRI01. Next base: position 19,243 of record JAHJJB010000234.1, on the reverse strand, counting down.
CCTTTACCCCAACCAGGCGTTCATGATACACGATTTACCAAGAGAGATCAGGCGCTTAACTCATGAACGCAAACGTTCTGTCGAATAATCCGGCCGTTTTTATAATTCTTGACACAAATTCATTTGAAGTGATAAAAGAAATGGTTTTAATTGCGTCATAAGGCGCAATTTTTTAATCCTTGCTCCGGATATATTCCGGGGCTTTATATCCAAAAGGAGGTTTTTTATGAGAAGGTATGAATCAATTTTTATTATCGATCCTGATGTTTCATCCGAAAACAGGACCCCTCTACTAGAAAAAATCAAAGATCTGATCCAGCAAAAGGAAGGATTTCTGGTCAAGATTGACGAATGGGGAATCCAGAAGCTTGCATATGAAATCATGAAAAAAATCCGAGGCTATTATATCCGGATTGATTACTGTGGAACCGGGTTACTTGTCAGCGAAATAGAACGCTCTTTCCGTATTGATGACCGCGTTATTAAATTCATGACTATCCTGCTTGAAAAAGAGGCCGACATCGACAGGATAAAAGAAGAATTGGCCAAAGCAGCTGAAGCAGCTTTAGCCGCTTCGGCTGAACAAAGCGGCAAATCTGAAGTTTCCGCAAGACCTTCTGATGATATTCAGGCTGATTCGGAAGAAATCAAAACAGAATACGATAGTAACGGAAAGGAGTAATATATATGGCTTACGATAATCAAGGAAAAGGACAAACCGAAACGGATAGAAAAAAGAAACGGGTATTTCACAGGCGTAAAGTTTGCCGCTTCTGTGCAGACTCAACCCTTGTAATAGATTATAAAGATTCAAAGTCACTCAGATACTTTACAACCGAAAGGGGCAAAATAATTCCCAGACGCATTTCAGGCACATGTGCAAAACATCAGAGGGTATTGACTCATGCAATCAAACAAGCCCGCTCAATAGCCCTTTTACCGTATGTCGGCACTTTGGATTTTTAACTTACACTTCGCATCGGTATCCAAGACTGCTTCTAGGGAGGCTATGATAGTGCCAATTGCCGAAGAGAACATATTCAGGGATTTAACAAAGGGGATAGGCCTATCAGTCCTTATTTGCCTTATATCAATTTACATTCCGATAATAGGTTTTTTCTGCGCCCTGTTTATTCCATTGCCAATTATATTTTATCATTCAAAACTCGGCAGAAAACTTGGGCTTGTTATTATTGCAGCAACAATTATTGCTATTGTATTTGCCATGCAAAGTGTATCGATCGACTTAATCTTTTTTGCCGGACTTTTGTTTTTAGGTTTTCTCATTGGCGAATTGTTTCATTATGATCTGTCGATTGAAAAAATAATTTTGTATTCCTCCTCCGGCGTTCTTGTTTCAGGACTGATTTGCCTGATGGTATTTTCAAACATCCGGAATATAGGGATTTATGCACTGGCCTCTGAATACATTACAGAAAATCTGAAACTTGCAATAGAAATTTACAAAAACATGGACGTTTCGGAAGAACATATTCAGATGATTTCAGGTTCCATTGAACAGATCAGGTATGTACTTGTCGGGATAATCCCGGCTTTAATAGTTGCTTTTACGCTCCTTGTTAGCTGGATCAATCTCATGCTTTCAAAACCGGTGCTTGTTAAAAATAATCTGTACTATCCTGATTTTATATCACTGAATTTATGGAAGGCACCCGAATATCTTGTCTGGGTTGTAATTGCATCATCTGTTATGCTCTTCTTTCCCGACAAGGCTTTCAAGATAACAGGTTTGAATTTTTTGCTTGTTCTGATGATAATATACTTCTTTCAGGGCATAGCTATCGTCTCTTATTATTTTGAAAAAAAAAGGGTCCCCCGAACGCTCAAAGTCTTTTTGTACAGCCTTATTGCTCTTCAGCATTTCATATTTCTGTTTGTAATAGGGCTTGGTTTTTTTGATACGTGGCTCAACATAAGAAAAGAGAACAACACTTAAACAAATATTTTTTAATAAAAACTTGATGGCCTTTTTGTATTGCAATTTTGAAACCAATACAAAAAGCATGCCTGTTATTTGGAGGTTAAATTATGAAAGTAATATTGAAGGAAACCATCGAATCTTTGGGGCTTGTCGGCAGCGTCGTGAATGTTTCCGAAGGCTATGCACGCAACTATCTTTTGCCCCAGAAAAAGGCTGTTCTAAACACCCCCCAGAACGTTAAGATGCTGGAACGGGAAAAGGTTAAACTTGAAATCCAGATCGCTAAGGAGAAAGGGCTTGCTGAAGAGATAGCCAAAAAGCTTGAAGGGGTTGTATGCAGGATAAACGCAAAGGTGAGCGAGGAAGACCGGCTATACGGTTCAGTTTCAGTACGTGACATTGTGGACTCTCTTGCCGCTCAAGGCTTTACTGTGGAAAAAAGCATGGTGCTGCTCGGAGAACCCATAAAAACTCTGGGCACATTCACTGTGCCTGTCCGCGTGTACAAGGGGGTTAAACCGCTAATAACCGTTGAAGTTGTGCCGGAATAGTATGGCTTTTTTACATAAAACTGGTTATGGTATCCTGTAACGGAATATTTCTTCAACAAATAACCGAGGGTATCAGATGGAAGATATTTAGAAGAGACCTTTGAAGAACGCCCAATTTTGGCCAAGTACAAGGAAGGTGATATTTAAGGCTTAGGTTCATGGTTTATAGTTACTGGTTCCTGGTTAAAAGAAAAACCAGAAACTACAAACAAGAGACCAAAAACCAAATCTTTAAATAAATCGGGCAAAAGGGGGTGTTATGCAAAGGTCTCTATAGACCGCTGATAACCTGATTCACTATTTCATCAAATCCAATGGCAAGAACCAAACATCAAAGTGAAAAAGAGACATCCTACCTGTTAAAAGTTCCGCCTCAGAGCATTGAGGCCGAGGAATCTTTATTCAGCGCCATTTTGATTGACAATAATGCTTTGCTTGAAGTTATCGAAGTTCTTACTCCAAATGATTTTTATAAGATAGCCCACCAGAAGATCTACTCATCAATTCTTGATCTCTTTAACAAAAACGAACCGGTTGACCTTGTCACATTAGTCAATGCACTGAAAGAACAGGGCCAGATTGAAGAAGTCGGCGGCGCGGCATATCTTGCAAGATTCCTTGATATTCCACTTGCTACAAACGCAACTCATTACGCCCGCCTGGTCTATGAAAAGGCCTGTCTGAGACGCCTTATCGAAAAGGCAACTGCTATTGTTAGTAAATGTTTTGAAGACAGCGGCAACCTGAACGAAATTCTCGATTTTGCCCAGAGTTCAATTTTTGAAATATCCGAAAAAAAAATCAAACAGGCTTTTTATCCATTAAAGGATATTATAGATGACAACTTTGACGCCCTTGAAGAACGGCAGGGGAAAAAATCCCTTGTAACCGGAGTTGAAAGCGGTTTTACCGATTTTGATGCACTTACTTCAGGCTTCCAAAATTCGGACCTGATCATAATTGCTGCCCGTCCCGGTATGGGAAAAACCGCTTTCGCATTGAATATCGCAAGAAACGCTGCTGTTAAATCAAATGTTCCGGTTGCTATCTTTTCCCTTGAAATGTCTAAAGAGCAGCTTTCTCTCAGGATGCTCTGCTCGGAGGCAAGGGTCGATTCCTCCCGGCTAAGAGGAGGTTTTCTAAGCGATGCCGACTGGGTCAATCTGACAGACGCGGCTGCAACCCTGTCTCAGGCTCCCATATTCATAGACGATTCACCCAGCATCTCTTCCATGGAAATCAGGGCAAAAGCACGAAGGCTCAAAATGAACAAAGGGCTTGGCCTTGTAATCATTGATTATCTGCAGCTTATGAAAAGCTCTTTTTCAGCTGAACGGAGGGATCTGGAGATAGCCGAAATGTCAAGATCTTTAAAAGCCCTTGCCAAAGAACTGAAAATCCCCGTTATTGCTCTCTCCCAGCTGAACAGAAAGCTCGAGGATCGAACCGACAAAAGACCGCAGCTTGCTGATTTAAGAGAGTCTGGCGCACTCGAGCAGGATGCTGATGTTGTTGCATTTATTTACAGAGACGAAATATACAACAAAAATGAGGACAACCCGAAAAAAAATACCGCAGAAATTCTGTTGAGAAAGCAGAGAAACGGCCCAACCGGCGAAGTCGTACTTACTTTCCAGGGTTCCTATACCTGCTTTAAAGACAAGGCAAAAGAGATCTATGGTATGTAGAAGGATTACAGTAAATATCATAAATCTATTCTGTTTGGGTATGGGTGCGTATGCGATCCGCAGAAATAATGCCCTGCCCTTCGTCAACGGCGGCATATCCGCATCCATGAAATCCGTGCAGCCCAAAAATGGTTTTTCTCACGAAGCCGTTTATTGTATCCGCCTGTACAATCTTTATTATCTATTTGGGGGCGTCCTCGAAGACATGTGACAAATTTTCTGCGGTTCGCATACGCACCCATACCCAAACAACTTGAAATAGCCGATCGGAACATTATTCTGATAATAGCTATATATTTTAAGGTATAATAATCTGAAATGAGAAAACTTTCCGGAAATACCGGCGGCCTGAAAGCCAGTCATATAAAGAGACTTGAGAATCTGTACCGCCGCCGTACTCCTCCCGAATTTCTTATAACCCCCGAGATAGCCCGCGAACTGTGCATACTCGCAATGGAAATACGCCGCCAGTTAGGCCTTCTTATTGACCGCCAGGGCAGGATAACAAACGTTATCGTTGGGGACCAGAGGCGCATTTTAATACCCGATTTAAGCGAATACAGGACAGCGCCTGACAGGCTTAAGGGTTTAAGGTGCATACACGTCCACATGAAAAACGAACCTCTCTCCAGGGACGATATCACCGACCTTACTCTTCTAAAGCTCGACATGATGGCAGCAATAACATCATCAAATGACGGGCAGCCCTATGAAATCCATGTAGGGCATATACTTCCCAAAAGCCTTGATGGCGAACCATACCGTATTCTTCAGCCCATAAAACCCGGCCAGCTTGATACGGGATGTCTTGAACTGATTCAGGCCATTGAATCGGAACTTGCACAGTCCAAGCCTGTCCGTTTTTCAGGACGGTGCATGGAAAGGGCTATCCTTGTGAGTGTTTCAACAGATTCCAAGAATGAGGCTTCAGACTCGATGGATGAATTGAAAGAACTTGCCGGGTCGGGAGGAATAGAAATTATAGAAAGCTTTATCCAGTACAGAACCAAGGCCGATCCAAAATTTTATATTGGGCCTGGAAAACTTGAGGAACTCTCTCTTCTTGCCCTTCAAAGGGGTGCGTCCATGTTGGTTTTTGACCAGGAGCTGAATTCATCCCAGATAAGGTCTATAACGGACAAAACAGATATAAAAATCATAGACAGGACCCAGCTTATACTGGACATTTTCGCCCAGCGGGCACAGACAAAAGAAGGAAAGCTGCAGGTGGAACTCGCCCAGCTGAAATACATGCTCCCCCGCCTTGTAACTAAAAATACAGCCATGTCCCGCCTAACCGGCGGCATAGGTGGAAGAGGCCCCGGAGAAACAAAGCTTGAGCTAAACCGCAGGCTTGCACGCAACCGTATAAACCAGCTGGAAAAAGCGCTTTCACTGGTAATACAGCACAGGCATCAGCAAAGGGCAAAACGCGGCAAAAAGGATTTGCCTGTTATTTCAATAATAGGCTACACAAACGCGGGCAAATCCACTCTTCTTAATACTCTGACAAAAAGCAATGTGCTTGCTGAAAAAAGACTCTTTGCAACCCTTGATCCGTCGAGCAGGCGTTTGAAATTCCCTAAAGATACCGAGGTAATAATAACCGATACCGTCGGTTTTATTAAAAACATCCCGAAGGACCTGCTTGTTGCTTTCCGCGCAACACTTGAAGAATTAAACAATGCCGATCTCCTGCTTCATGTAATAGACATCAGCAATCCGAGATTTGAGGACCAGATAGAATCTGTTGAAGGAATACTTTCGGACTTGAATTTAGACAAAATATCGATGATCCGCGTTTTCAACAAACAGGATCTTGCCGGAAAAGAAACTACCGAAAAGTTATGCCGGATTTTTGGCTGCATCCCGATTTCAGCTGATGATGAATCAACCCTGCCCCCTCTTATTGAAAAAATGCAACATTCCATAGAGTCGATCTGCCAAAGGCGATGACCTTTACCAAACCACCGATCCTGATAACCAAACCCCGCGAAATTGTGAACGCAGTTTTAAACAGGCGGTTACAAAATGGGTTGACATGCCCCGGCAGGGAATATAAAGAGAGACCCTTATGGATCTGAAATCAGTTAAAAGAGTCGGTATCGCAGCTGCATATGAAGGAGCGAAGATACTTAGAGCCAACTTCGGAAAAAAGTGTAAAGTCCAAAAAAAAGGGGCGAAAGACCTGCTTACAGAATCGGATACCGAGTCTGAAAGGTTGATAATTGAAACAATCAGGAAGGTATTTCCATCACATGGAATACTTGCCGAAGAGAGCGGAAGCGATAATAATGGTGCTGAATGCATATGGATTATCGATCCTCTAGATGGAACCACAAATTTTGCCCATAATCTTGGTTTGTTTGCGGTTTCAATAGCCTTTTCCATTAAGGGTGATATAGCAGCAGGCATCGTATTAAATCCCATAACAGGGGAACTGTTTACTGCAATCAAAGGGGAAGGCGCGGAATTAAACGGCATGCCAATACATGTTTCCGGAACGACATCACTTTCCGAGAGCCTGCTTGTAACCGGATTCCCGTACAATGTAAAAGACATCATTAAACCCTTACAGGCTCGTTTTTTCAACTGCCTCAATGCATCCCAGGGGATCAGAAGGCTCGGCTCAGCAGCCTTGGACCTCTGTTTTGTTGCTTCAGGACGCTTTGAAGGTTTCTGGGAAGAAAATCTGAAGCCGTGGGATACGGCCGCAGGCTTTATCATTGCAAGTGAAGCAGGAGGAAAAATTTCCGATTTTTCCGGAAACCCGTATAATATGTACAAAAATGAGATTCTGGCAACGAACGGCAAAATCCATAAGGAAATGCTCGGGTTGCTTGAGATAAAAGGATAGAAAATGAATAAAATGTTAAAAGAACAGGATAATCTTGGTAATCATGTAGGATGTTTTGGAAATTTTTCAATCAACGATACGATTTGCAAAAAATTTTGTGCTTTAAGCTTAAGATGCTATATAGAAAAAGATCAGAATTCCAAGATAGAAATTATTGAAGAAATTGTATTCGGTGAAAATACATTTAAAGGCAGGCTGCAATAAAAGCTTTATTAAAAAACAGATTACACAAATATCTTTCCGGGATTTAATATCCCATTCGGATCAAAGAGCCTTTTTAACTTTTTCATAAGCTCTATCTCATCCTTACCGACCTCTTTAGGCATGTATGGCGCCTTTGTGATGCCTATTCCGTGTTCACCCGAAATAGTACCCCCCAGCTCAACCGTATAATCAAACAGTTCTTCAACTACTGCCCATGCCTTTTTCACTTCTTCCCTGTTCTTTTTGTCGAGCATGATATTGAAGTGTATGTTGCCGTCACCGGCATGCCCGAAACCGACTATTGTAAGGCCTGTTTTATTTTTCATTTCTTCAATTCTTCTTACCATATCCGGTATTCTGCTCCTCGGAACCACAATATCTTCGTTAATCTTGTCGGGAGCATATGTAAAAAGTGCCGGGGATATGGCCTTGCGTGCTTTCCAGATTACAGCAGCCTCCTCTTTTGTCTTTGCTATGGCAACCTCTCTTGCTCCGAGATTTATGCAAAGCTCCTCAAGACGATTTATCGCCGATTCAGCCTCTTCAGCCCTCCCGTCGACCTCTATTAACAGCAATGCTCCGGCATCAACAGGAAGGCCTAATTTAAGATAATTCTCAACACAGATTATTGAAGCCCTGTCCATGAATTCTATAGTTCTCGGAACAATCCCTCTTCTAATTATTTCAGAAACAGTTTCAGCCGCCTTCCCGACTTCATGGAAAACCGCAGTCATCGTCCTGACTGTTTCAGGAAGTGATATAAGCTTTAGCGTCATCTCCGTAATTATTCCAAGAGTACCTTCCGAACCTATCAACAGACGCGTTAAATCATATCCGACAACCCCTTTCGCGGTTTTTACACCGGTTTCAATTATTTCACCCGTTGGGAGAACTACCTTGAGGCCAAGCACATAATCTCTTGTTACTCCATATTTTACCGCCCTTGGCCCTCCCGCGCATTCAGCAAGATTTCCGCCAAGGGTTGAAAATTCTGAGCTGGATGGATCGGGAGGATAGAAAAGGCCTGATTTCTCGACTTCCCGGTGAAAGTGGGCGGTGATAACTCCGGGTTCAGCAAAGGCTATAAGATTGTCTGTATCAATCTCAATAATACGGTTTAATCGGGTCATTACAAGCACTACCCCGCCCATAACGGCAACAGATCCTCCCGTCATTCCGGAACCCGAGCCTCGGGGTATGACGTAAAATTCTTCGGAATTGGCAAGCTTTATTATTTTCGAAATCTCGCCGGCATCTTTCGGAAATACAACGGCATCCGGCAAATACCGATTTGCGGTTGCATCATAGGCATAGCAGGCAAGATCTTCTTTTTTAATGCTGCAGTATCCGGCACCGACTATACTCTGAATCTTTTTAAATGTAGAATTATTGAGGGCCATTTATAATGAAATATTATGTTTCGAAGGTTTTTTAAAAATAGCACAAAAGGGGGAAAGAGAGGCTTAAAACTTGCCGGCTTCAAGTTTCTGGGAAAAATAGTCAACCTGCTTCCTTAAGGAACTGTTCTCTTTAATACCCCTCTCAACAACACCGATGGAATGAAGGGCTGTGGCATGATATCTGTTGAAACACTTTCCGATTGTCTGCAATGGCGAATCAGTGTACCGGCGGGACAGATAAATCGCAATCTGTCTCGGATGGGTAAATGTCTGTTTTCGGGAATTTGAAACAATATCGGCTAATGTAATGTTAAAATGCTTGCAAACCAGCTTCTTTATAACATCGATTGTGATGCTTTTTTTATGCAAAACTATATTTTTAACCACGCTTTCAGCAAGATCAATATCGATTGGGATACCCATGAGAGATGACTTGGCGGTAATGCCTATAAGTCCGCTTTCAAGCTGCCTTACATCTTCATTCAGCTCACTTGCGAGATAATTAATAATTTCCTCAGGAACCTTAAATCCGTTTAAAAGCGCTTTTCTTTGAAGTATTCTTACTCTTGTCCTGAAATTGGGCGGTTCAATAGCAGAAATAATCCCGTATGAAAAACGAGATTTTAGCTTATCATGCAATTTGGGTATATCACCCGGAAGGTAGCAGCTTGAAAAAATGATTTTCTTATCGGAATCCATTAAAGTGTCGAGAATCAGGGCGAGTTCAATCTGCGTGCGCTCTTTTCCTCCCAAATAATGAACATCTTCCAGCAACAGAACATCACATTCTTTTCTGTATTTGCTCTTGAACTTGTCTATTGAATCATTACGGAAAGCCTGGACCATCTCATTACTGAAATCTTCAGCAGTTATATAATATACGCGTTCTGAAGGAGACTGAGAAATAACGTGGTGTCCAACAGCCTGGGCAAGATGGCTTTTACCCATTCCGGTCTTTGATAATAAGAACAGACTGCTTTGCTGTGAGTCCTTCCTTGAAGCAAGAGAGAGGGACGCTGAAAAGGCGAATTCATTGTTTCCACCGACAACAAACTGGTCAAAAGTAAAGTCTTTTCTTAAAAATCGCCCGTAATGAGGCTGAATGTTCGTATCCAGAAGCGGCAGTTGATGATTATTATGAGGTTTATTCCGCCCTGATCTTTTTTCTCCGCAAATCTCGATAATATAACTGCAGTGATCACCGGCAATCTTTTTTAATTCCGAATCTATCAAACTGCCATAGTGGTCCTGAACTCTTTTTTTGGAAAAGCTGTTCGGAACTGACAGCACCAAAACGCCATCCACAGTTCTGTTGAACTCGAGGGGTTCTATCCACATTTTATAACTATGACCGGGAATATTTTCCCTTATCGCTGATTTTACATCGTTCCAAATAGCTTCCATAGAACCAATCGAATAAACTTATTATAAAGCTGATTAAAATGCTGTTAATTGAAGAGCCCTGTTTATAAAACAACCGCAAGCAATTTGTTATGGACAGTTCGAATAGCTGAAAAAAGTATGCGTCTTTCTAAAGCATAGAATCGGTTGTGTCAAACCTGATAAAAACTGGATATCGATTGTTTTGAAAAAAGTTATCAACAATTTGTATCCATCTGAATTCATATTAATAATATCACGCATAAAGATAAACGCCTTTATCCACAATCTTTTCTACCGGAGTAATTTTTTCAGGTATTTTAGGCATATCTGCATTAATTTTTTAGAAACAGGCAATAATGCCATTCTTGCATATCTCGCGAATTCTGCGATTACCTTTTATTTTTATCGTTATCCTCATAACAGGTTTTTATTATCAAATCATATTGGAAATTGTTGAAAAACCATTGATGAAAATGTAGTATAATACGATTTTATATTCCGGTAAAAAGACTCAATTGAAGCTTCACGCCCTAAGGGACTGGGCCTGCAGTAAGCAGGCTGGTCAAAAAGCCGAGTCGGGATATGGGCCGATGCCGGATAAGACCGGGAAACGAAAGGAAAGGTTTTACAATGAAAAATAACAGGCCGGTTATCGGTATAACTTCGGGAGATCCTGCAGGAATTGGCCCTGAAATAATACTTTCCGCCTTAAGTGATTCCGGGCTATACCAATTGTGCAAACCCTTGGTAGTAGGCGATATTGGCGTCCTGGCTGCCGCAAAAAAATGTACCGGAAGCAGCATAAATTTAAAATCCGTATCCACCCCTTCCGAAGGCTCATATAACCCCGGAAGCATCGATATATTATCTCTTTCCAGGCTTACCTTTAATGAAACATCATGGGGGAATCCGACTGTGCAGACAGGAAAGGCCATGGTTGAATATGTCATTGCAGCAACCGACATGGCCATTAACAAGGAGATAGCTGCTGTCGTAACATGCCCGATAAACAAAAAGGCCATGAATATGGCCGGCTTTCATTACAACGGCCATACCGAGTTAATTGCGGAACGTACCGGAACCAAAGATTTCGTTATGATGTTAGCCGGTGACCGGCTAAGGGTATCACTTGTAACCATTCACATTCCTCTCAGCAGAGTTTCAAAGTCTATTTCGACAGAAAATATTTCAAAAACAATAAGAATTACCGGAAATGGGCTATATGAAAGATTTGGCATCGACTCGCCGCTGATAGCCGTGGCAGGGCTCAATCCACATGCCGGCGAAAGCGGTATATTCGGAGATGAGGAAGAAAGAATAATAAGACCTGCTGTAGAAATATCGGCGAAGGAAGGGTATAATGTATCCGGACCCTACCCGCCTGATACAATATTTTATAATGCATTAAAGGGTGATTATGATGCTGTTGTATGCATGTATCATGACCAGGGCCTTATCCCATTCAAGATTATTCATTTTACCGATGGTGTAAACACGACCCTGGGAATTCCTATTATACGAACTTCAGTAGATCACGGAACAGCCTACGATATTGCCGGAAAAGGAAAAGCCGATCCTGGCAGTCTGATTGCCGCAATAAAAATGGCTGCATTCCAGGCATCCTGTTTAAATAAAAGGATTGAGGTGAACTAAAATTCACCCGGCTGTTTTAAATTGAAGCTCCCCGTAGCAGGCTACGGAGAATCTTCGACCGTAAGGACTTTCTTTCTGTTTTTGATTCGCTCACTAACCCCGTAGCAAGCTACGGGGAATGCGTTCGCTATTGCGGTTCAATAATGATGGACTCGTAAGAAGTCGTTCCCACACAAAGATCATGGAGAGCACAAAGAAAAACGTGAAAAATTGACTTTTTACGAAGCTGTCTAATATTTCATAATTTCAGGGATAATAAATGGATTCCGACAAGATAATAATACGCGGGGCAAGGCAGCATAATCTTAAAAATATCGATGTTGAACTGCCAAGAAACAGGCTTGTTGTAATAACAGGCCTTTCAGGATCGGGCAAATCAACTCTCGCTTTCGACACTCTCTACGCGGAAGGACAGCGCAGATATGTCGAATCCCTTTCAACATATGCCAGACAGTTTCTGGAACGAATGGAAAAACCTGATGTCGACACAATCGAAGGGCTCTCTCCTGCAATTGCAATCGAACAGAAAACCGCGAGCCATAATCCAAGGTCAACTGTCGGAACTGTGACTGAAATTTATGACTATCTTCGGCTTCTCTTTGCCAGGGCAGGAACTTCCCATTGCCACATCTGCGGAAAACCTATTACTGCTCAAACGCTCGATCAGATCGCAGATAAAATCATGTCCTTTCCGGAAGGAACAAAAATAATTATTTTAGCCCCTCTGGTTTCGGGCCAGAAAGGATCTCAGGAAAAACTTATAAAACAACTCAAAAAAGACGGGTTTTCAAGGATCCGGGTAGATGGGGAAATATTTGAAATCGAGGAAACAGGCAAGCTCGATAAAAATATAAAGCATACTATCGAAGTTGTGGTTGACCGGTTGGTTATAAAAGAAACTGTCAGAAACAGGCTGGCTGATTCCCTCGAACTTGCAATGTCCCAGTCGGAAGGGCTTGTTAAAGTTGATATCGAGGGAGAAGAATCGGTTCTTTTCAGTGAAAAGTCAGCCTGCGTTCAATGCGGAATAAGCTATCCGGAATTTACCCCTGCAAGCTTTTCATTTAACTCACCCCAGGGCGCATGCAATAAATGTGATGGTTTAGGAACAACAACAGAATTCGACCCAGATCTCATTATCCCGAACAGAGAGATCTCCTTAAGGCAGGGAGCTGTGACGCTATGGGCAAACAGGAATTCGGTTCAGTTTAGTGAATTTCTTGAATCACTTACAAGGCACTATAATGTAGATGTTTACACTCCTTATAAAGATCTGCCGGAGAGCTTTCAAAATATGCTCCTTTATGGATCCGGAGATGAACCGATCTCTTTTTATTTTGAACAGAATAACCGCCGTTTCAGTTTCAGGAAACCTTACGAAGGAGTTATCCCGAAACTTCAGAGACGTTACATGGAAACAGATTCAAACCAGACCAGGGAAGAGATAAGGCATTACATGACATTCCGCCCATGCCCTGAATGCGGAGGGACAAGGCTGAACAAGGCAAGCGGTTCAGTACGGGTTGGAGGCCTGACGATATTTGAAATTACAGCACTTTCAATATCCAAAGCTGCAGCTTTTGTAATAAATCTAAAACTCGAAGGGAAAAAAGAGCTTATTGCAAAGAGAATTTTAAAAGAGATAAACGAAAGGCTTTCTTTCCTTGAAAATGTTGGACTATCCTACCTTACACTCGACAGATCGGCTTACACCCTTTCAGGCGGAGAGAGCCAGAGAATACGGCTGGCCACACAAATCGGCTCAAAACTAACGGGAGTTCTCTATGTTCTGGATGAACCAAGCATTGGATTGCACCAGAGAGACAACCAGCGCCTACTTGCAACACTTATGAAGATGCGGGATCTGGGCAATACGGTTCTTGTAGTTGAACACGATGAAGAAACCATTATCGCGTCCGATTATGTAATCGATATGGGTCCCGGCGCAGGGGTTAACGGAGGGCATGTAGTCTTTTCAGGCGAGCCCGCAGCGCTTTTAAAAGATAAAAACTCACTGACAGGGCAGTATCTTTCAGGACGGAAGCAAATTGAGGTGCCTGATAAACGTCGCTCGGGAAACGGCACAAAACTCCTGATAAGAGGGGCTTCGGGTAATAATCTTAAAGATATTGATGCTGAATTTCCACTTGGTAAGTTTATTTGCATAACAGGCGTTTCGGGTTCCGGAAAATCAACTCTTGTCCTTGAAACACTTTATAATATTCTCGCAAGGAACATTTATGGTGCAAGAATACCAGCAGGCGCCCACTCTTCCGTAGTGGGGCTTGAACATGTTGATAAGATCGTAAACATCGACCAGTCGCCGATTGGAAGAACTCCACGATCAAACCCTGGTACCTATACTGGTCTCTTCACATTCATCAGGGATCTTTTTGCAAGGACGCCGGAAGCACGCATGCGAGGATACAAACCGGGTAGATTCAGTTTTAACATTAAAGGGGGGCGGTGTGAAGCATGCAGTGGAGACGGGATAATTAAAATAGAGATGCATTTTCTGCCCGACATTTATGTGCCGTGCGATATATGCAACGGTAAAAGGTACAACCGCGAAACCCTTGAAGTGAGATACAAGGGGGAAAATATTGCCGATGTCCTTGACATGACTGTGGATCAGGCTCTCTTGTTCTTTGACAGGATAAAAAACATCAGATCGAAGCTGATGACTCTTTCTGATGTCGGCCTTGGCTACATTAAGGTAGGCCAGTCTGCAACTACTCTTTCGGGAGGCGAGGCTCAGAGGGTCAAGCTTTCAAGAGAACTCAGTAAAAAGGGAACGGGCAGAACCGTCTATATCCTTGATGAACCTACAACAGGTCTTCATATAGACGACATACAGAAACTTCTCCATGTATTAAACCGGCTTGTCGATTCAGGGAACAGCGTCATAGTGATCGAGCATAACATAGACGTAATCAAGACGGCAGATCATATAATTGACCTTGGACCCGAGGGGGGGGATGAGGGAGGCTACATAGTCGGATGCGGCACGCCTGAAGAATTATCGGAAAACAGGGCGTCATATACCGGGCAGTTCTTAAAAAAGATCCTGCAGCGGAGCGCTTCAAGGCACGGAAACAATATAAAATAAAACAGGGCCATGCCGGAAGGCACAACCCTGTTTTATGAAATACCTTAAATCTTAAGTTAAAGGAGCAAAAATCCCAGCAATAGCACCAGCTTTACTATGCGCCGAAAATCTTTGCAATAGCTGCTGCCTGAGGATGTGCATAAATCAGAATCAGGGCAATTACGAGTGCATAAATACAAAGAGACTCGATCATGGCAAGACCGATCAGCATCGTAACCGTAACTTTTCCTGATGATTCCGGATTTCTTGCAATACCTTCAACTGCGGCCTTAAGGCCAAGACCCTGGGCAATACCGCAACCAAAAGCGGCAACTGCAATCCCGAAACCTGCTGCTGTAACACATGCGATGAAAAATTGTAATGCTTGAGCTTGAGTTTGAACTTCCATACTTTACCTACCTCCTTTTAATAATTTTTGACTTTGCTTCTTCCTTTATCCCATAAAAACAAAATTATTTTTTTACCGGCAAATCAGTGGGCGTGTTCCATAGCGCCGGAAAAATACATGATTGACAGCAAAAAGAAAACAAATGCCTGAACCAGGGCAACAAAAATACCAAGAGCCATTATCGGGAGAGGTGCAAAAAAGAGTCCGGCAAGACCGAAAAGAATACCAAGCACCAGTTCATGACCCATCATGTTTCCGAAAAGACGGAACGACAGGGAGAGAATTCGTGCAACATGCCCGATAACCTCAATCGGAAACACTATTGGGATCATCCACCAGACAGGTCCAAGAAAATGTTTAATATATTTTATGCCGTGATATTTTAATCCGATTATGTGGGTAAATATTACCACAGTCAGGGCGCACGAAGCTGTTGTATTAAGGCTGGCGGTGGGTGGGAAAAACCCCGGAATAAGCCCGATAAGATTACAGGTGAAAATATAAATAAATATGGTTGCAACAAGAGGAAAAAGCCACCGGCCCTCTTCGCCTGCAACATCAACCATAAAATTTTCAATCCCCGAAATGATGATCTCAAACACATTTTGTGCTTTTGCAGGAATCAGGCTGATACTTTTTGCCCCGATAGCGCCAAGGGTCAAGAGAATAATCATGACCACCCATGAATAAATAACATGCGGATATGCATGGGCAAAATGTCCCAAGCCGACAGTCTCAAACAGTTTTACAAAGAATAGATAGGGATGTACCACCTTAAATTGCCTCCTTGAAAATAAGTTTCTTAAGCTCCAGCATGGTAGCAAGAAGTATGCTCGCAACCACTATTGACAGCCCGACAATAAGACCCAGGGGATGGACATAGTGCCCCGATATCAACAAAAACATAATAAAGCCGCTTACAATAAAACGGGCATAGTACTTTGCTAAAACAATGTTGTGGGAAGAAAGGTAAGGAGGTGCGAGTGCTTTCCGGAGAGTCCTGTACAGCAGGTGAAAGTTGATTGTCACTATAAGCCCCCCGAATATTATTCCCCTTGCAAAATGGGGAGAGGCAACGACAATTCCTGAAATACTGACCACACAAAAGAGTATCCAGTTCGTCAGTGTAACAAATTTTAAGAGGCTTTGTTGTACTTTCACTTTATGTCTCTTTCCTGTGATACCTTCTCACTTTTCTTTATCGCAAGCCAGATATTCCTGAATCCTGCCGCAATACCAGCTACAAGAAAGACAAGCGTAAGCCATGGATAAAGATCAAACCGCTTGTCAAGATAGACGCCAATCGCAAGTCCAATAAATATTGAAAGCGCTACCTGGAGGCCAAGACTGCTATAATATGCCAGCTCCCGTATATAACGTCTTGTTTCTCTTTTCACATTAAAGAACGCTTTCTATTGTTGTATCAAGATCAATGCAGACCTCAATAAAGCTTATGCCCTCTAACATATGATTACAATCAAGTCAACGCAAAATTGCATTCCTCTTTCGCATAATAATATACTTGTAATATCAATATGATATCTTGGATAAAATCAATTGACCATTAGATATCCGTCCTTGCTCTCAGCTGAAACTTCGCCGATTATTGAAGCAAAAACACCTTCGTTCTGCATCGCTTTCAGGCATTCTTTTGCTTTTTTTTCAGGAAGTGAGATTACAAGCCCTCCTGATGTTTGAGGATCGAAAAGCAAATCAATATCAACCTGTTTCACGGATGAACCGATACTTATGCTACTGCTGCAATATTTTTTTGTGTTATAGCTCCCGGCAGGAATCAGCCCCATAAGAGCGTATTCTCTGGCTTTTTTAATGAAAGGGACCATATCCATATGGATAATGATTTTCTTACTGCTCCCTTTAGCCATTTCGAGCACATGTCCTGCAAGGCCGAATCCGGTGACATCCGTACAGGCATTAGGCTGAAAACGGAGCATTATTTCAGCAGCTCTCCTGTTAAGAGTGGATGTGACATCAATGAGAATTTTTATTGCTTCTTCATCTGCAATCTTTCCCTTAACAGCTGTGGCAATGATTCCTGTACCTATAGGCTTGGTTAAAATCAGACTGTCGCCTTCCCGCGCATTTCTGTTTGTCAGTATCCTGTCCGGATGAATTATCCCTGTAACAGAGAGGCCGTACTTGAATTCCTTGTCATCGACGCTGTGGCCACCCACCAGAACTGCGCCGGCTTCATATATTTTTTCAAGCCCTCCGGCAAGGGTTTCTTTAAGAATATCTTCAGACAGCTCTCCGACAGGAAAGCAGACAATATTCATGGCCGTTACCGGCCTCCCGCCCATTGCATATACATCACTCAGTGAATTGGCGGCAGCTATCCTCCCAAATTCATAAGGGGAATCAACAACCGGTGTGAGAAAATCGAGTGTTTGCACCAGTGCTGTTTCAGAATCAAGCCTGAAAACTCCGGCATCATCAGATGTTTCAATTCCGACAAGAAGATCGGGATGTGCTTTTACAGGCAGGCTCTTTATTACCTCGTCCAGGACCCCCGGACCTATTTTGGCAGCTCACCCGGATGCCCGGACTTTTTCAGTCAAATATGCTTTTTTCTCTTTTTCCATATCCGCCTTTCGTTGGTCGTGGTTCGTGGTTCATTTATCGATTCACAATTGAAGCTCCCCGCTGCAAGCAGCGAGGAATGCGCTCGCTGTTTCGGTTCACGACTTACGCCTCGCGCCTTTCGCCTCGTGCCTTTATTCGTTTTCCCCTTGAACCCTTGAACCCTCGAATCCCTGGATCCTCGAACCCTTCTTTTTACTTTTCACCATTCACTTTTCACAATCTTACATCCCGGCTGTCAAACACAGGTCCATCCTTACATACATGAAGATATTTACTATCATCCTTCGATTCAACCGCACAGCCGAGACAGACACCAAAGCCGCATGCCATTACAGTCTCCATGGAAATCTGACAAGCCACTCCGTAATTTTCAGCCATGTCAGCAAGACATTTCATCATCCCTGATGGCCCGCATGCATAAATAACATCAGGCGGTGCTTTTTTCAGGGCTTCCTCAACCGGACTTGTTATCATACATGTTTCACCCTCGCTGCCGTCATCTGTGGTGATTGCAACTTCAAGGCCAAGACTTGAGAAATCATCTATGCATAAAAGATCATCTTTCGATCGCGCCCCAAGAAACACTTTTATGTTGGAAGCGGAAAAGCCTTTTTTTCCAACAAGATATGAAGAGAGAAAAACCAGCGGGGCAACGCCAATTCCTCCGGCAACTATAAAAATTCTCCCGTCCTTTTTCGGCAAAGAGAATCCATTTCCAAGAGGCCCCAATATATCAACACTTTCACCCTCCCTGATCCCTGAAAGTATGCTGGTACATTCTCCAACCACCCTGTAGAGGATTTCCAGGCCCTTTTTTCCTTCCATTATCCTGTAAATGGAAAAAGGACGGCGTAAAAGCGGGGCAATCCTGTCATCAATTCGCAGCATGACAAACTGTCCGGGTTTGGCGTCATAAAAAGAGCCGCTCCATTTTAAGCCCATTTTATAATATGAGGAGCCTATTTTTTTGTTCCAGAGAACCTGTCCTTTTTCAAGAAACATATGCCCGTTTGGTAATCTCTCGGCCTTCATTCTCCCGCTCCTTGTTTTCTGCATCCTGTTACCCGCGCCTCACTGCTATTGCCCTATCCGTGAACTGCTTTTTAGCCCTATAACAGATGCAAACCTTCCGGTATTCTTTTCTCCCCGGTAGGAAAAAAACAAATCCGTATTGCATTTTGTGCAGATTTTACTTGAATAAATATTGGCACGCTTAACACCTGCATCGAAAAGCTGATCTATACTTATCTGCCAGAAATCAAAATGGTCGGAATATATTTTATACTTCCGGAACTCCTCCGGTATTTCCTTATCATAGTTGACGAATTCGGCACAGCAGGGCCCGAGAGATGGACTTATCCCAGCTACCAGATCTGAGGGGCTGCAATTAAAACGCTCTTTCATAGCACTCACCGTGCAGCCTATAACATTTTTAATGCTCCCTCTCCAGCCGGAATGAACATT
>JAHJJB010000233.1 GCA_018823005.1 Pseudomonadota bacterium | reverse complement strand
TGCATACGTAACAACAGATTTGAGCTCATCAACAATTCTGCCGTTCCTTGTTGACAGCCATGTTCATCTTTGCATGTCCGGAACACCTGATCCGGCTGCCCGTGAAAAACAGATAGGAGCAGGCTTTGATGAAATAAAGGGCTTAATTTCGGAGCATATCAGGCGCCATTTATCGTACGGTGTATTGGCGGTCCGTGACGGGGGGGACAGATATGCGCATGCCTTGCGCTACAGGAATGAGTATCCTGATATTAAAAAGACGCCGGTTGAGATCAGGGTTGCGGGAAGGGCATGGCACTGCGCCGGAAGATATGGCGGCCTGATAGGAAGACCGCCTCAGGAGAATCATTCCCTTGCGGAAGCCGTAAAGACGGATCCTGAGGAGAAGGATCATATAAAGATAGTAAATTCAGGTTTAAACAGCCTGAAAGAATTCGGAAAGGAGACTCTCCCGCAATTTGGCGCCGAAGAACTATCGGATGTTGTAAAGATTGCACTAAAACGCGGACACAGAGTAATGGTTCATGCAAACGGTAAAAAGCCGGTTGCCGTTGCACTGGAAGCCGGATGCGATTCCATAGAGCACGGTTTTTTCATGGGCGCTGACAACTTAAAAATCATGGCGGAAAAGGAAACGGTGTGGGTTCCGACCGCCTGCACAATGCAGGCATACGCAGAATACATGAAGCCAGGAAGCATTGAGCATGAAATATCGCGCATGAACCTTGATCACCAGCTCGAACAGATTTCGAAGGCAAGGGAGCTTGGTGTTACAGTTGCCCTAGGAACGGATGCCGGAAGCACGGGCGTGCATCATGGATCTGCTGTAATAGAGGAACTTAAACTGCTGATGACCGCTGGGTATACTTTGCCGGAAGCCATAAGGTGCGCATCCTGTAATGGAGCGAGACTGCTTGGAATAGAAGACTTTGGGGTTATTTCAAAGGGTATGGCGGCGACATTTCTTGTGGCAAAAGGAGATCCTTCAAAACTTCCTGATTCTCTCAGCCCGCCGGATTTTATTTGCTTTAATGGAAACTTTATCAATTGCGAAGATGAGCTTTGAACCACATTAAGGTTTCATTCATGAATTCCTGCTGATGAACCGGATTGCTCATCAGATGATTTCCGCCTTTCTGAATGAGAAGTTTTTTCGGTTCCGAAACATGTCTGTATATATCGAAGGCATTTGAGGCAGGCACTATTCTGTCTGAGTCGCCGTGAATAACAAGTATATGATCGATTAACGCGAGCTTGTCGGAAATGTCGAACTGAAACCTTTTATGAAATAGGGCCCCTGTTTTTGCCGATACGCCCGGTTTTTTGATTGCCTCGGTTATCGAGGAACTTCTGACAGGAGCAGCAAAGGTAACAATTGATGCAGGACGTATTGTTTCTGCGGCTAAAAGGCATACGGTCCCTCCGAAGCTGCTTCCAAACAGGCCTGTATGATTTGAAGTGGCTTTTATTTCCATTATTGTTTTATAAGCCGAGAGCAGGTCCTCACATCTTGATTCAAGGCTAGTAACTTCCGGAAAATTGCCTTCGCTATTGCCGCATCCGCGGTGGTCAAATCTGAAAAATGCAATGCCGGCTTTATTGCACTTTTTTGCAAGTGCTGTTTGCTTTGGAGAATCACCTGAACTTTCAAGACCGTGGGAACCAATGACAAGGGGCGGATTCTCTGCAGATGGAAGATGGAGGACTCCTTTTAAACGAAAACCACCGGATAAAAAGGTGATCCGCCTGTTAATGAATCCTGCATCTGAAGCTTTGTCATTCATTCGTTGATTATGCTCCGTATTAAAAGTTATAAGAACTGACGGCTTTGTAAAAAATCATTCTGCTGTGTTGCACTTCATCTTTCGTCATTGCAGCGTACGAAAAGTACGCTTCATTCCTCAAGATTCGTGCGCCTTGCATAATGAGCTTTTTACTTTGCCGTCTGAGTTTTGACTTTTTACGAAGGTATCAGTATTGATCGGTTAGGGTACAAGGCATTTTTAAAATAAATATCACATTCTTGACAAGAGGTAAATATGTCATGGGATTAAAAAAAGGCGGGTTGATCGAACTTGAAATAACAGGTATGGCCTTTGGCGGAAAAGGTATAGCTAAAGTTGACGGACTTGCCATTTTCGTTGAACATGCCGTTCCTTTAGACCGGGTAAATGCGCGCATAACGAAAAAAAAGAAGAGTTTTGCGGAAGCGAAAGTGGTTGAAATCCTTGAACCATCACCTTACAGAATAAATCCGCCTTGCGAATACAGCGGGTTTTGCGGTGGGTGCAAATGGCAGTTTCTTCAGTATGACCGTCAGCTTCATTACAAGAGGCAGCATGTTGAAGAATCTCTGGAACACATAGGCCTTATAAAAGGCGTTCCTGTTTACCCGGTTATCCCGTCGGAAAAGATATTCGGGTACAGGAACAAAATGGAGTTTTCGTGTTCGGACAGAAAATGGCTGCTTCCTTCCGATTTTGCCACGGGAGAAAAGAGCACCGGTTTTGCCCTTGGTCTTCATGTTCCCGGAACATTTGATAAAGTTCTTGATATCAGGGCATGTCTTCTCCAGCCAGAAGAAGGCAACATGATTCTTGAGGATGCAAAGGCTTTCATGAAAAATTCGGAGGCTCCCCCTTACGGGATTAAATCCCATGAAGGATTCTGGCGTTTTCTGATGCTCAGGAATTCTGCCGCAAACGGAAACTGGATGGTGAACATTATAACTTCCGCCGAAAACCGGAAAATAGTCGCACCCCTTGCCGCTTTGCTGACGGAAAAATATCCCGGTGTGGTTTCAGTTATAAACAACATAACTTCGAGCAAGGCGTCTGTCGCAACCGGGGAGTATGAAACGGTTCTTGCCGGTTCTCCTTATATAAAGGATAAGCTCGGAGGTTTTGAATTTGAAATATCGGCAAACTCTTTTTTTCAGACCAACACGCCTTCCGCCGAAATTCTTTATGAAAAGGTGAAGGAGTTTGCCGGACTTTCCGGGAGGGAGACGGTTCTTGACCTTTACAGCGGAACAGGCACGATACCCGTATTCCTTTCGGCGGATGCTGGACTGATAACCGGTCTTGAGATTGTTGAAAGCGCTGTCTCCGATGCGAATAAAAACTGCCGGACGAACGGTATTTCAAACTGCACATTTGTTCTCGGAGATATCAGGGAGAGCCTTTCAAAAATCGGTAAAAAGCCCGATATTATGATCATTGACCCTCCAAGGGCAGGGATGCATAAGGACGTTGTGAGGCAGGTTGCTGATATGGCTCCACGGAGAATTGTTTATGTGTCCTGCAATCCGGCCACTCTTGCAAGGGATCTTTTTGTCCTGAAAGAGCATTATGAAATAGAGGAAGTCCAGCCGGTTGATATGTTTCCTCATACCTGGCATATAGAATCCGTGGCAAGGCTCGAAAAAAAGCGGTGATTGTAAAACATTTGTAAAACCACTGAAATCCTTTTGCAATTCAGCCGTTTTTTCGTATAAAGCGGTGCAGAATATTTCAGAATTAAAAGGAGTTCCCGCATGGATTTTCCCGTGCTTAAAATAGGGGATCTGGTAAGCCGTATACCTATCATACAGGGAGGAATGGGAGTCGGCATTTCATTGGCCGGACTGGCTTCAGCTGTTGCCAATGAAGGTGGAATAGGTGTGATTGCTGCCGCCATGATCGGTATCGATGAGCCTGATATTACAGTCAATCCAACAGAAGCCAATATCAGAGCCCTTAAACGGGAGATACGGAAAGCAAGGGAATTGACAGGCGGAATTATCGGGGTAAACATCATGGTCGCCATGACCCATTATGCCGATCTTGTTAAAGCATCTGTTGAGGAAGGTGTTGATATCATTATCGCAGGTGCCGGTCTTCCCATGGATTTGCCGGGATACCTTGAAAATGGAGCAAAAACGAGACTGGTACCTATTGTCTCTTCTGCCCGTGCCGTCAAGCTGATCTGTCAGAAATGGCTGGCAAAATATAATTACCTTCCTGATGCTTTTGTGGTAGAGGGACCCAAAGCGGGAGGGCATCTGGGGTTCAAAAAGGAACAGATTGATGATCCTGACTATACTCTGGATAAACTGGTCAAAGAAGTTATTGAAACCGTAAACCCTTTCGCTGCAGAGCGAAACACCGCCATTCCGGTCATTGCTGCAGGCGGAGTCTTTACCGGCGGGGATATTCGTGAAATGTTGAATCTGGGAGCTGCCGGTGTTCAAATGGGGACCAGGTTTGTAGGTACTTACGAATGCGATGCAGATCCCGGCTTCAAGGAGACTTATCTGAATGCCAGGAAAGAAAATCTGGTCATCATAAAAAGTCCGGTGGGGCTTCCCGGGCGGGCCATAAAGAATCAATTTTTAGACGAAGTTGAAAGCGGCAACAAAAAACCCTTCAAATGTCCATACCAATGCATCAAAACATGCGACACGGCTAAAAGCCCTTATTGCATTGCCCTTGCACTTGCAGGCGCGAAAAAAGGGAAGTTCAAAAACGGCTTTGCCTTTGCAGGCGCAAACGCGTACAGGGTCAATGAAATCGTCTCCGTAAAAGATTTGATCGGGTCTTTGAAGCTGGAGTATGATCAGTCCGGCAACTGATTGCAAATCAGGATAAACCAAAATGCCCCCATCGTTTTGGTTCACTTCGTAACACTCGAATCCCAATACAATCACCAACTCTTCCGGAGATGATCCCTTCTTATTCTCTCGACAAAAAACAATATATGTTCTAATGATTTAAATAATTATTTCAACTATATTCTATTCTATTAATCCGGTGAAAAAACATAATGGTAAATAAAAATAATTTAAAATCTGGAAATTCCAACCGGTGGCTGGTATTTTTTATAATTTCAGTCATTTATTTTTTTGTGTATTTTCACCGGGTATCGACATCGGTTATCGCCCAGGATATATTAAAAGCCTTTAATGTAAATGCCACCGCTCTCGGATTCATGTCTTCAATGTATTTTTATCTTTACGCGTTTGAACAGCCCCTTGTGGGATATTTTACCGATAAGCTCGGAGTAAGACGGGTTATAGCATACTGCACTTTGGCAGCAGCAGCCGGATGTTTCATGTTTGCGCTGGCTCCTGGGATAGGATGGGCTTCAGCAGGGCGCGCACTGATAGGAGTCGGTGTTGGTGGAGTTTACGTGCCGGCGGTCAAGGCTTTTTCCCAATGGTTTGAAAGCAACGAGTTTGCTACAATGATAGGGCTGCTTATGGCAGTGGGTAATTTTGGGGCGATTGTTGCTACGACTCCTCTTGCCTGGGCTGCGAACAACTGGGGATGGCGTACCAGCTTCCACGTCATTGGTTGGATATCACTTGCTATGGCCATCGGGGCATTTTTTCTGATAAGAGATTTCAGTGAGTCGGACTCAACGGGTGAAGATGAGCAAATTTCAGGAAAGGATGGAACAGGTTCAAAGGAAATTCCTTTTTACAGGGCTCTAATCTCTTTTCAATTCTGGATCATAGCAGTTGTCTTTTTTGGTGTATACGGAATTGTGATCACTTTCCAGGGCCTCTGGGCCACTCCTTACCTTATGGCTGTTCTTGAAACGGACAGGATTGCGGCAAGCAGGCTGAACATGCTTATACCGATAGGAGTCATTGTAGGGGCTCCTCTTTTTGGCCGGCTTTCCGACAGGATATTCAAGAGCAAGGTAAATGTTATAATATGCCTGCTGGGTATTTTAACCGTATCATGGGCAGGGATCGTTTTTGGGATGAATCTTGGCATTGCGTTGATTTCATCGATTTTATTTCTGATGGGCATTGCAACGGGCGGATTTATAAGCATGCTGTGGGGGCATGTCAGAGAAATAACACCACCCCGGATTCTTGGATCTGTTTCAGGACTTTTAAATCCAGCCCCATTCCTTGGAGTTGCAGTTTTTCAGGTATTAACAGGGTCGCTTCTTGACAGATCAAGTCAGGTTGGCGGAGCATATCTTCCTGAAGCATATAAACACTCTTTTATTCTATGCTTTCTTGTCAGCTGTTCCTGCTTTCTTATATCATTTTTTCTTAAAGAACAAAGATCTCAAACTATTTGACATATTTGGTTCTTGTGATATGGAAACTGATATATATCGTATTTGTTTTTCTTCTTTACCATGGGGAAGACTTTTGATTAATTACCTGCCAAATTGTATCTGTTTAATTATAAAAGAAAAAATACCTGCTGTTAGATTTATCATTCTGACCGTGTATCGTTATAAGCCTTTTTACCGAAATATTTAGGAGGTGCTGCTTTGCCGTTAACAGAATCCGAGATAAAAGATCTTGAAGGGAAGGCTCATCAGATAAGAAAAGACATTGTCGAAGTAACAGGATGGGCGGGCGGAGCTCATATTGGGGGAGCTCTCAGCGTAGTCGATATCCTTGTCATTCTTTATTTCAAGTACCTGAATGTTGATCCAAAACAACCCGGGCTTGAAACAAGAGACAGGTTCGTTTTGAGCAAGGGGCATGGCGGCGTTGGATATGCACCGGTGCTTGCGCGGAAGGGATATTTTGATTTTGAACTTTTGAGAGAGTTCAATAAATTTAAATCTCCTTTCGGAATGCATCTCGACGGGAATAAGGTGAAAGGTGTTGATGTCTCGACCGGATCTTTGGGGCATGGCCTTCCCATGGCATTGGGCCTTGCGCTGGGAGCCAGAGTGCAGAAGAAAAACTGGCGGACATACTGCATTCTTGGAGACGGCGAATGCAACGAAGGTACAGTATGGGAGGCTGCAATGGCAGCTTCCCACTTCAAGGTCAGAAATCTTGTGACATTTGTTGACAGAAACAGACTGATGATTGACGGAACTACGGAACAGATAATGGGACTCGAGCCTTTTGCCGATAAATGGAAGGCTTTCGGGTGGATAGTAAAAGAGATTGACGGTCACAGCTTCAGGGATCTGTCTGTTGCCATAGAATACGCCCAGACCGAAGATAAGGCGCCTGTTGTTATAATTGCCAATACTGTAAAAGGTAAAGGCGTCGATTTCATGGAAAACGAAGTTAAGTGGCACTACGGAGGACTTAACTCGGATCTTATAGAGAAAGCAAAGAACTCTATAGACAGGATGTACGGGGTTTGACTATACGGTAAAACATCGATTCTAACAGGAGGAAACTATGACCGAAGGATTAACCTGGACAGTATATGATGCCGATTCAATGACTCAGGCGGAAATATATGGTGAGGTCCTGTGCAGTCTTGGGGAAAAGAATGAAAAAATTGTCGGACTCTCAGCTGATCTTGCCAAATCGACAAAGATCGGAAAATTCGGCGACAGGTTTCCGGATAGATTTTTCAATGTGGGTATTGCAGAGCAGAATCTGTTTGGTATAGCAGCCGGGCTAGCAAAATCGGGGCTTATTCCATTTGTATCAACAATGGCAGCTTTTTCCGCAATGAGGGCGGCCGAGCAGGTGCGGACAGATATCTGCTACCAGAACCTTAACTGCAAAATTATCGCTACTCATGCTGGAACCTCTTTCGGAGCGGCAGGCACGACACACCACTGCACCGAAGATATTGCAATAATGAGATCCTTTGCAAACATGACGGTTATTGTACCTGCGGATGGAATCGAGACTGCCAATGCTGTTACGGCCAGTGTTGAATACCCGGGGCCTGTATATATTAGAATAGGAAGGGGTTTTGAGCCGAGGTTTTATGAAAGTGAAAATTACGGCTTTGAAATAGGCAAAGCCATAGAAGTTGCTGACGGAACCGATATTACCTTGATCTGCTGCGGAATTACGGTGCTTCAGGCAGCGGAGGCTGCAAAATTTCTGAAAGAAAATGATGGATTAAGTGTCAGAGTTCTGAATATGCATACTATCAAACCGCTTGATGAAGCATCCGTGTTAAAAGCTGTTGAAGAGACCCGAAGGATAATCACCTTCGAAGACCATAATGTTCATGGAGGGCTTGGAAGTGCTGTAGCAGACGTAATAGCTTCAAGCGGAAAGGGATGCGCATTTGCAAAAGTCGGAATTCCTGATTGTTACTGTGAAGTGGGCTATCCGGAAGATCTCTATTCATACTATAAGCTCGACACGGACGGAATAATTGGAAAAGTCAGAGAAATAATGGGAAAAGACTTCGAGGACGATGAAGACTGGAAGGATGAGGTTTAATATGGCTACCGAAAAAGAGCTGCTTGCTGCAAGGATTTTTTTAGAAGCTGTATTGCCGGTTATGAAAGTTGTCCTTGAAGATGATCCTGTGATGAAAAAGAGATTTGAAAATGTCCGCGCGAAAGTTCAGTTTGCCGCAGGCGTGAACGGGAGCAAAACAGGCGCCAGCCTCTTTTTTGACAACGGCTTTTTCAAGGTTGAACAGGGCTTGTGTGCTGATCCTGACATCGCCTTTGGTTTTAAGAGTATAGCGAAAATGAACGCATTTTTTGCCGGAAAACCGGTAATTCCCGGAGTAAAAGGAATATCAAAGGTCGGTCTCCTGCTCAAGGTATTCAGCCTTCTTATGAGTCTTAAAATTCTGATGCCGAATGCAAGGCCTAAAGACCCTGGCAGGAGAAAGATGAAAGTAAAAATGACCTTTTACATGATTACAACTGCCCTCAGCCAGTATAACATGGGAGGGGACCCTGAAATGGTCAAATGGACAAGCAGGCAGCCTGAAAGGATCTACCAGATAACTGTTGATGATGATATAGCAGCCTATCTAAAAGTCAAAGCAGGAAAAACAAAAGCCGGAAGGGGCAGATATACTAAAAGACATCCGTTTGTTCATATGAAGTTCAACGGAGTTGAAGGTGCGTTTCCGATTATTATGAATGACGTCGATATGGTAACGGCAGTAAAAAAAGGCTATCTTACGATTGAAGGTTCTCCGGAATACGGGGGAAATATCGGCGATTTCATGGTGCGGATTCAAAACCTTATAACCTGAAACCATCACTTATGCCGGTTTTTTCCTCATTATTACGGAAAGCAGTATGGAGCCGGCAAGTATTCCTAATACAACTCCGAGCGAGAGCAATGCAGGAATTTTGATCCATCCTGAAATCAGCATCTTCACACCGACATAGAACAGAATTATCGAGATTCCTGCCTTTAGAAATCTGAAATATTGTATGATTGAGGCCAGCAGAAAATAGAGCGAGCGCAGGCCCACCACAGCGAAAACATTGGAAGTGTATACAATAAATTTGTCAGAGGAAATGGCCAGCACCGCTGGTATGGAATCTATGGCGAAGATCAGGTCTGATGTTTCAATCACTATAAGGGTCGCAAAGAGCGGCGTGGCGTGCCAGACTTCCTTCTTAACGAAGAAGTCGGGGCTCTCTATAGCCTTTTCGAAAGGTATGAATTTTGCCATGAGACGCAGCAGGGGGTTTGTGCCGGGGTCCATATCAGATTCTTTATGGACAATCATTTTGATGGCAGTAAATATGAGTATCCCGCCGAAAAGATAGATTATCCAGTGGAAGGTTTTAAACAGCTCGACGCCGGTAAATATAAGGATAAGGCGCATAAAAACAGCACCGAGAATGCCCCATGTAAGGATCTTCGGCTGGTATTTGGGAGGAATGGCGAAATAGGAGAATATGATAAGGAATACGAACATGTTGTCCATGGAGAGGGAATATTCAATGAAATAGGCTGTGAAAAATTCTACCATTTTTTCAAAGCCGAGCATATACCCGGTCAGGAAGCCGAAAAGAGTCGCCACCGTGACCCAGAAGCCGCACAGCATTAATGCTGCTCTGCTGCTTATTTCATGAGTTCCTCCGGCCGAAATCTTAAGATCTGCAATGAAAAGAGATATTGAGGTAAGGACAAAGACCACCCACATGATATCAATTGAAGTCATTTTATAAAGGCCTCTGTTTTATTGTTGATAAGGACTTATCTGTTTTAGCTGCATTCTATAAAGTCATTTGACTCTTTGTGTCAATGGAAAACGGAGCGGATGTTTTCGGGCGTAAATTATATGATAATAAAATGATATTAATGATATATACTCGCCCCATCATGTTTGAATGAATTTTAATTCATTTTTATTTGGAATAAAAACGTTCCCGATTCAACATGCCGCCCGAAACCGTCAGGATTGTTCAATTGCAATTTAACATATTGATATTAGATATAATAATATAACAGAACTGCCGGAAGCAGAAATTTATCTTGACATCCTGTGAGGAGTTCTGTTAAATGAATGAACATTCATTCATGTGTGGTTTAACATCATTTCAGGAGGTAATTATGAGTAGAAAGATCAGAACTGCCGCGGTTATTGGCTCCGGTGTCATGGGCGGAGGTATAGCAGCTATACTCGCCAGCGCCGGCGTTAAGACCTTGTTGCTGGACATTGTCCCATTCAATTTAACAGACGAACAGAAAAAGGATTCCAAGGCAAAAAATAAAATTGTAAAGGCCGGCTTTGATTCTGTTCTTATGTCAAAACCAGCTCTTCTTATGCACGCAAAAGATGCTGAACTTATTTCAATAGGCAATCTTGAAGACGATTTTGACAAGATTGCATCATGCGACTGGATTGTTGAAGTTGTTGTTGAAAATCTGAAAATCAAGCAGGATCTTTTCAAGAAGATAGAAAAGGTCAGAAAACCCGGCACAATCGTTTCTTCAAACACTTCCGGTATTCCTTTAAAGTCAATGTCTGAAGGACTCAGCAAAGAGTTCAGGCAGCATTTCCTTGGTACACACTTCTTTAATCCCGTAAGATATATGAAGCTCCTTGAAATTATATCAGGCGAGGAAACACTTCCTGAAGTTTTAGAATTTATGAGTGATTTTGGAGAAAGAATTCTCGGGAAAGGTATTGTCAGGGCAAAAGATACTCCCAATTTTGTCGGAAACAGAATAGGCGTTCAGGGAATGGTCAAGGTCATGCAGCTTATGGTTGAAGAGGGTCTTACGATACCTGAAGTCGACGCTCTTTTCGGGCCACCCATGGGAAGACCGAAAACAGCCATGTTCAAGACTTCCGATCTTGTCGGACTTGATACAATGGGGCATGTTGCAAAAAACACATATGATCTTGTGGTCAATGATGAGGTGCGAGACAGCTTTATTATACCTGAGTTTGTAAACAAGATGATTGAAAAGAAGCTTCTCGGGAAGAAGACAAAGGCCGGATTTTATAAAACCGATCTGACCCCCGAATGGAAAAAGATCCGGAAGGTTATCAATCCTGTCACTCTTGAATACGAGGAATATGAAAAGCCGGCTTTTCCGTGCCTCGATGAAGCCAAAAAGGCAAAGACTCTCCCGGATAAAATAAAAGCCATGGTATATGGTGAAGACAAGGGCGCGAAATTCGTGTGGAAGGCCATAGCAAACGGTCTTGTTTATGCGGCCAACAGGATTCCTGAAATATCGGATACTATAATTGATATAGATAACTCAATGAAATGGGGTTACAATTTTGAAATGGGTCCATTTGAGACCTGGGATGCCATTGGAGTTCAGAAGGCTGTCGAGAAAATGGAAAAGGAAGGATTCAAGGTGCCGGCAAAGGTTAAGGATATGCTGGCTTCAGGGATTACATCCTTTTACAAGACCGAAAAAGGCAAAGTTTATTACTATGATTTTGGGACAAAAGGATACAGGGAATACGTTGTCAGCAGGAGCATAATTTCGCTGTCAGCCCTTAAGGGAGACAACAAGCTTGTTAAGAGCTGTAAATCGGCATCCCTTGTAGATCTGGGCGATGGAGTTTACTGCTGTGAGTTTCATACAAAGATGAACGCGCTGAATACGGAGATTATTGAATTCATCCATGAATCTCTTGATTATGTTGATCAGAATGGTGCCGGCCTTGTGATCGGCAACCAGGCCGGTGGAATGCCCGGTGCCTTTTCAGCCGGGGCAGATCTTGTTCAGGTCGGCATGGCAGCAAAAGAGAAGAAATATTCAGAGATTGAGACCATGATAGAGCGTCTTCACATAGCTGTCCAGAGAGAGAAATATTCTCCTTTTCCGGTTGTGGCTGCTCCCTATGGTCTAACTCTTGGCGGCGGATGCGAGGTGTGCCTTGGTGCCGACAGGATTGTTGCCCATACAGAGCTTTACATGGGGCTTGTTGAAATCGGCGTGGGTCTGCTGCCTGCAGGCGGCGGATGCATGAATCTCTGGAAGAAGCTTATATCTTCCGTACCTGAAGCGGTAACCGATTTTGATCTTGCAAAATTCTTCATTCCTGCATTTATGGCAATTGCAATGGCAAAAGTTTCAATGTCCGCTGCAGAAGCAAGGGCTAACGGCTTTCTGGGTCCCAAAGACAGGATAGTTTTCAACAGGGATTATCTTATCGGCGAAGCAAAGAAAGAGGTTTTAAAGATGCTGGATGAAGGTTATGCCCCTCCTGTTAAAAGGAAACTCAAGGTTTTCGGAGAAGCTGCACAGGGTATGATCAATGCCGAAATATTCAATATGCAGAGTGCCAAGTTTGTAAGCGAATATGACGCATTCCTGGCAAAAAGAATCGCATATGTTATAAGCGGCGGCGATGTCAGAACGAACAGTGAAATTGACGAAGAGGTCATTTTAAAGCTTGAAAGAACGGCTTTTGTTGATTTTCTTAAAGAGGAAAAGACGCTCGCTAGAATTGACCACATGCTTTCGACGGGCAAGCCCCTCAGGAACTAATATTTGAACGGATTTTTATCTCAAGGAGGAAACAACAATGAGAGATGCATATATTGTAACATCAGTCAGGACCCCTGGCTGCAGAAGGGCCAAAGGGGCTTATAAAGATACGAGGCCTGAAGATCTCCTGTCTTTTATTTTAAGCGCGGCAGTCGAAAAGACGCCTAATATTGAAAAGAAAGACGTCGAGGACCTCATGATCGGATGCTCCTTTCCGGAGGCGGAACAGGGACTTAATATAGGACGCATCGCCGCCCAAATATCCGGTTTTCCGGATGAGGTTTCGGGCGCGACCGTGAACCGCTTCTGCTCATCTGGGCTTGAGGCGATAGCGCTTGCCTCTCTGCGTGTGATGTCGGGATGGTCGGATGTCGTAATCGGAGGCGGAATCGAATCGATGACATTTGTTCCGATGGGAGGAAATTTTCCCAGACCTCATCCGGAGCATACAAAAAAACAGGCCATCTTTACTGCTCAATGGGAATTACGGCGGAAAACGTGGCGAACCGGTATAATATTTCCCGCCAGGCTCAGGATGAATTTGCATATAATTCGCAGATGAAGGCTTCCGAAGCATTGAGCAAAAAGCTTTATAAAGAGATAGTTCCGACGCCTGCCGCAAAATTTGTTCTTCAAAATGACGGGACATATAAAAAAGAGACTTTCATAGTGGAAAATGACGACGGAATCAGACCGGATACAACTATAGAGGGCCTTGCCAAACTGAGGCCCGCTTTTGCCGCAGGCGGTTCTGTCACTGCCGGGAATTCCTCGCAGACAACAGACGGAGCAGCCGCTACAATCATAATGAGCGGCGATAAGGCAAAAGCCTTTGGAATAAAGCCAATAGCAAAGCTGAAGTACTATACAACGGTAGGTTGCCGTCCGGACGAAATGGGTGTAGGACCGAAATACGCCATTCCAAAGCTTATGAAGCTCGCCGGAATGGATTTAAAAGAGATAGGCCTGTTTGAATTGAACGAGGCTTTTGCCTCCCAGGCTCTTTACTGTATCAATGAATTGGGACTCGATATGGCGAAGGTAAATATTCATGGCGGAGCAATAGCCCTTGGACACCCTCTCGGATGCACCGGAGCCAAGCTGTGTGCCACTCTTATTTCAAACATGAGGGAGAAGGGTGTAAAATACGGTGTCGAATCGATGTGTATAGGCGGTGGTATGGGTGCTGCGGCTCTGTTTGAGCTTTGTGAATAGGAAAGAATAAAAGAAGGGTTCGAGGATCCGAGGGTTCAAGGGTTCGAGTGAAAAAAAGAAAGAATAAAAGGGTTCAAGGATTCGAGGGTTCAGGGGTTCGAGTGAAAACATAAAAATAGAAAGGCTGCCTTTAACCGGGCGGCCTTTCTGTTTTTTCCGTAGAGGACTTTTATCCTGTTCCTCCAGTCACCTTCAGAAGCAGTTCCGGTTTATCTTCCCAATTGATATTGAAAAGTTTTTCCGTTTCTATTTTTACGCCGTCTGTTCCAGCCGAAAAAAGTCCTGCTTCAATTATCTTTCTGTTTGAGCCGATAAACCCGGAAAGGGTACTTCCTTCAATTATGATGCCGCGGTTTAAAAATTCCGGTCCGAGTTCTTTTGATATTAGATTGAAAAATTTTACCGTAATCTTTCCTTCGCATGAACCGGAGCCGGTTTCCACAGGAGTATAGGAAATTCCGCTTCGCATGGCCGCCAATGTGCCGCCTCTTCTCATCGTTGCCCCGGCAAGGCCTGGCATTGCGGCAGAAAGGGAGATCGTTGATCCGTCCGTTACTATGGCTGAATTGACATCGTCAACAGGCTTTCCATTCAGGAAAATTGTCTGGATTCTATTGTCGAGATAGTCCTGTTCGATAAACATCCGGTTGCATAAGAACTCTTTAACGCTGCAGCCGACTTTTCACTTTATGATGAAACCATTTTCAAGAAGCTGGAAAAAGATAAAAATCCGAGCCGGTTCAAAGGATAACAGAAGAGAAGGAAAGGCTGATTTATTCATGGGGATAGATACCATCGAAACATAATAAAAAGGGAGACCACCGAAAAGGTCTCCCTTTTCAAAAAAAATATTTTACCAGTTGAAGACTTTATCGAGTTCCTCGTCATTGACAGCAAATGTAACGTTATGCGGCGGGAGCGGCTCGTTTTTAAAGTAATCAGGGAGCCGGTCGTGCTTTGAAGAAAATCCTGCCTGAAGGTTGAATTCTCTTTCATTCTTCAGCACTGATTTCCCTAGGGCGACCACATCATCACCGGTCATATTCTGGCCTATAAATCCGCCGATAAGATCCAGCAAGGCCTGGAAAGTATCCGGCTGGTCGAGAATCGCAAACGCAATGAAGAGGCACATTCCAGTGGAATCGATCGCAGCGGTTGCGATCTGGAGATTCCTTGAAAGATCAATCTGCCCTTCAGGTTTCAGTGCGTCAACCTTGCCTCCAACACCGAGTATGTTTGCGGTAACCGCGTAACCTGCAGTGTGATCAGCGCCCATCGTAGAGGTTGCGTAAGTGACGCCCATACCCTGAACAGCTCTTGGATCGTAGGCCGGCATTGACTGTCCTTTCACGACCGGAATTCTTTCCACGCCGAACACCTTGCCTGTGACGGCGGCGCCGCTTCCAATGATACGGCCGAGAGGGGTTCCTTTACCAACTTCCTTTACAAGGTTTATCGCAGCCTCTGCATCTCCGAATTTTGCAAGGCCTGCATCCATGGCAACGGCGATCGTGGCGCCCATTTCAATCGTATCGAGTCCGTAATCGTCGTCGAGCCGGTCCATCATAGCGATTGCATCGAGATCGTCAATCCCGCAGTTTGCCCCGTGCGCCCAGATGGTTTCATATTCCGGCTGCTTTGTTAAAAAGTTGCCGTCCTTGTCGTTGTATATTCCGGAGCACCTGATGACACAGCCTTTATGGCAGCCGTGGGTTGCGACTCCGCCGCGTGCTGTTTCAGTAGCCGCCTGAGTTTCGCCGCTTATTTTTGAAGCTCCCGCAAAGCGCCCGGTTTTGAAATTGTTTGTCGGAAACCCGCCCGCTTCATTAATAACGTTGGTAAGAACATTAGTTCCATAAGCAGGAAGGCCTTCTCCGGTGACTGGGTGTTTTTTAAGCCCCTGAACAAAATTTTTATTGGCTTCTTTGAATTTTTCGGGATCTTTCGGACTTCTGTTCGGCATACCGGTGTCATCTAACACAATGACTTTAACGCCT
>JAHJJB010000232.1 GCA_018823005.1 Pseudomonadota bacterium | reverse complement strand
TTAAGCGCCTTGGATTGTCCTGACGTCGAATTATCCATCCTGATTGTCGACGACAATGAAATTGCTAAGCTGAACAAACAATACCTTCACAGGGAAGGACCTACAAATGTAATTGCCTTTCCCATGCGGTGTGAAAATATTCCGGGCTTAAGCCACGACCTTGTCGGAGATGTGGTAATATCGGTTGAAACCGCCGAAAGGGAAGGAAATGACTCCGGTGCCGGTATGAGGAAACGTTTTACCGAGCTTCTTATTCATGGCATTCTTCATCTTTTCGGCTACGATCATGAGAAAAATGAGCAGGAAGCAGTCAGAATGGAAGAAAAAGCCGGGGAGCTTTTGAAGATTGTTGCGAGTGGAGGATTCAAGGATTCAAGGGGCCGAATATAGAACATCGAATATCGGACATCGAAGATCGAAGTGCGATATTCGAAATTAAGCTTTTATCGATGTACGAACTTCGATGTACGATTAAAACATTTCAGGAGGTCAAAATGGCCGGGCTTGCAGTTAATGTCGATCATGTTGCCACACTGAGGCAGGCAAGGGGAAATGTCAGTTACCCGGATCCGGTTGCTGCAGCGGTCTTTGCCGAGCTTGCCGGTGCTGATGGAATAGTGATTCATCTCAGGGAGGACAGGCGCCATGTACAGGACAGGGATCTGAAGATATTAAGAGATACTGTTCAGACAAAACTTATACTTGAGATGGCTTCAACTTCTGAGATGATCGGAATGGCCCTCAGCATAAAGCCCGATGCCGTGACCCTTGTTCCGGAAAAACGGAGCGAGCTTACGACTGAAGGGGGGCTGAATCTGATGATTCACGGCAGTTCCATTGCTGAAACAGTGGCTACACTCCAGGATGCCGATATTCCTGTGAGTATTTTCATAGATCCTGATCCGGAGCAGGTAAAGCTTGCCCATAAGATCCGCGCTTCGATGGTTGAAATCCATACAGGCGGATTTTGCGATGCGAAAACAGGCAAAAAAAGAGAAAGAGCCTTTTCTAAAATAGAGGATGCTGCAAAACTGGCGTACAGGCTTAAAATGGGGGTCAATGCCGGTCATGGATTGTGCTACCAGACAATACAGTCTTTCAGAGGACTTGGCGAGATAAGGGAATTCAGTATTGGCCACAGCATAGTATCAAGAGCTGTTTTAGTCGGTATGGAAAGGGCCGTAAGAGAGATGATAGCTCTTATAAAACAGCTATGAATAGTGAATAGAAACTTACCACCTGTCACACAAAACAGAAAACCAGAGACCAGAAACCAGAGACAAGGAACCAGAGACCAGGAACCAGAAAATGTACATTGTAACAGCGGATGAAATGCGGGGCTTGGATAAAAGAACCATTGATTTCGGCCTTCCCGGAAGAATACTTATGGAAAATGCGGGGAGGGGGGCTGCACAAACATTAATCAGGAGATTTGGAGATATTGCCGGGAAAACAGTAGGAGTTTTAGCGGGACGCGGGAATAATGGCGGGGATGGATTTGTGATTGCACGATGCCTTGTCCAGAAAGGGATTGATGTAATTGTATATCTGCTGTCTAAAACTTCACTTGTCAAGGGCGACGCTTTGGCAAATCTTGAGATGCTTTATCCGCTTGGAATTCCGGTTATTGAAATACCGGACAATAAAACCTTTCATTCCAACCGGGTTTCGATGCGCCACAGAGATATATGGGTGGACGCAATATTCGGAACTGGTCTGAAATCAGATGTCGGAGGGTATATTAAGGAGATCATGATTTTTATTAACGGCCTGAATAAACATGTTCTGGCGGTTGATATTCCTTCAGGAATTGATTCAGATACAGGCCAAGTTCGCGGGGAGTGCATCCGCGCCGGTGCAACCACAACATTTGGATACGCCAAGGCAGGTCATTACCTTTATCCAGGGGCCGATTATTCGGGTGAAATTGAAATCATCGATATAGGTATACCGGCCTTTATTGCCGATAAAGTCAGGCCAAAACAGAACCTGATTACATGTGAAAGAATCAGTTCTTTATACCTAAAACCGAGGGCGAAAGATGCACACAAGGGGAGTGCAGGCCATCTTTTCATAATTTCGGGTTCCCCCGGAAAAACCGGTGCCGCCGTTATGACTGCAACAGCGGCCATGAGAGCGGGGGCCGGTCTTGTGACCATCGGAGTTCCAAAAAGTTTGAACCCTGTAATCGAATCGATGTTTCTTGAAGCCATGACTTGTCCTCTACCTGAAAACAGTGAAGGATTTCTTTCCGAATCGTCATTTGACGCCATAATGCATAATCTTGCCGGAAAGAAATGCCTTGCCATGGGCCCGGGTCTTGGAACTGACCCTTCGACAAAAAGCCTGGTTATAAAAATTCTTCTTGAGTTGAAAATCCCCGTTGTTCTGGATGCGGACGGTTTAAACCTGCTGGCTGGAGAAACCCGGTTGCTTAAAAAACTTAAGGCTCCGGCTGTTTTGACTCCGCATCCCGGTGAAATGTCAAGGCTTGCAGGGATTGAAATTGCAGCAGTTCAGCAGAACCGGGTTGCCTGTGCCCGGGATTTTGCCCGGGAATTCAATGTTCACCTGGTACTTAAGGGGGCAGGAACTGTAATAGCTCATCCCGATGGGAGGGTCTTTATTAATCCCACTGGGAACTCAGGAATGGCATCAGGCGGAATGGGAGATGTATTAACAGGGATTATTGCGGGCTTTATTGCACAGGGTTATACAGAGGAAGAGGCTACTCATACGGGAGTATATCTGCACGGTGCAGCAGCCGACTATCTTGCAGAAAAGACAGGGCCCTTTGGTTTCCTTGCATCCGATCTAACAAGGGCTATACCTTTACAGATAAGGGCTCTTGCAGGAAAAAATTCCGCAGGGTTTAAATAAAGACGGACTCATGTAATATGGAGAGCCACTCTATAACTCTGGATATAACGGCTAAGTCCCTGAAAGAGACACAGTCCCTGGGTGAAAAAATCGGCAAAAACCTCGGTGCGAAACTTGCAATAGGTTTGTCAGGATCACTCGGGAGCGGAAAGACATCATTTGTTCAGGGACTTGCAAGAGGGCTTGATGTTCCGAATAACTATTATATTACAAGCCCGACTTATTCAATTATTCATGAATATCCCGGGCGTATTCCCCTTTTTCATATTGATCTTTACCGTATCAGATGTAAGGATGAAATCGAAGAGACGGGCCTTTACGAAATACTTGACAGATTCGGAATCTTTGCTATTGAATGGCCGGACTTTGTAATAAATGATCTTGGGGCGGATTTCCTGTCGATTCACTTTGAATTTGCCGGTGACGATACGAGAGAAATACGCATAACGGCAAATGGCGAGAAAGCCGCAGAACTGATAAGGGAGCTTTAAAAAGTGAATAGTGAACAGAAGGATTTAAGGGTTCGGGGGTTCAAGGGTACGAGTGATCTTTTTCCTGAATTCTGACTTCCGGTTACTGGCTTCTGACCATTCACTATTCACTGTTCACTATTTACTGTTAACAGATAGGAAAAAGAGATGAGCTTGATTGTTCAGAAATATGGGGGAACATCGGTTGCCGATATTGACCGGATCCGAAATGTCGCGATGCGTGTTTCAAAAACATTCGATGAAGGGAATAAAGTAGTTGTAGTTCTTTCGGCGATGTCCGGGGTAACAGACGCTCTTATTAAAATGGCAAACCAGGTTGCCTATGCTCCTGACAAGCGGGAACTGGACGTTCTGCTTACTACCGGAGAACAGACCACAGTCGCTCTCCTTGCAATGATGTTAAAAGGCATGAACTACTCTGCCATATCGCTTCTAGGATACCAGGCTGAGATATTGACGGACAGTGATTTCGGAAATGCAAGGATTGCAGGAATCGGAGCCAGACGAATAAAGGAACTTCTTGATGAGAAAATGATAGTTATTATCCCGGGTTTTCAGGGAAGTGATCAGAATGGAAATCTCACAACTCTCGGGCGCGGAGGATCGGATACTTCTGCGGTTGCGATAGCCGCAGCCATCAAAGCGGATATGTGCGAAATTTACACCGACGTGGACGGGGTATTCACGGCTGATCCAAATATATGCAAAAAGGCAAGAAAACTTGATAGGATTTCCTATGACGAGATGCTTGAAATGTCGAGCCTTGGCGCTAAGGTTCTTCAGATAAGATCCGTTGAATTCGCAAAAAAATATGATGTTCCTGTTCATCTCAGGTCATCATTTTCTCTTGAGGAGGGAACCATGGTTGTTAATGAAAATTCAGATATGGAACGCCTTGTGGTCTCCGGCGTAACTCACAGCAAAAATGAAGCCCGCATAACATTGAAAAAAGTCCCGGATCAGCCCGGAATTGCAGCAAAAATATTTACTCCTGTTGCCGATGCCGGAATACTGGTTGATATGATTATTCAAAACACCCGGGCGGAAGGAATGACCGATCTTACCTTTACTGTTCCGAAATCGGATTATAAAAAAGCGCTTGAAATTGAAAAAAAAGTTGCCGGGGAGATCGGCGCGGAAGCCGTTATTGGAGACGAAAACGTAGCGAAGGTTTCCGTTACCGGTGTTGGAATGAAGAATCATTCCGGTGTTGCAGCAAGGATGTTTTCAGCTCTGGCAAAGGAAAATATCAATATAATGCTGATCAGCACATCTGAAATAAGGATATCCTG
Source organism: Pseudomonadota bacterium (assembly GCA_018823005.1). Classification (GTDB taxonomy): domain Bacteria; phylum Desulfobacterota; class Desulfobacteria; order Desulfobacterales; family RPRI01; genus RPRI01. Next base: position 5,799 of record JAHJJB010000232.1, on the reverse strand, counting down.
CGTAGTCGAGGAAAAATATGCCGAGCTTGCAGTCAGAGTTCTCCACACCGAATTCGGACTGGATAAAGAATAATAAGAGTGAAGAGTGAACAGTGAACAGTGAATAGGATGGGCCGAGGATTCGAAGGCGCGAGTGGCAAAAAAGTAACAACTATTCAGCTTTGACTATTCATTTTTCACTAATGACTGTTCACTGTATATTATCATGAAATTCAGCACCGACCAGATCATACTTTCACTTGTAATCGGAGTCGCTATTCTGTGTATGACAATCTACAGGCTCCTCCAACTTTGACAGCTTTGTAAAAAGCCGGAATCCTGTGCTCTTCCTTCTATTTTAACGCGGATTCGATCTCCTCTGCCGTCATGACCGCTGCAGAGACCGGATCCTTTGCATCCCTTATCGGCCTACCAATGACCAGGTAATCAGATCCGTTTATTATTGCAGAAGCAGGTGATGTGACGCGCTTCTGGTCGTCCTTTTGTTCCAGACTCCAGGCAGGTCTTATACCGGGTGTGACGGCAAGGAACTCTTTCCCAAAGGCATTCTTTATCATCTTTACTTCAAGCCCGGAACAGATAACTCCCGTGCAGCCCTCATTCTTTGCCATTTCGGCTTTTTTCAGAACAAGTTTTGAAATATCTGCGGAGTATTGCTCTTCGAACCCGGCTTTTTGGATATCATAGGCCGATATGCTCGTTAACAGGGTTACTCCGAGAACTCCAACCTCCCTGTTGCTGCCGATAACGGCCGCTTTGAGCATTTCTCTTGCTTCTCCGCAGTGAACCGTTGTCAGGTTTACCCCCAGTTCAGCGATGCTTGCCATGGCCCGCCTCACTGTTGCAGGGATATCATGAAGTTTAAGGTCAAGGAAAATTCCGGCCGGGCTTAAATCTTTTATCATTTTTATTACTTCAGGTCCCGATCGTATGAAAAGTTCAAGCCCAACCTTGAACATGCCCACATGTTCTGAAAGAAGACCGATATAATGCCGGGCATCTCTGACAGATGAAACATCGAGTGAAAATATAATATAATCCTTTGCGTGCTTCATATTCAGTCCTCCAAAAAGTTATTGCCGGTTTTCATACTGTTGTTTCATCCAGTTCATGTATTCGCCGCTTCTGACCCTTTTTACCCACATACCGTTTTCAAGGTACCACTTTATGGTCTTTTCTATCCCGGTTTCAAAAGTTTCAGCAGGAGCCCATCCCGTCTCTCTTTTGAGCTTTCCAAAATCCATTGCATATCTAAGATCATGGCCCGGCCTGTCTTTTACGAAAGCTACAAGATCTCTCCGGGGTTTTCCTTTGGAACCCGGGAGCATTTCGTCAACAAGATCGCATACCATTCTGACAACATCAATGTTGCGTTTTTCGCATTCGCCCCCGATATTATATGTTTCACCCCTGCGGCCGTTTTTCATTATTGTCCATACAGCACTGCAATGATCTTTTACATAAAGCCAGTCGCGTATATTGGTTCCTTCGCCATATACGGGAAGGGGTTTTTTCTCGATGGCGTTTAAAATCATCAGGGGGATCAGTTTTTCCGGAAACTGGTATGGCCCGTAGTTGTTTGAGCAATTGGATATTGTAACCGGGAGCCCATATGTGGTGAAATATGACCTCACAAGATGATCCGATGCCGCCTTGGAAGCCGAATAAGGACTGCTTGGATTATAAGGCGTGCTTTCCGTAAACAATCCTGTTTCGCCGAGCGAGCCGAAAACCTCGTCTGTGCTCACATGGTGAAAAAGAACAAGTTTATTGCTGCATGATCTTGCAAGCTCAAGAAGCCTGAATGTACCAACTATATTTGAATAGATAAAGGCATCCGGTTTCATTATCGACCTGTCAACATGTGATTCAGCTGCAAAATGGCATATCGTATCAATTTCATATGTCTCAAATATTCCGGCCATTGCTGAAAGGTCACAAATATCGGCCTTTACGAAGTGATAACGTCCGGGAAAAGCTTCGCCTATTCCTGCAAGGCTTTCAACATTGCCGGCATATGTCAGCTTGTCGGCATTTATGATGCGTCCTTCGAAATTTGTTTCATCTAACAGGTAGCGGATAAAATTTGACCCGATGAATCCGCAGCCTCCGGTGACAAGTATGTTTTTCATAAATCATTCTTCAGGGTTAAGAGTGAAGGCCGGAGGCTGAAGTAACTAATAGCCTTCAGCCTATCCACCTTCAGCCTGTTAAACAAACAGGAACCAAGTTTTGGGACATATACCACATAATATGTTTTTCATGAAGATAAATTATTTTTTCCGGTATCTGCAAATATGAAGAAATATGTTGAATTAATTAAGTTTAAAATGATATGAAATAAAATAGTAAATGGTGAATCGTGAATCATGAATCGTAGATAGTGGATCGAACAACGAACCAGAAACCATAAACCAGAGACTTAAGAAACGCACAGCGTTTCGAGTAACCGGAATTTTTAATATGGAACTGAATGAAAAACAGCAGACTCTTTTGCGAATGCTTCCCGGCATAGACCATATTCTTGAACTTTCAAAAGCAGAACCCTCCTTTGAATACGTTCCGAAATCTGTGCTTGTTCAATCCGCAAGAAGAGTCGTTGAAAATTTTAGGGCTGCAATCCTTGATGAGAATAAGTCTATTGAAGAAAAAGATCTCGCCGATCTGTCCGTTTTTGAGAAGATAAAAGAAACAGTTAAAAAAGCCATGACGCCCAATCTGATGCGCACCATTAATGCAACAGGCGTTGTTGTTCATACTAACCTCGGACGTTCCGTACTGGCCTCTTGTGCTGCAGAGAATCTTCTTGCAATTGCGACAGGCTATTCAAACCTTGAGTTTGATTTGTCAAAAGGAGAGCGGGGTTCAAGATACAGTTGTGTCGCGGAGCTTCTGTGTGAAATAAGCGGCGCCGAAGCCGCCATGGTAGTAAACAACAATGCCGGTGCAGTTCTTTTATGTCTCGAGACAATCGCGAGGAACAGAAAAGTGATTGTTTCAAGAGGTGAGCTGGTAGAAATAGGCGGCTCGTTCAGGATCCCCGATGTCATGGCAAAAAGCGGTTCGATATTAAAGGAGGTCGGCACGACGAACCGGACCCACCTTAAGGATTATATGGCAGCAATTGATAACGATACCGGCCTACTGCTGAAAGTCCACGCCAGCAATTACTGCGTTGTGGGATTTACAGCCAGCGTGACTCTTAAGGAGCTTGTCGAACTCGGTTCAAAATACCGGATTCCTGTCATGGAGGATCTGGGAAGCGGAACTTTCATCGATTTTTCAAAATACGGCCTTTCGAAGGAGCCAACCGTCCAGGAATCCGTGTCCGCGGGAGCGGATGTTGTGACTTTCAGCGGAGACAAATTGCTCGGCGGTCCCCAGGCCGGGATAATAGTGGGGAAGAAGGATGTTCTGGACAGCATAAAGAAGAATCCCATAACCAGAGCCCTTCGGATAGATAAACTTACGCTTGCCGCCCTTGAAAGTACGCTCAGGCTTTACAGAAATCCTGAAAAAGCGGTGCATCTTATACCCACTCTTCGCATGCTGACGATTCCTATCGAATTAATAAAAAAACGGGCCGATAAACTTTATAAATTACTTTCAAAAATAAACAATCCTGCCCTTTCCATAACGCTTGCAGACAGATGTTCAAAAGCCGGGGGCGGCTCACTCCCGCTTCTTGATCTTCCCAGCAGATGCATTGCGGTCAAAATCGAAGGTGTTTCCGCAAACTCACTTGAAAGAAAGATGCGCGAAAACATGCCGCCTGTAATAGGCAGGATTGAAGATGATTACTTTCTTATGGATTTGAGGACAGTTCAGGAAGAGGAACTTTCTGCAATTAAAAACGCTTTAAACAATGTTCTAAACAGGAACCAATAATGGAGCAGACTAAAGGCCAGGATAAAAATCTTTTATTTCAAAACCGCAGCAGCTCGAAGGAATTTTTGCTTTCAAAAGCGGAACTTGGGCCATTGGGTAAAATTTATGGCAAAAAGAAAGACGGCAGGGGAAAGGGCGTATTGAACAAGCTCTTTCCCGGCATGCTGGACGGAGATGCTTTTTCAGAATACGCCCTGAAGTTTCTTAATTCTTACCACGTATTTGGCGCAATCATAATGCGTATTGACAATATGAACCGCCAGGAGAATGAGCAGGATAAGGAGCAGGCTGACAGGATAATCAGTGGAGTTGCGAAGACAATCGATGATGTATGCAGATCCGAAAATGGATTTTGGGGCCAGCTGGATCTATTCGAGTTCGGATGTTATTTCCCTGATAAAAATTCTGAAGGATGCTTAAACCTTGCCGTCAAAATAAAAGTGAATCTTGAGAAGATAGGAAAAGAAACTGTCACATCAGGTGTGGCAGAATATCCGGCTTTCAGCTACAAAAAACATGAAATTATTGAAAACGCCCGGAAAGCTCTTGAACATGCCGATTTTTTTGGCCCGGGCAGTATTGTGACTTTTGATGCTGTGAGCCTTAATATCAGTGGCGACAAGCTTTACCAGAACGGAGATATAAACGGCGCCATAAAAGAGTTCATGACAGCACTTCAGTTCGATCCGCCCGATGTGAATGTCCATAACAGCCTTGGAGTCTGCTACGCTGTTCTTGGGGATTTTTCAAAAGCCATCAAGGAATTTAAAGAGGCTATCAGACTTTCGCCGGCAGAGATAATGCCCATGTATAATGCCGGCCTTTCATACCAGCTTATGGGGAAAAAAGAGAAAGCTCTCAAACACTTCATAAAAGCCGGTAATCTCGGGGAAAATTTGTTTGAAATAGATTTTCAGACAGGAAAGATTCTTCTTGAATTGGGAAGACCGGAAGAAGGGAAAATATATCTTGAAAAGGCTTTAAAGTTAAGGCCTGAATCAAGCATTGCTCTCTTTTATCTCGGAGAAATTTTTTTGGCAACAGGGATGGCAGATGAAGCTGAAGCGACATATGAGAAAGCAATAAAGATTAATCCTAACGATGCTGCTTCATTGTCTTCCCTTGGATTGCTCTATGAGCAAAAGGGTAAAAACCATGATATTTCCCTGACTTTTTGTCGCCAGAGCGTTGAAATATCTCCTGAAAACGGGCTTTTCAGGCAAAGACTCGGGAGAATTTATCACAAGCACGGTCTTCTGGGTGATGCCATGAAGGAATTTGAAAAAGCGGAAGAGCTTGGATGTGAATCAGGCCAGTATATTGACAATATCCGTGCCGAAAGAAAAAACGCATGAGGGACATAATTAATAGTATTATTGATGAAAGCATAGAATTAAAAAAAAGTTTCATAAAGAAGAATATCGATCTGATTATCAGGGGAGGCGAAAAAATGGCCGATTCTCTGCTTTCAGGTCATAAGATACTCATTTTCGGAAACGGGGGGAGCGCAGCAGATGCCCAGCATATGGCCGCCGAATTTGTTAACAGATATGTGATAGAACGCCCGCCTCTCGCCGCTATAGCCCTTACAACCGACACATCGATTTTGACGAGCATAGGGAATGACTATGATTTTGACGACATATTTTCAAAACAGGTTATTGCCCTCGGGAAAAAAAGTGATATTGCCATCGGCATAAGCACCAGCGGAAATTCGAAAAATGTAATAAAGGCAATAAATGCCGCAAAAGAAACCGGGATGTTTACCATTGGCTTTACAGGCCGTGGCGGCAAGCTTGCTTCATGTGCGGAAATGGTTTTTGCCGTTGAATCAGACATAACTGCCAGGATTCAGGAAGTTCATATTACTTTGGGGCACATTCTTTGTGAACTGGTTGACAGGAATCTGTT
>JAHJJB010000231.1 GCA_018823005.1 Pseudomonadota bacterium | reverse complement strand
TGCTGTCGATATTCTCGAAAAACGCGCCGCTAAAAAATAGGGAGTAATGGGTGATGGGTGATGGGTGATGGGTTTCCCAGGCCAACGGCCTATTGCCTGTCCAGCTTCCGGCCGGTTAGCAATATCCTGCCAATCCCTGGCCCAGACCTGGTTTATCCGGTAAAGAGCATCCCACCGATGAGTAGCGCCAAAAGAGGCAGGGCGGGCCTGTTGATCCTGTCTGAAAACCTTCAAAAATGTTTTGGTAAGCCTGCTTGTTTTAAAACAGCATTGGCACTTCATCTTCTCGTCCTATACCATTTGCATCGAGTAACTCGGGAATCAATATTTTCAATTTTGCAATAAGCGCCTCCAAAGTACCCTCCTCAGTAGCAAGACCGGGGACATCGTCACTAGTGGCAACCCACACACGGGCATCTTCATCCCATTCAGCCCTGACAAATAATGGTTTTTGGACCATGATTTCACCTCTTATTTATTTTATAAGTTCAAATTGTTACTGATACTTTCCGGCTCTGCATGCTTGCTGCCTCCGGGAAAAAATAGGGTCTAGTTAGGGTTTAGGGTCTTGGATCAAGGGGTTAGGTGAAAATAATTATTTGGTCTCTCGCAGAATGTACAGAGTCTCAGATTTTTTATCATACATGAAAGACTGAATATCCAACTATGTTTTACTTTTTTAAAAGTTCTATAAATTCATGCTTGTCAATTCCAGCTTGATCCAGAATGGCATGCAGAGTACCCCGCGGTAAAGCTTTGCTGTCCGGGACTATGACAAGCCTAGTTTTCTCCGGACCTCGCTTAACCAACGCAATATGGCTACCTTTCCCCCTTCTGGGCGCATCCTCAAATCCTGCTGCCCTCAGAGCTCTTATCGCCTGTTTTGAAGAAATAATCGGAAGTTTTGTCACAGCAGCGTTGCTTCTAAATGGGCGGTAAACTTTTCTTTTGATGTCAGACTCTCTTCCACATCTTCAATCAGGTCGAGTTCCTTAGCGTTTTCCAGATATAATTCAACTGCTTCGCGCAAGTTGCTGACTGCCTGATTAAAAGACGCACCATAACTGGCCACGCCCAGCTCAGAACACTTAGAAACATATCCTTCTGTTTCTTTCCATACCACAGCAGTGTATTCAAAAACTTTCATGGGTTTAATCCTTTCGTACAAAGTGAAACGTGAGCGCTATATAAAATAGGATATTATTTTTATCCTTCACCCAATAAGATGAGATCACTTATGGGGCAGGCAGTGTGCAAAGAAGACACAGAACAAAAGGTGCAAGAGTCAAGTAGTTAGGGAAAATTCTTAAAAAGCTGAGGCTATCGTATTATTGTACATCGAATATCGAATATAGTACTCCGAACGACGGGAAAAATAAGATATTTATCTTTGTGTTCTCTGCGGGCTTTGTGAGATAATTTTTTTGACTCCTGTCCATCCTGTTGATCCTGTCTAAAGACCTTTACAAGAACAAAAATCTATCTGACAGGATTAACATGAAGTTTTTCGGTCCGCTCCGGATGAGCGGCCCGAAGCATGCATCCGCTTTGAGGAGCCATACATCGAAGTTAGTTTATCGTAAATGGGTGAACTGCACAAATTGGTGAATTAAATTTTTCTTACTCTGATTTTATGATTATCAATGATAATCAGACTGTTAGATAAGTCCTTTTCCTGGACTTGGCTCAGTAGGCGTGTTATTGCTTCTTTAGTCTTTTCAATAGTGGTAGGCCATACTCTTAGCCGGATTACCCCATGGTGTTTTCCAAGAGAATACATCCGTGAATCTGCAAAGTCCTCATCATAGGTTATAACTATTGCAAAGTGCTCCTGCGCCCATTTATATAAAAAACTATCTGGTTTACCTTGAAATCCTAAATCATTGACATGATAAATAAGCCAATGAGGATATTGTTCTCTCAGCTATACAGAAACCGCAATAGGCACATTCTGATCAAGAAGAATGCATAATTGCACTTCATGCATGGGCAAACACCTGCTCTTCATCAATCACTTCTGCGGCGTATTGAAGTACACCACGAATAATATCCTCTGTAAGTTCAGGATATGTCTCAACAATTTTATCAACGGTGTAACCGCCTGCAATCATTCCTAATATGTTTCTTACCATAATTCTTGTGCCACGTATTACAGGTTTGCCACCGCATATTAAATGATCTATTTGTATATATTCATTCATTTCGACACCTCTCAATGTTTCGGTTCAAATACTTTTATGTAAACTTTCACTCCTTCTTCCGGTTCACTCCGCCCAGCAATTACAGATCAGTTTGTCCGCTTCCGATTGATATTTCGTTTTGAAAAGCCGTACTTCGAAGTTAGTTTATCGTAAATGGGTGAACTGCACAGATCAGATCGCCGAAGGCGATTGGATAATGCCTGTCCAGCCTCAGGCGGGCAGGCATTATCCTGCCCATCCTGTTAATCCTGTCTAAAAATTTTTTCCACTTGAGCCCTTGAATCCTCGACTCCTTGAACCCTACCCTTTTCCCTTGACCTTAAACCCTCGACCCTAGCCCCTCAACCCTCTTATTATCCCAGATGCTTGTACAGAAAATTCCCCATATACTGAAATACAGGGTCGGGAACATTTTTACTTATCTGTCTTATAAGCTTATAGGAAAAAGTTTCCTCCGGACAATTTAAATCTGAGCATATATTTCCCGGATAATAAAATTGTGGCAGGTCCATAACGCTTGTCCCCCAATGGCTTTTGAAAGTCATCAGTCCCTCATTATTTATTCCGGTTCTGCCGAAATCAAATATTTTATACCCTTCAGAACAGGCAAGTTTTATTGCTTCCCAGAAAACAAAATGATTTATATTTAAATTTTTAAAGCTTTCTTCCGATGCCAGATATTCGCATGAGCAGCGGTTTCTGAACCTGAATATCATCAGGCCGGCAGCAAGCTGCCCTTTATACATTGCACAAAGCAGCCTGATACGTCCGGACGAAGAAAATTTTTCCCAGAGTAGTTTAAAAAAAAGATATGGCTGAGGAGGTAGACCCAACCGCTTTCTTGATTTCACATAAAGATTGTAAAATTCACTAAGATCTGCTTCGTTTTCAGCCAGTTGCAGCTTTAGGCCGCTTCTCATTGATTTATTGATCTGCTGCCTTAATTTATTCTGAAATTTTTTTATCAACTCTTCGGGGCTAGCTTCCAATGAAAGTTGATGGCTCTTATTGTAAACTAAACTTTCTATCCTTCCGTCCTGAATAAGTGGCATGGATGCGAGAGTCCTTATTTCAATATTAGAACATCTTAACTTTATCGACAAATTGATTGCCGCGTCAAGAAGAGCTCTCATGTCTTCTTCAGAAGAGATAAGGGGATCGCAATTGGTCGCAAAGGGGATACTTACCAGCCTGTTTCCGGTAAGGATGCTTTTTACTTCAAAGACCGGCAGAGCCGCCTTAATCGAATTATCTTCGTGATTCAACAGAGCCAGATAGTGGCCTTTCATGTGTGGAAAGCTTTCTTCTAGAACCTGCTTCCAGCCTGAAAGATGGCAAATCAATCCAAAGGGATGACTTTCCACAAAGTTGTCCCAGCGTGGATCCTTGACCGGATCGATTAAGGAGATAGGGTATAGGGTATAGGGTTTAGGGGCAAGTAACGAGTTACGAGTGATGAGTGACGAGGGTTCAGTGGCGACGGACAAGGTTGTTGGTTTGTATTTGCCGGTCCAGAAACGGGACACATCTCTCGGGAGTGCGTGCCAGTATTGCCCTTCATATTTGTATTTAATATATTCAAGAAATTCGGTATAATACCGTACAGTATATTCTTCGTAATGGAGCCTTTCATCAAAACTCATATAGTTCGGATGGGTAATGAAGAGGGCCATGCCGCCATTTTCTGCAATCCAGTCGAGTTTCTTCTTCCATATCTCTATGTTTTGCTCACGCATGAGAATAAAGAGCAGAAAATCCTGAGGGAGGGTATACGGGAGCTCGACATAACCGTTTTGCCGCTCATTTCCGGGAACCATAAAGGGAAAGATTGTTCCCATACCATCCGGTTGAGGTTCAAAAGGGTCGGTATCAAATGTGGAGGCATCATATTCAATGTCCAGAAAGTGAATCATTTCAAGGTCGTGATACATGCTCGGGCAGCGAAAGCCTGCGACACCCCATTCCTTAATATAGCGGTTTATTTCAACAGCCTGCTTTTCAAAGAGCGTTCTGGACTGGAACGGGTTTTTATCGTGATGCAGGCCGTGTATGCCGACTTCAAATTTACGGTCGGTAAGGTATTGGCGCAGTTCTGCAGAAACAGGATAATCCTTTGCAACAAAATTGAAAGAAGACCTGAAACCAAGGCTTTCCTCTATTTCCGCAAGCCTGCGTGAATTGTTGTGTCCTTTCTCATTTTCGACATCATGCGTCAGGACAAGTGCGAATTTTTTCCCGTCCGGCCACCCAGTCCACCCCTCAGGAGGTTTTGCGGCCTTATGATCAATCGGCCAGACATCTTTATACCGGAGGCGCTTTCTCATTAAAATCTGCCGCCGGATATAAATCTGAGCCCATCGCGGAATGAATGATTTGATTATGTAGTAGGGTTGCATGAAATCAAGGGTATAGGGGTTAGGGTTCAGGGGCAAGGTTCAAGGTTCAAGGTCCAAGGTCCAAGGTGTAAGTGAAAGTAAAAATAGGGTATAGAGTTCAGGACAGTGAACATTTTTTTATTGTTATTTACATCGTTTTATGATACAAATTATTATATATCTATACATCATT
>JAHJJB010000230.1 GCA_018823005.1 Pseudomonadota bacterium | reverse complement strand
GCCTCGGTTCTTGCTGCTGCTTCGGCTTCCGCCCTGGCCTTGGCTATTTGCGCGGCTTTGATCCTTTCCGCTTCCTCGGCCTTCGCTCTTGCTTCCGCCTCAACCCTTGCCGCTGCTTCGGCTTCCGCCCTGGCCTTGGCTGTTTGCGCTGCTTTAGCCCTTTCCGCTTCTTCGGCCTTTGCCCTGACCGCCGCCTCGGTTCTTGCTGCTGCTTCAGCTTCTGCCCTGGCCTTGGCTATTTGCTCTGCTTTAGCTCTTTCTGTCTCTTCGGCTTTAGCTCTGGCTGCTGATTCGGCTGCTGCCGTTGGCTGCTCAACCTGTTCACCGAGAAGTTTTTTTGCAAGCCTTTTTGTTGATCCCAGAAGTTCGTCAACTTCGCACCTGCATGTATCTTCGGCAATATTCTCTATCTTCCCCGTTTTAACGCTTATTAACGAAAGCGTCAGATAATATGTCTTTCCTACTATGCTCACAGTACCGCTTATTATCTTTCCCACACCGAGGAGCTGGCCTGCATCGACAATGCACTCCTGAGCAACGCAGCCTGACAACTGGAATTTCTGTTCACCGAGTATTTTGTTCATATTACCCCGGTCTATAACATCATACTGGCCAGACAAGACAATCTCTCGCCTTACACTCTCTGTGAGCGGTCGGGAAATGCCCTTATCTCCGGTTGTGACTTCAAAGTCGAATACGGCTATGTAATTGTCAACCGTCTTTATTACGGGCTTGTTCGTTTTATCGGAGGCCAAGGCTCCGGGCATGACAAAAATAACTGACAGTAAAATATAAAAAGCTTTTATCACCCTCTTCATTCTCAAAGCCTCATCTGAAGAATTTTCCCGCCTTTTCCTTAAGCACCTTTCCTGTCAGTTCGCCTCTGACTACATCTTTCACTTTTCCGTCGGCTCCTATAAATACCGTCATGGGCAGGCCGTAAACGCCGTATTCTTTTCCTGCCTTTCCGTATGGGTCGCTCAGGATCAGGGGCTTAGCCACTTTCAGATCTTCAAGCATGCCCATGAAACCGTCAAATCCCTCTTTGTAACCTATTATCACAACCCTGATATTCTTTTTATCAAACTCCCCGACAAGGGCATTCAAGGCCGGGAGTTCTTTTTTGCACGGCTCACAGGTTGAGGCGAAAAAGTTTACGATTACGCCTTTTGCGGGTTTCTTCGCGGAAGGACCGGTATAATCGCTTAAATAGAAATATTTTCCGCTGCTGTCGCGAAGGGCTATCGGTGGGGCTGCATCGTTTGCCGATAATGCAAAAGAGGGCTTTCCCGTGAAAAGAACGGCGCACAAAACCAGCGCCGTCGCCGAAATTACTCTCACTCCTTTTAAAGACATCTCTTAACCCTCCGGAAATTGACACAAAGAAATTAATTGACGGCACATTAAAATAAACCTCTCATAACAACCTATCGAGTTCCATGAGCACCCTCGGTTTGAATAGCATAACCTGTTAATTTGTCAATAATATTACGCAAATTATGCTTGAACCGCAACAACGAGCGCATTCCACGCGGTTTGCAGCGGGAAGATTCAAATTCCGACGATATAAGCGACGATATAAGCGGTTGACCGTAATCTGATTTTAAGCTATTTTGCACAAACTGAAATGCCTAACAACAAGCAAATATTTTAAACGGTGATTATAAAATGATAAAAACCAATTTAAACAGGATCCGCCAAAGCCTTGTTTCAAAACTCATCCTCTCAGTAGGATTAATCCTGCTTATAAGCATGTCAACGTGGGCATATTTCAACATAAAATACCTGAAAGAAAAAGTCATAAGCAACATAATTGAAGAAACCGACAGATTGAGCAACACCATCAAGCTCGGAACCCATTATGCCATGATGCTCAACTCAAGGGATGACATCAACCAGATCATAAACAATATCGGGAAACAGCCTGCAATAAAAAATATCCGCCTTTACAACAAAGAAGGACAGATAATATATTCAAATAGTGCTTCAGAAATAGATTCCAAAACAAATATTAAAGATGAAGCTTGCTATATATGCCACAGATCAGATCCGCCGCAGGTCTCTATAAGCCTTGATGAAAGAACCCGCATTATTTATTCCAATGATGGCTATCGCCTGCTTGGTATAATAAGCCCCATTGAAAATGAACCAAGCTGCTCGACTGACAGTTGCCACGTTCATCCTCCGGATAAAAAAATCCTCGGGGCGCTTGATGTTGTTGTTTCCCTTGAGGGAACAGACAAGGAGATACTCATTACGCAAAAAGGAATAACCGCCCTCGCCCTTTTTGTTTTCATCTTAAGTTCGGCCATAATATTTGTTTTTGTCTTAAGATTTATAAACAGACCCGTAAAAAGGCTGATTGAAGGGACAAAACAGATTGCAAAAGGCAATTACGGCCTCAAGGTTGAAATCGGACAGGATGATGAAATGGGCCAGCTTGCCTCAGCCATCAATCATATGGGTAAGGAAATAGGTGAAAACCAGGCCGAACTGAACAGGCAAAGAGATGAATACCAGAATCTTTTTGAACTCGTGCCGTGCATAATAACTGTTCAGGACAGGGATTACAAACTTATCCAGTACAACAGGGAATTCGCCGACAAATTCGCGCCGAAACCCGGGGATTACTGTTATAAGGTCTATAAAGGACGGAATGAAAAATGCATCAACTGCCCGGTTGAAAAAACATTTTTAGACGGCAAATCCCACTACAGCGAAGAGACCGGCTACAACAAGGACGGAACACTTACACACTGGATTGTAAACACCTCTCCGATAAAAAATTCAAAGGGCGAAATAATCGCCACAATGGAGATGAATCTTGATATAACAATCAGGAAGAATCTCGAAGAAAAATTTATAAAATCGGAGAAGAAGTATCACGATATATTCAACAACATACCAAACCCCGTCTTCGTACTTGATATGGACAGCCTCGATATACTCGACTGCAATGAAAGCGTAACAACTGTTTATGGTTTCGAACCAAATGAAATCATAAATCTATCTTTCCTTGATATGTTCAGGAAAGAAGAAAGAGAAAAATACGCATTCAAGATGAGGGCCTACTCGGAATTAAACCAGGTAAAACATATAAGAAAGGACGGAAAGGTAGTTTTTGTAAACATAAGGATCTCTCCATCGGAATATCCCGGGCAGAAGGTTTTTCTGGTTACAACGAGTGACATCACAAAAAGGCTTGAAGCGGAACAGCAGCTCATACAGGCAAGCAAGATGGCTACCCTCGGTGAAATGGCAACCGGCGTCGCGCACGAACTCAACCAGCCCCTTACCGTAATGAAAACTGCAAGCAGTTTCCTAATGAAAAAAATCGGGAAAAAAGAGACCATTCCCGATGATATTCTTCTCACGATCGCCGAAGAGATAGACAGCCACGTTGACCGGGCGACAAAGATAATAAACCACATGAGACAATTCGGAAGAAAATCCGATATGACT
>JAHJJB010000229.1 GCA_018823005.1 Pseudomonadota bacterium | reverse complement strand
GGCAGGTCATTATTGAAGCTACCCACTGCAAGCAGCGGGTAGCTTCGACCGTAGGGAATAGGATCTGTTTATAATAGCGGTTCCTGCGGTTCGCATACGCACCCATACCCAAACGGAACATATTTATGACATTTACTATAGAACTAAAATAAACTAATATGCGTGGATAAAATGAGTGATTATGTGATTTTTTCCGGAAACTCAAATCCCGGGCTATCAAGTAAAATCTGTAATTATCTTCAAGTGCCGCTGGGAGGGGCCAAGGTCAAGACCTTCAGCGACGGGGAGATACAGATTGAAATAAATGAGAACGTCAGGTCAAAGGATGTTTTTATAATACAATCAACTTGTTATCCTGTGAATGACAATCTTGTTGAGTTGCTGCTTATGATTGACGCTTTCAAACGCTCTTCAACAAGAAGAATAACCGCGGTTATACCTTATTACGGCTATTCCCGGCAGGACAAGAAAGTGGCGCCCCGTGTTCCTATAAGCGCAAAACTGGTTGCAGACCTTCTAACCATCGCCGGAACAACCAGGGTTATTACAATGGATTTGCATGCGGGACAGATTCAGGGTTTTTTTAATATTCCCGTTGATAATTTGTTTGCTGCCCCTGTTCTGATTGAATATATCATGGCGAGTTTCAGAGATAATCTTGTGATAATTTCTCCGGATGCTGGAGGAGCAGAGCGTGCAAGGGCTTATGCTAAACGCTTAAACTGTGATCTGGCTATTATTGATAAGCGCAGAGAGGCTCCCAACAAGGCGAAGGCGATGTCAGTAATTGGTGATGTCCGAGGAAAGATCGCTGTAATACTTGATGACATGGTTGATACGGCCGGCACTCTTACGGAGGCATCGGGTGCTCTTGTTGAAAATGGTGCAAAAGAGGTTCATGCATGCTGCTCGCATGCAGTTTTGTCCGGTGCGGCAATACAGAGAATTAAGGATTCAGCTTTAAAAAGCATGGTTGTTACTGATACAATACCTTTAAGTAAAGAAGCATCTCAATGCGATAAATTCAAGGTATTATCAATATCGAAACTGGTCGGGGAGGCAATAATCCGCAGCTACAGAGGCGATTCGGTGACCTCTCTGTTTGTATAGATAATTAGTTTCCTGATGGACACTAATCAATATTCAAGTTCATAATATGTATATCAAGGAGGAATAACTCTTGGAGTCAATACAGCTTAAAGCAAAAGTAAGAAAATCTGTCGGCAACAGCCCGGCCAGAGTATTGCGAAGGGGAGGAGAAGTCCCTGCCGTTATATATGGCCCTGGAAAGGAATCTGTTTTACTATCGGTTTCCGTTAAGGATCTGGAGAATATATTAAAAAAGACAAATGTCGGGCAGGCTATTTTAAGCCTTGAGATTCAAAACGGCGATGTATCTACCCGAACCGCTATGATCAAGGAATTGCAAATCCATCCTGTATCACGGAAATATTTGCATGTTGATTTCTATGAAATTGCTATGGACAGAAAAATCAGGGTGAAGGTTCCTGTTGTGACTCAAGGGATTGCAAAAGGGATTGATTTTGGGGGTATGCTCCAGGTAATAAGCAGGGAAATCGAAGTATTATGTCTGCCTCTGGGAATACCGAAGTCAATCGAGATTGATATAACAGAACTTGATGTCGGCGATGCTGTCCATGTTCGTGATATAGTGCTTCCTGAAGGTGTTGAAATAGCTGCTGATGTGAACTATACGGTAGTTACTATCCTCGCAACAAAGGCTGAAGAAAAGGTTTCCGAAGAAGAGGTTGAGGAAGAAGCCGCCCCGGCCAAGGAAGAATCGAAAGCCGGCGAAAAAGAATGATGAATTTGCCGGAAAAATAATAATTCTATGTCAGAAAAAAATATCCGGCTTGTTGCCGGATTGGGAAATCCGGGGGATGTCTATGCTCAAACCCGTCATAATATCGGGTTTATGGTGGTAGATGCTCTTTCAGGCGAATTTTCGATCCCGGTTGAGAAAAAGAAGTTCGATACTTCATATGGACGCGGAGTAATTGAAGGTATTGAGGTTATTCTGGCTAAACCCATGGCTTTTATGAACCGAAGCGGTCCTCCAATTCAAAACTTATCCAGTTATTACAAAATATTATGCGAGAACATGCTGATCATTTATGATGATGTAGATCTTGCATTTGGAAGATTAAAAATAAATGAGAAGGGCGGGTATGGCGGTCACAAAGGTATCAAATCAATAATAGATGCCTTTGGCGGAGAATATATTCCAAGGCTTCGCATAGGTGTCGGGCGTTCCGAAACCGGGATAAGCACTTCAGATCATGTTCTTGGAAGATTCAGTAATAATGAAAAGGAAGCGCTTGACCAGATTATTAAAAGAGCCCGTGATGCAGTTGTTAAGATCCTTTGTAATGGAATTACCGAAGGAATGAACAGGTTTAACGAGAAAACAAGACCATAACTTTAAAAGTCATGGCGTTACCTATTATCCCTTTGCTTATGCAGTCTGTTGTTCTTAATCTCAATAATAATAAAGGATTGGCGTTGTCCGGTGGCGCTAATCCTTTTTTGTTTGCTTGTTCGTGAAAAGTGTGTTAGATATATTCCCGTTGATAGAGGAATTTAAGATTTTTTAATAATCTTTAGATGATGAAGTACCGGCGATAAAAAATATGAGTGCAAAACTAAACGGTAAACAGGTTAAGGTACAGGTAATCAGGAAAGAAGTGCGTGAATTCCGTGTAGGTGATCTTGCCGTGTATCCGGCTCACGGAGTTGGCCGGATAGAAGCAATAGAAAACAAGACAGTAAACGGTGAAAAGCATGAATTTTATATAATCAAGGTTCTTGAAAACAGCATGGTTATAATGATTCCGACATGGAACGTTGAGTCGGTTGGGTTAAGGGACGTTATCAGTGAAAGGGAAGTCTCCAAGATTTATGAGT
>JAHJJB010000228.1 GCA_018823005.1 Pseudomonadota bacterium | reverse complement strand
GATTATTATCGCAGGCTTGCAGACGATATGTACAAGAACTCTGCTCTGACCTACATGATGGGATTCATGGCCGTTATCGTCGGATTCCTGATCGTGCACTATCACAATCTCTGGGGGAGAGACTGGACTGTTCTGATAACGATCACAGGCTGGCTATCCCTCATAAAAGGCTTCCTCATAATAGCCTTTCCAAAATTCATTCAGCGTTTGTCCGAACTATTTATTACAGAAAGAGCCCTGAAGATTTATCCTTATGTTACGCTCTCACTCGGACTCTTGTTTGGTTACTTCGGATTTGTGCGTTGAAGCATCGGATATCACTCCAGGCGAAAGGTGCCGGGGGCAGAATAAAGGAGGTTGGAGTGCCTTGAAGAAGGGGAATTATATGACACAGGTAGTAATAGCAGATACGACAAAAGGGATCAGTGCTTGCCTCGATGAAATATTCGGCGCTTTCGGAGGAATAGGCAAGGTCATCCCGAAGAACGGCGGCAGGGTTTACATCAAGCCCAATGCAGTTCATTTCACGCCTTTTGCCTATACCGATATAGATGTGATGGACGCTATGCTCGGCTATCTGAACGATAACGGCTATAACCGCATATCGGTCATGGAAGGCAGCACCGGAGGCAATTTTACAAGGCTTGTCTATAAGATAATCGGTTATGCGAAGCTCTGTAAAAAATACGGTGCCGAACCTCTTTACCTGGATGAGGGAAAGATTGTAACGGTTGACCTTAATGACGGCACAAAAATCCGTGTTTCAAAACGGCTTCATGACGAAATAATAATCCGGGGCGAGAATTTTTATATCGGCATGCCCAAACTGAAAACACACTCTATGGCGGTTGTTACGCTCGGTGTAAAAAATCAGCAGGGGTTCCCTGTGGCGCCTGACCGGATGACAGCGCATTCGCACGGGACACTCCATAAAAGGCTCGCAGCCCTATATGCCATGACAAGGCCGGACTTCTGCATTATAGAAGGGGTCAAGGCGACCGCGCACGGGCATATTCCCATCCTGTCATTCAATAAGGAACTTGTGCTCGATACCAACATTCTTATCGGCGGCAAGGACACACTCGCCGTGGATGTTGTTGGCACAAGGATATTAGGTTATTCAATCGATGAAGTTTTGCATCTTTCTCACTGCGCAAAAGCAGGTCTGGGTGAAGGCGACATTGAGAAGATAGAGGTCAAAGGCATTCCTCTTTCAAGATTCGACAAGAAAATCCCCTACACATTATTGAGAAAATTCAACCCGGACGTCCGTATTGTTATCGGTAAAAAAATGGCCTGTATTGAAGGCTGCAGGGGGAACACAGAGGCAATACAGGAAATGATTTATAACGATTATAACGGTAGGGGCGGGTGGTCTTTGATTTACGGTTCAGGTTTTGAAGACGCCGATCTTGAGAACCTGCCGGGTGAAATACTTATTGTCGGTCCGTGCGCCTGCAGCGAAATTGCGGACAAACTAAAGAGCAAGTATCCAGGCCGCAAAATCCACCAGGTGAACGAACATAACGACCTGATGAACAATACAAGGCTTCAGTTAAAACTCTCCGGCGTTCCGCCTCTTAAGCTTTGCCCCTGTAATCCATTATCAGCGGCATTCTCTCTTTTGCAGGCGAAGTTCCACGGTCTGAACGCAACCGTGCCGCCGTTGCTGGGATGAGCATGTTTACCATTGAAGGCCACGGACACCACTGGCCGGGTGGCAAGTCGGCTCTTCCTGTGGCCATGGCGGGGAAGAATACCGGCAACCTGAATGCGGCCGACATCATCTGGGAGTTCTTCAAAAGGCACCCCAGGGCCGGGAAAATTGAAGTGCGACAGAATGCTCCGGCGATAGCCGGCAAGCCATGCCGCTGAACTTTCTCTTATGGCAGCCGGAAACAGAAGAACACGAAAACAGATAGCGCGGCAATAGAAAAAATTAAAAGGATAAAAAAATGAAAATTCTAATAATCGGCGGCAAAGGCACAATCGGGCAAAAGGTAAGCAGTCATTTCTCGAAGAAGCACGAAATTATAACTGGCGGGAGAAATACCGGCGATGTAAAAGTAGACATCACCGATTGCAAATCGATTAAAGCGATGTTCGAATCCGTTGGAAATGTAGATGCAGTTGTCTGCACCGCCGGCGAAGCTAAATGGGCAGCCTTTGATTCGATGACCGAGGAAGATTTTTATATCGGATTGAAGAGTAAACTGATGGGTCAGGTGAATCTAGTAAGAATCGGAAAGGATTATCTGAACCCAGGAGGTTCCTTCACCCTTACAACCGGGATACTGGCTGATTATCCCGTGGTATTGACTGCAAGTGCCGCAATGGTAAACGGCGCGATTCACAGCTTTGTAAAAGCGATATCTTTGGAACTTGCAAACGGGATAAGAATAAATGCCGTGTCATCGGGGTTGGTTGAGGACGCGGTGGAAAAATATGAGGCTTATTTCCCCGGCCATAATCCTATACCAATGAAAAAAGTGATAAACGGCTATATAAAAAGTGTTGAAGGAAAAGGAACCGGCGATATAATAAGAATGTATGATAATTGCTGAAAAGCTGTTGTCGGATGAAATGTCGCGGGTGAGTTCCATGCCGAAGATTCGCCGCGGCGGATTCGACCGCAGAAAATAGGGTCTATTTTTAATTCGCTCGCTTTTGCGGCTCAGATTTTTTTGTCTATAATCGGCTTTTGGGGAGGGTTCAATGAATTACAGATTAATCCTCATTCTTACTCTTTCTGGCTTGGCTATTCTGTTTATTATTCAAAATGTTGCCGTAGTCGAGATCAGTTTCCTGTTCTGGTCCATTCAAATGTCCAGAGCACTGTTAATGTTCTTCCTGCTCGCAATCGGTATAATAATCGGGTGGGTTTTAAATAGTTTCTACAGACATCGTACAGGAAAAGCTATGTTAAATGGAGCCTGATCAGCGAGTTAAACATCATCGTCAGGCTTTAAATAAGGATCATCTCCAAATTAGTTGGTGATCCCATAAGGATTCGAGGATTCAAGGGTTCAAGGATTCGAGTGAAAAATCCACCTGAGTCAAAAAGGGTTCAGGTGCCACAAAGTGATGAGCGGAAGCGAAACTCCTGAGAGATATCGGGGAGGTTGAGAGATGGGAGAAAACATCTTATTTCCCCAAAAGGATTCGTTAACCTGGAATGACTGGTTGAATTCATGAAAATTTTGAGACAATATCGGAGCATGGACGCGGAACAGAAAAAAATGGAATATGAACAGATCAACAAGCAACTGCAAGAGCTTTTTTTGAAAACCAGTGATCCAATCGCCCATATGGCTACCGCTGCCGCGATGCTCTATCATAAGTTTGATCACTACTTCTGGTGCGGTTTTTACCGTCTGCTGGATGGTGAGCTTACGGTTGGGCCTTACCAGGGCAGTCTGGCATGCCAGGTTTTGAAAAAAGAGAGCGGTGTCTGCTGGGCCGGACTCATCGGCGGCAAAACGGTCATTGTTGCCGATGTGCACCAGTTTCCTGGCCACATCGCCTGTGACTCCCGTTCGGCTTCAGAAATTGTGGTTCCGGTTCGCAACCGGGAAGGGGAAATAGTGGCGGTGCTCGATGTCGACTCCGACAAGACAGACCAGTTCGACGAAACAGACGCCGCCGCCCTGGAAAAAATCAGCAAGATGATCTTTTGATTCTATCCCTAAAAAAATGTGAAGCAGCTCATATATGATTTCAGTTCTTTTTGGGTAAACTATGAACGATAATCACTGCGAAAGTAAAAACAGAATATCAAAATGATACATTTTTTAACAATTGGAACAGTATTAGGCTTATCAGCGGGTTTTGCCCCGGGGCCCCTTTTGACACTTGTGATTTCAGAAACTCTTCAGCATGATATAAAATCCGGTGTTAAAGTTGCTCTTGCTCCGATTATCACCGATTTGCCGATAATCATTTTGACTTTGTTCATTTTATCAAAGCTATCCAATTTCCATAACATTTTAGGAACAATCTCACTTGCAGGGGGTTTATTTATTTTGTCGATGGGTTACAAAAGCATGCGTACAAAAGGAGTTGAGATTAATCTTCAAGAGATGAGACCAAAATCTTTAACTAAAGGGGTATTGGCAAATGCTCTAAGCCCGCATCCCTATCTGTTTTGGTTCAGTGTCGGCGCTCCAACCATGACCAAAGCAATGTTGCTAAATGTTAGTGCCCCGTTGGCTTTTATAATCAGCTTTTATACTTTTCTGGTGGGGTCGAAAATCGTTTTGGCAATATTAATCGGTAAATCGAAATCATTATTAAGCGGCAATGCATACATTTTCACCATGCGATTTCTCGGTTTGGTACTGTGTGGTTTAGCAGTTGTCCTTTTTCATGACGGTCTGAAACTATTGGCAATAATATAAAGATTTAACAACTTTTACACATATTGCATTTGAAGTCGAAGATGTTGAAACAACCCTAAGAATTGCTTTGAGTAATGGTGCCGGGTTGTTAGGGGAGGTCACCGAGAAAAAAATGAAAATATTGGAATTTTGAAATTTGTCTATTTTCGTGACCCGGAGGGGAATATTATTGAAATTCAATCGTGGGGAAAATAATTGAGCCCGGCAGTTAAATAATAATAATTTATTTCCAGAGCCCGACTCAATACATATCGGGGAGGAGGTTGTCATGGATAAGATTTATCTGAAGGTTTTAAGGTATCAGTTAATAATCATTGCGGGCCTGTTTTTTTTCACGATTAGTTTGGTTCCGGGATCGGCGGAAGCAGCCGATAACTGGTGGGAAAAAGGAACCGGTCTCCTTAAGAGTTTCGGAGAAAGCAGCAAGCAGACAGGTCTTTCAACCGAGGAAATCGGTGCTGGACTCAAAGACGCGCTTCGCGTAAGCTCGGAGAATGTGGTTGCACAGCTAGGCAGTGTTGACGGCTTCAATAAGGATTCAGCCATCCACATACCATTGCCAAAACAACTGGACACCGTGAAATCCGTGCTGTCCAAAGTCGGCATGTCTGGTCTGCTTGACGAACTTGAGCTGAAGCTCAACCGTGCTGCGGAAGTGGCGACACCTAAAGCAAAGAAACTTTTCGGTGACGCTATAACCGCAATGAGTTTTGATGATGTAAAGAATATATACGGCGGCCCGGAAGATGCCGCCACCCAGTATTTCAGGGGTAAAATGTCTCCTCCTTTGTCGGCAGAGATGCAGCCAGTTGTTAAAGAAAGCCTTGCAGAGGTGGGAGTAGTCAAGGCTTATGATAACGTCATGCAACAATACAGATCCATACCATTTGTGCCGGAAGTTAAAGCCGATCTGACAGGTTATGTTCTGGAGAAGGGGATGGATGGAATCTTCCATTATATGGCAATAGAGGAAGCCGCTATCCGCCAGAATCCCGTAAAGCGAACAACTGATTTGCTGAAACTTGTTTTTGGTTCAAAATAACCCGTTACAGAATTAGAAAAGCATAAAGGCCGGTGTTGTCAATTCTATGATAAGAATATTTCTGAAAGAGCAGATCCTGAAGAACAGGGCATTGATAATCAAGGAAGGTAAATATTTGCAGGGTTTCATGCTGCTTCTGATGAAACAGAGAAACTCCGGAGCCAAATGGACATTAGAAGAAAAAACTCAGCTTAAGGCTCACCTGAAACATTTATCTCTTTATGTGCCTGCCTTAATCATTTTTGCTCTTCCCTTAGGGTCGCTTTTGATCCCCATACTTACCGAGATATTAGACAGACGGGAGAAGGACCGGATAAAATAAAGAGTTCATCCGGCCGGCCCCGGATAAATCATTATAAGAAAGAGGGTTTATGAATTTACCCGGGCGGTAGTTACCGTTGAGCCCATCGCGCCTCAGAAATTAAAAGGAAAAGCTGAACCGGTTGAGTCCTTTAAGGTGACAGGCATATCGAACCTGCCGGAGAATCTGCAGCAAAGAGGGTAGCCATGAAAAATAGAGATAAAATGCAGAATTGCGCAAGCTATTACCTTGGCATGCTTATAGTGATCATTGCATTGATTTCAGGCTGTACCACACCTGCAGCGCATGTGAGCCGCTCATTTGAGCAGCCGCCTGGTGCCAAAGAGAGGGTATTCCCGGGATTTACGGCCGTTATCGTCAGGGAAGGCGACACACTTTCTTCCCTTGCAGGGCAGTACCTTAATGATCCGGCCATGGGTTGGCTTATTGCGGATTTTAATGGAATCGGCAGCATCACTCCCGGAATGGAAATTATCATACCCCTGAAACCCTATGAAAGGGGCGGATTGACATACAGGGGATATCAAACAGTTCCCATACTCTCATATCATAATTTTTCACCCGACAAGACCGACAAAATGACTGTAAGCAAGGCATCCTTTGAAGATCAGATGCAGTTATTAAAGGAGAGAGGCTATCGTGTTATTACCCTGGATCAGTTGTTCGACTTTTTCGACTTCAAAAAACAGATTCCATCGAAATCGGTAGTGATAACGATTGACGACGGCTGGAAATCTGTCTATGAAATTGCACTCCCTGTTTTGAAAAAGCATGGTTATCCCGCGACGCTTTTTGTATATACTGATCTGATAAACACAGGCAGAAAAGCTATCACATGGGAACAGGCAAAAGAGTTGGCTGACAACGGGATTGACATCCAGTGCCACACCATAACCCATCGTGACCTTGCAGGTGTCCAGGAAAAGGAATCCTTTAAAGAGTACTTCGATTCGGTCGAAAAAGAAATTGTACAGTCATCAAATATCATTAAAAAGAATACCGGCAGAGCTTGCAGATATCTGGCTTATCCCTTCGGGAATTCAAACAACCTGATAGTTGCAATTCTTAAAAGGAATGGTTTTCGCGGTGCATTTACGGTAAGGCGTGGCAGCAGCCCTTTTTTCATAAACAACTACATGGTCAACCGTTCCATGATCTACGGAGAGTATGATCTGAAAAAATTTGAAAAGGCACTAAACGTGTTCGATGACAGGGCGGTCAAATGAAAAAGTTATTTGCTGATATGCCGGCCATGTTGTTTCTGGCGGCTTTTTCATTGATTCTACTTGGTACAGGGTGCGCAACGGTTACAACGTCAGGCCTCTTTGTAAAGGAGGATGACCGATTCAATGCTCTTGTCAGCCGGCATGCGGAAAAAGCCGCCGAGTATGAAAAAAATGGTGATTTGCGGAAGGCTTTGCAGAACTGGGAGATTGTAGCCGGCTTAAGGCCGGATGACGGTAAGGTTTTAAATCAGATATCGTATCTGAGGAGTCAGATACAAAAGACCGCTTCAGATCACTATAATAAGGGTGTTGCATATTTTCAGAATAATTCCACGAAGGCTGCTTTAAAGGAGTTCCTGCTTGCCCTCAGCTTAAACCCTGATCATAAGGAAGCCCTGGACTACATCAAAAACAGGATGACCGGGGAGGAGCTTATTGTCTATGAGGTGAAGAAAGGTGATACTGCTAAGGGTATTGCACAGAAGGTATTCAACGATCCCTCAAAAGATTTTTTAATAGTCTATTTTAACAGCCTTAATAAAGACTCACGCCTTGAACCGGGTATGACCATTGTGCTTCCTTCTTTGAAAACGATTCAGGTTACGCCTGAGATAGCTCCTTCCGATGATGAACCGTCTGAATATGTAAATGTAAAGCAGGAAATTCGCAAAGCCCGCGATTATTTTGGCGGAAAGAAATATCAGCAGTCAGCCTCCGCGGCTGAAAAAATTCTCGAATATGATCCGGTTAATAAAGAAGCCGCTGATATAAAAAATGCCTCATATTATGAAATGGGCGGGATGTTGAGAAACGAGAAAAAGTATGCCGAGGCCATCGCTGCGCTCAGCAATGTTGATCCGGATTATAAAGATGTGCGGCGGATTACAGAGAGTCTTAAAAGCATTGATAAAAACAGGAGCCGTGCCGCAGAACATTATATGAGCGGTGTCAATTATTATGTGAACCAGGATCTCGAAAAAGCGATAAAGGAATGGGAGATTACCCTGACCCTGGATCCTAATCATCCGAATGCAAAAAAAGATATTGAGAATGCGCGTAGTTTTTTGAAAAAGCTGAATAAAATCAAATAACCGTGCAAGCAGAATATTGAAGCTCCTCGATCAGGTTAGCTGCAGTGGACCTTCGGCGGAGAATGCGTTCGCTTTTTCGGTTCAAAGTTCTCTATTCATTAAGTAACTCCGGCGAGTTTCCGTTTTCTTCAAGCTCCGGGAGAGGCTCGAGTTCGGAGGGAGTTTCCTGGACTGAT
>JAHJJB010000227.1 GCA_018823005.1 Pseudomonadota bacterium | reverse complement strand
TCGCATACGCACCCATGCCCAAACTATTTAATGATCTCCAATCGGAATGTTATTTTGAGAACCGCTATAATTGTTTTTGTATAGCCAACAAGCTTTTTGAGAATATAAAAACTAAGAAAAACGATTAAGAGATCCTTTGGTGCATATGTTTTTCAAATTGGTATTAGTGGTTGTTTTATTATATTCCGCATACTGCGGTTTTCTTTTTTTCATGCAGAGACATGTCCTTTTCCCGCGCTTCATGATAGAGACCCCTCCGTTTCAAACACAAAAAGATTCAGGCATTGAAAAAAGTTTTATTGATAATGATTCGGGAAAAACTGAGGTCTGGTATATACCGCCTGTTTCAGGGTCAGCAGGCAATCCGGCACCTGCGGTTATATTTGCCCACGGAAACGGAGAATTAATAGATTTCTGGCCGGATGAATTAAGAGCTTTTACAAAACTTGGCGTGGGCGTGCTGCTTGTTGAATATCCGGGATATGGACGTTCGGAAGGGACTCCGTCTCAGCGCAGCATTGCGGATGCATTTGTTTGTGCGTATGATTTTCTTGTTGCAAAAAAAGGTGTAGATTCCTCCAGGGTTATTTTTGTCGGGCGCTCTATTGGAGGCGGCGCCGTTTGCGCTCTTGCCGAAAAACGCCCCTCGGCTGCGATTATACTTATGTCAGCATTTACAAGTATCCGATCTTTTTCATCAAAATATTTAGTGCCGGGTTTATTGATGCGCGATCCGTTTGACAATCTTAAGGTAATTGCCTCATATGAGGGGCCAGTTCTTGTTATCCATGGCAAGAACGATGAAATCATACCATTCAGTCACGGAGTTGCCCTTTCAAAAGCAGCACGAAAAGCTACAATGGTTGCCTACGATTGCGGGCACAATGATTGTCCTCCTGATTCGGTTCTTTTCTGGGAGGATATTAATACATTCCTGAAAAAAGCAGGGATCCTATGATGAAGCAACAAAGGGGCATAAGCGCAAAGAAGCGGGGAGACCCTGTTTGATGGTTTGACAATCTTAACCCGCTATCTTATATTCCACTATAAAAATAAATTGTTACCAGAATCGCAAATGTTTGTAAAATTCAGTTTTTGATAAACAAGACATATATAAGATTTGAATCAGAAATAATTATTAAATTGAGAGGGGAAGATCATGAGAGTACTTGTCAGTGATAATCTGGATTCGAGCGGTGTTCATATGTTTCAGCAGGAAGAAGGAATTGAAGTTGACGTTAAAACCGGTTTATCTCCGGAAGAGCAGAAAAGCATTATCGGGGAGTACGATGCACTTGTAATAAGAAGCGCCACAAAGGTGACTTCGGATCTTCTTGATGCCGCAAAGCGTCTTAAGATTGTCGGGCGCGCCGGAATAGGTCTTGATAATGTTGATATTCCGGCAGCTACCAAACATGGCGTTATTGTCATGAATACTCCGGGAGGAAATGTTATCACAACTGCCGAGCATGCTATTGCCATGATGATGTCTCTGACCAGAAACATCCCATGGGGGACAGCTTCTCTTAAGGCTGGAAAGTGGGAAAAGAAAAACCTTGAAGGGCGTGAGCTGTATAATAAAACCTTGGGAATTATCGGTTTCGGGAAGATCGGCTCGATAGTAGCTGACCGTGCGCGCGGCCTTAAGATGCAGGTGGTTATCTACGATCCTTTTGTAACTCCCGAGCGAATAGAAAAAGCAGGATATTCCGGCGTCAGCCTCGATGAATTATACCGCAGATCCGATTACATAACGGTGCATGTTCCAAAACTGAAAGATACTACAGGCCTGCTTAACAAAGATGCTTTTGACAAGATGAAAAAAGGCGTAATGATAATCAACTGCGCCCGCGGCGGAATTGTTAATGAATCCGATCTTTATGATGCCTTGAAATCTGGTAAAGTCGCAGGGGCCGCACTTGATGTTTTTGAGAATGAGCCTCCGGGGAAATCTCCTCTCTTTGAGCTGGATAAGGTAATTTGTACGCCCCATCTCGGAGCTTCAACACAGGAAGCACAGGCTAATGTCGCTACCGCAGTAGCCAGTCAGATTATTGAATATTTAAAGAACGGCGCCATTGTCAATGCTGTTAATGTTCCTTCGGTTACCGGCGAACTTTTGAAAAAAATCGGCCCTTTTTTATCGCTTGCCGACAAAATGGGCAGCCTTCTGACTCAGCTTTCAACCGGCCCCATCAAAGAGATTGTAATCGAGTACACGGGCGATTTCGACGGACTCGACATGTCGCCGGTTTCAACGGCTTTGTTAAGAGGCCTCCTTATACATGTTGTTAAGGATGACGTGAATTTTGTTAACGCCAATTTCATCGCCAAGGAAAGAGGAATAAAAGTAACAGAGACTGCAAGCGCGGAATCTGAAGATTTTATAAATCTTATTACAGTTAAGGGTATTACTGCTGATAAGACAACTACGATTGCCGGGACGATTTTCGGAAAAAAGGATCAGAGAATTGTCAGAATAAATAACTTCAGGCTCGAGATGCATCCGAGCGGACACCTTGCCCTTATCCATAACCTTGATAAACCGGGTGCAATCGGGAGTATCGGAACCACTCTCGGTAAAAACAGTATCAATATCGGGAGGATGCAGGTAGGGCAGGAAGAAGAGGGTGCAAGAAATATTATATTGCTTAAGACCGATTCGCCGATACCGGAACCTGTTGTTGAGGAATTGAGAGCGCTCCCTATGGTAAAAAGTGTTATACCCCTTGAGCTGTGATTAATAGTGAATAGTCGATAGTGAATAGTGAATGGTGAAAGAAAGGGGTCGAGGGTTCAAGTGGCAGGAAACCAGAGACCAGAAACCAAGAGGGGAAAGGGAAGGGCGTAAGTCGTAAGGCGGAATGCGAAAGGCTGTTAGCTTATAGTCTATAGTCTGACAGGCTACAGCCTAATCTATCACTTAACCCATAAAACTTAACATGTTATAACTGAGAGCGAAGAACGTAAACTATAAAGGAGAATCAATATGCCGGAAGAAAAAAAAGATTTTATAATAAAAGACCGGAGAATTTTTTCTCAGGAGAATCCGGATAAAACCGGAAAAGCGGAAGACAAGATAAAAGAAGAGAAAATAGATGAACCAGAGGCAAAAGAGCCAAAAAAAGATTCCGCTCCGGGGGATAAGGAGGCGGAAGCCTGTTTGCCGGAAATAAATTTTCCAACCTTTATTATGTCTCTGAATGCATCTGCACTCTTTAACCTCGGTGTTCTTGAAAATCCTGCTACAGGTAAAAAAGAGAAAAATCATACTCTGGCCAAACAGACTATTGATATCTTATGTCTGCTTGAAGAAAAAACACGAGGAAATTTATCAAAAGATGAAGATGTTATGCTGAAAAATATTCTTTATGATTTAAGAATAATATATGTGAAGGAAAAGAAGTGAAGGAGAGATATATGTGGATAAATAAATTCGCCAATTTGATTTTGCGTCGCAAAGCCGTTTTTGTTGTTATATTCATTGCAACGGCCATAGTTGCAGTTTCGTGCTTCAATTCTGTTTCCGATGACAAGACAAAAAAAAGTGACACAAACAAAGCAAAGGAAAGCTCAAAGGTTTTAGTTGCCGAGACAAAAACATTCGAAGCAACAAGGTATGTACCTGAAAGCTTTAGCGCACTTGCCGAAATGGTGGGCCCCGCTGTTGTAAATATCCGAACTGTTAAAACTGCGAAATCCGGCAACGTTTTCCGCAATTTCAATAAAGGACCATTCGGAGAAGATGATCCAATGGGCGATTTTTTCAATAAATTCTTCAACCAGGACCCGCAAAGACAATTTAAACAGCGAAGCCTTGGTTCAGGGTTCATAATTGAAAAAGATGGTTATATAGTAACGAATAATCATGTTGTAGAAAACGCTGACAAAATAAAGGTTATATTAAAAGATCAGAAAGAATTTGACGCGGAAGTTGTGGGTCGTGATGAAAAGACAGATCTCGCCCTTATTAAAATCAATCCGGGGAATAGCCTTCCTGTTGCCAGAATTGGCGATTCGGATGCCTTAAAAGTCGGCCAGTGGGTACTTGCAATAGGCAGCCCTTTCGGGCTGGAACAGACAATAACGGCCGGCATTGTAAGCGCAAAAGGGCGGGTAATAGGTTCGGGCCCTTATGATGATTTTATACAGACCGATGCTTCAATAAACCCTGGAAACAGTGGCGGTCCTCTCGTGAATATGAACGGTGAAGTCGTTGGAATAAATACAATCATAATTGCCGGAGGGCAGGGAATTGGGTTTGCGATCCCAATAAACCTCGGTAAAGGAATCGTTGACCAGCTGAAAAAACATGGTGATGTTACAAGAGGATGGCTTGGTGTTACAATTCAGGATGTTCCGACTGACCTTGCCGAGTATTTAGGAATTAAAGATGGAAAAGGCGTTCTTGTTTCAGATGTTATCGAAGGCGATCCTGCCGATAAGGCAGGAATAAAACCAAGGGATATTATCATTGAAATTAATGGTGAAAAAGTTGAATCGAGCAGGGCTCTTTTAAAGATAGTTGCTGGTATTGGAGTGGGAGATATTGCTAAAATTAAAGTGGTAAGAGACGGCAGAGAAAAAACAGTCAATGTTGAAATAGCAAAGAGGATGGACGAGAAAATAGCTTCCGCCAAGGATTCTATTAAGGAACGCTCGGATGAAATTGGAATCCGGGTTGCGAATATCACACAGGAGATGGTCCGCCGTTTCAATATTACTGAAACCGAAGGTATTATTGTAGTAGATGTTGATCCTGATGGGAGGGCTGCTGAAGCAGGAATAACTCATGGGGATATTATAAAAGAGATAAACCGTCAGCCTGTAAAATCTGTGAAAGATTATACAGAAGCGCTCGGTAAAATCAAAAAAGGTGAGTCCATTAAAATATTTATATGGAGAGACAAGGTCGGATTTATAATAGCAAAGCTTACAAAATAAGTAACAATAAAGACTCCGAAACCCTGCTCTTTGTTGATAAGGGATATTTTTGGAAATACAATCGCCCGCAAAGATAAACCTGTTTCTGCACATTTCGGGAAAAAGGCCGGATGGCTACCATGAGCTTTTGACTCTGATGTGTTGCGTAACGCTATATGATATATTGTCAATTGATACGGGCTATAAAAACATATCCGTCTCTTGTACCGATCCTGAAATTCCGTCTGATGAAAAGAATCATGCTCACAGGGCTGCAGCTCTTTTTTTTAAAAAACTCGACAAAAAAGAGGGGGTCAAGATATATATTGATAAAAAAATACCAACAGGGGCAGGGCTTGGAGGTGGAAGCAGCAATGCTGCTGCTGTTTTATCGGGATTAAACAACTTGTTTGGCAATCCATTTCCTTTAAGTGAAATTATGAAAATGGGGCTTGAGATTGGAGCTGATGTTCCATTTTTTTTATTTAAAAAACCTGCACTGGCGAGAGGGATAGGTAATAAGCTGGAAGAATATCCTATGAAAATACCCTATAAGATCCTTATTATATACCCCGGATTTGGTGTTTCAACAAAAGATATATATAATAATCTGAATTTGAGATTGACAAATTGTAAAAATAAACTTAAAAATAGCCCCTTTGAAAGGAAATTTGATCCAGAGCTTCTTTGTAATGATCTTGAATCCGTTACTGCTTCAAGGCACCCTGAAATTAATGAAGTTAAAGAGGCCTTATTAAAAAAGGGGGCGGAAGGGGCTCTTATGTCGGGAAGCGGGTCGTCTGTATTCGGACTTTTCCCTGATGATGACAGTGCCATAAGAGCAAATAATGCCCTTTCAATGAATCACAAGTGGCGGGTTTTTCTTGCTGATATAATATGTTAAGAAAAAGGGGGCAAGGATTCGAGGGGGCGAGGGTTCAAGTGGCAGAATATCGGACACCGGACAGCGAAGTACGAAATTCGAAGTTCGGATTTTGTTATTTTAACACCTGACACTGGGGCGTCGTCAAGCGGTAAGACACAGGATTTTGGTTCCTGCATCCGGAGGTTCGAATCCTCCCGCCCCAACCAGGATTATAGTATAGTGATTGTCAGAATAATGTTCCGATTGGAGCTTGTTCAAATTGTTTGGGTATGGGTGCGTATGCGAACCGCAGGAAATTCGTCACGGGTCTTCGAGGACGCCCCCAAATAGACAATAAAGATTGTACAGGCGGATACGATAAACGGCTTCGTGAGAAAAACCTTT
>JAHJJB010000226.1 GCA_018823005.1 Pseudomonadota bacterium | reverse complement strand
TTTTTCTAAACTTGAACGTTGCTCCAATGGAAGATGGCATAAAAATAATGAATAATTACAATAATTAGTATCCAAAAAGGCCGTTGGCCTTTTCCCTGATCGTTATACCCGATCAGGGAAAAACCTAAAACAAACCCTTGGCGTCCTTCGCGTCTTCGCGGTTCAAATTTTTTAAACCTTACCGATTTCAGCCTTGAGCCCTTTTCGGTAACAAAAAAACTTCCTCAATAAATATAGTGAGAATTCAACACCTTACGCTTTCCTTGACTTCAATATAAATGTAAAGTATCATAACCGTAACATATCAGGGGGTTTTAATGATTGAATTTAGCAGAATTGAACTCGATCCGAGAGTTTGCAATGGAAAGCCTGTAATCAAAGGGACAAGAATACCCGTGTCTGTTATTCTGGAACAGATCGCCGAAGGTGAAACACTAGAAACATTGCTTTCAGGTTACCCGGAATTAAGGCGGGAGGATGTTCAGGCGGCTTTAATGTATGCAAAGGCATCTCTTGACCATACTGATCTCAGAGCCATTAATGCATGAATACCACGATCTATATCTGGATCAAATGTTGCGTTTGGATGTAGCCCTATCTTTGATCAATGATGGTCATAATGTTATACGTGCCTCAGATATTGGGCAATCCAGAGCAGATGATCGGCAAATATTACAAAAAGCAATTGAAGAGAACAGGGTTCTTGTTACTCTTGATGAACATTTTGGTGATTGGGTTATTCTACCACTTTGCAAACATCCAGGAGTGATTCGCCTGAAAGTCAATCCCGCAACTTCTAATAATATCATAAAGATTCTTTTACCTTTCCTTCGTCTTCACACTTTCGAGCAGTTTAAAGATTATCTTGTAATACTCTCTTTAAAGCGGGCAAAATGGGTTTACACAGGATAGTTTCAAACCGCTTTAATAAGAAGCTCATAAGCTCGTAAGTTGTAAAGCTGATAAGTTTTTGAGATCATAAAATAAATTTACAACCAACCCCTCACCCCATTACCGATTTCGGCCTTGAGCCCTTTTCGGTAATTAAAATGATACTTCGATATTCGAAATTCGATCTTCGATATTCGGCTTTTCATAAACCGCCCGCTTCGCTCAAGGCGCCAAGTTCGCGAAGATTATATCCTTTTGCTTTGCCGGGTATATACGGCAAAACAAAAATATCTGCTGACCTCAATCCGACTCTTGGATGAATGAGGAAAACTGATCGGCGATGTTCCTACGGCCACGTCTATTCTCGACCGGTTTCTCAACCGTGCCGACTTGATCCAGATTGTTGGTAAAAGCTACCGCTTGCTCAACAAAGCTTGCAAACCACAAGGCGAAAATGATAAAGAAAAAACATAACAAAACTGGCTGGGTTTAATCCGACTGCTAACAATACAACAAAGCTCAGATGGCTGTAAAATACAAAAAAATTCTCTTCCAAATTTTGCGTGGCGCTTCTGATGCAAACATTCTTTTCTCTGACATGCGGAATTTATTGCTCAAACTTGGCTTTCAGGAGCGGATCCGGGGAAGTCATCATAATTTCCGGCGGGAAGGCATTGAGGAGAAGATAAACCTGCAACGAGACAACGGAAAAGCCAAGCCCTATCAGGTACGGCAGATTCGAGCGGTCATCTTAAAATATAAGATGGGAGGGGATATATAGATGGAAAAGTATGAAATTATAATTTATTGGAGTGCAGAGGATCAGGCTTTCATAGCCGAGGTTCCAGAGTTGCCCGGCTGTATGGCCCATGGGGATACCCATGAATCCGCATTGAGTAACGCAAAAGACGCACTACAATTATGGATTGATACGGCCTTGGAGTGCAACGATCCAGTACCAGAACCGAAAGAGCGCCGCCTCATCTATGCTTAAGGAGGTTTAACTCGAAAAACAATTTTTTAACCGGGATTCAAATTCTTTGAACCGCCCGCTTCGCTCAAGGCGCCAAGAACGCTAAGTTTTCTCTTGCCGATGCGCAGATCGGCAAAAGAAAAGAGTCTATCAGCTTCGCTG
>JAHJJB010000225.1 GCA_018823005.1 Pseudomonadota bacterium | reverse complement strand
TTAATTATTTCTTCCTGTGTCCATGGAATTGGTTGTTTCATATATTCAACCCGCAGAGTTTATTGATGAAAGGGCAAGTCTTGCCTCCTCCCTGTCATCAAATTGAACCTTAATTATACCTGTTATCTGGTAATTTTCATGACCTTTTCCTGCGATCAAAACTGTATCTCCGGGCCGGGAGATCTTTATGCCGAGCCGTATCGCTCGTTTCCGGTCAGGCTCGGTGACATATCCCCGTCCATTAAAATCATGCGTCAGTTCTGACGGATCGTACCGATGGATTTTTTTTCGAATAACCCCATCAGTTATCTCTTTCATGATATCGAGGGGATCTTCTGTTCTGGGGTTATCAGATGTAATGACTGCAATATCTGAAAGACTCGAGGCTATTTCGCCCATAAGAGGCCGTTTTGTCCTGTCCCTGTCACCCCCGCAGCCGAAAATACATATAAGCCTTCCCTTTGTTATGGGTCTTAAAGAAAGGAGCACATTTTTAAGAGCATCAGGAGTATGGGCATAATCTACATATACCGATCTTTCCGCAGTATTATCGATTCGTTCAAGCCGCCCCGGAATAACCCGGACCGATTCGATTCCTTTTGTTATCGTTTCCGGCGAAATTTCGAGTCCGGAACCGAGACCTGTTGCGCACAATATATTTTCAATATTATGCTTTCCAACAAGGTTCGATTTGAAATGAAAACTTCCCAGGGGAGTCGAAATCGAAGATTCAATTCCTTCCGGACTGAGCCTGGAATCTATTGTGTGGATATTATATGCAGGGCTTGAGCCTGTTTTAATGCATTTTGTTGAAATAGTTTCAGAAAGTTCTTTACCCCTTATGTCATCACAGTTTATTACTGCAAAAGCTTTCTCCTTTTTAGGTCCAAAAGCAAGTATGTCAGTAAATAATTTTTTCTTGCATGACCAGTAGTCTTCCATATTTTTATGGTAATCAAGATGATCATGAGAAAGGTTTGTAAAAATGGCTGCGTCGAAAAAACAATTCTCTATCCTGAAAAGATCGAGGGCATGGGAAGAAACCTCCATAACCACATGGGTTGTGCCGTCTTTCACCATTTCAGAAAGAATCCTCTGAAGGTCAAGAGATTCGGGGGTTGTAACTGGATTTGAAAAAGTTTTTCCCGAAAAACGATAGTTGATTGTTCCTATAACACCGACTTTAAAGCCTGCCGAAGAAAGAATGCTTTCAATAATATATGAAGTGGTTGTCTTGCCGTTTGTTCCAGTGATGCCGATTGTTACAAGTTTCATGGAAGGGTTGCCGTAGAACTTTGCGGCGATTTTTCCGAGGGCCTTCCTGGTATTTTCAACCTGAATTGTAATGAAATTCTTATTTACAGGTTTTTGAACAACAGCA
Source organism: Pseudomonadota bacterium (assembly GCA_018823005.1). Lineage (GTDB taxonomy): Bacteria > Desulfobacterota > Desulfobacteria > Desulfobacterales > RPRI01 > RPRI01. The sequence goes on along the minus strand of JAHJJB010000225.1, from coordinate 778 downwards.
GCAGCAGCACCCCTTGCTATTGCCTGGTCAATAAAGTCGTGGCCGTCTGCTGAATTCCCGGAAATTGCAACAAAAAGGCCTGATGGTCTGACATCCTGGGCCCTGTAATGCACAGATTCAATTTCGGGGTCATAAAAAAAAGATGAATTATCCAATACAGGATCAGGGCTTCCGGAATTTATCTTCAGATCTGTTATCTTTTCGTTGCCGGGAGTTTGTGTTGCACGGACAGCTTTTACAAGTTCTGATAGCTTCACCCTAATAACCTGCTTTCCCGGGAAACTCTTAACTTGCCGGCTTCTCTGTTTTTAGGCTGGATGTTCATATAAGTCAGGGTTTCCTGAGCTATTTTCTTGAAAGCCGGAGCAGATACAATTCCTCCGTAATGGTTTTTGGTCGGTTCATCTACCATAACGAGGATGGCAACTTCCGGATTTTCAGCCGGAGTGAACCCAACAAAGGATGAAATGTATTTGCCTTTCGCGTATCGCCCGGTCTCATCGGTTTTTTGAGCAGTTCCTGTTTTACCGCATACCGTATAACCCTCAAGCGCTGCATTAAAGCCTGTTCCGTCCTTCTCTGTTACCGACATTAATATGTTCTTCAATTTGCCGGCGGTTGCGAACGAAATAGCCTGGCGTACCTGGATCGGATCGAACCGGCTGACGGTAAAGCCTTTTTGATCCATTATGGCCTGAACTATGTACGGCTTCATGAGCATCCCATCATTGGCTATTGCCGAAACAGCCGAGATAATCTGAAGGGGTGAAGCGGAAAT
>JAHJJB010000224.1 GCA_018823005.1 Pseudomonadota bacterium | reverse complement strand
GTATCACTTCTCACGAGAATAAGCGATGTCTCAGGCTCCTTAAACCTCCAGTTATTGATCTCCTCAAGGCTGAAAACAATGCGTCCGCTCATTGCCCCCCCGCTCACGCCTATCCCGTGCGCCAAAAACTTCTCTTCCTGGGATCCTGCAAAATGAAACGCAAGGGTTTTCTTTCTTTGCCGCATGGCCATTTCTCTTGTCTGAAGCAGATAGAGCTGATCCCTTGAAGGTCCCTCAAATGTAAATTCGATCTCCTGGGGACTCCATCCTTTTTCGTATACCAGATCTTTTGCCCAGTCCCTCAATGCCGTGTAAATATCAGGGAAATGAGTTTCAAGAGTTATGTCCGTTTCTCTTTTTTCAATCTCCTGCTGAAAAATAGAAATCGGAAGCGTCTTTACAAGGCCTGAAACAACATCTTCACCCTGATTTTCAAGTGTAAAATCGCCCCAAAGCCTCAAAGTATCCCCCGACCATCTTGGATTATGTGTGAAGAATACGCCGGTTCCCGATTGTTTTGAAATATTCCCGAAAACCATCGTCTGGATAGTAACAGCCGTACCCCAGTCATCAGATATTCCCATGATCTTCCGGTATGCCTTCGCCTTGGAAGATTCCCACGAATCGAAAACCTTTTTTATTATAACCCAGAGCTGTTCAAAAGGAGCGTTCTGAATCTCGATTCCCGAATCCCTTATAAGATCCCTGTACATAAATGCCACTTCCCTCATCTGCTCACCTGTGAAATTTCTTTTATAAGGAATTCCTGTCTTCTGCTTGAACTCACCTATGATCGCGTCAAACTGATCCCTTTCAAGGTCAAAGGCCATACCATATCCCTGAAGGAACCGCCTGTAATTATCCCAGGCAAACCAGGCATTTCCGGTTTTTGCTGATATCCCTGCAGCTATTTTTTCATTTATGCCGACGTTTAAAAAAGAATCCATCATCCCGGGCTGGGAAATTGAAGAACCGCTCCTTACAGAAAGTAGCAATGGATTGGAAGGATCCCCGAATGTTTTCCCTGTGATTTTTTCAAGGGAAAAGATATTATATGCAATCTGTTCCTTGAAATTCTGCTCTGCCGGAGGGTAACTGTCTATGAGTTCTCTGCACCTGAAAACCTCGGTCGTTATTATAAAACCGGGCGGAATCGGGAGGCCGAACTTTTTGAGCTTAACCATGTTAAGCCCTTTATTACCGAGATAAATAATGCCTGAAACCTTGCCTTTTACTTCGTCAATGGGGGTCATGGCAATATGCGGATCATAGTTTAAAAGAAGGCGAAGCCTGTATTTGCTGAGCCTTTCAGACTGATCGAAAAGGATTTTCAGTATCCTGCTTAAAAAAAGGTCGAGCTGCTGGAGTCCCAACGAAAGGGCGATTCTCTCTCTGAAAAAGACTTCGGATATTCTGTGCTTAAGTTTCTCAGGATCGGTGGCACCGTTTTCTCTGGGAAGATATTTCGGTAAAATCTCTTCCGTTTTCAGCCTTGAAAGAATGCGGTTTAAATTCCGCTCGTGGACATTGTTGTAATAATCATTGATGATGTTTTTTACTGCCTGGGCAAATCCCTTGAAAATATCGAGGTACTGTGTGAAGGTGAATCCTTTCACCTCTAAAGAATGCAAAAGAAAATCTAGCTGACGCTCAAGTTCAAAGGAGGAGATGCCGTCCAGCTTCAATGCCTTTTCAAAAAGTCTTAACCTGTCATAAATCTGATAAAATGTAGCCTTGGTTATAAGGGCGAGGTCAATCTTCTCGATAAGCTCTTCTAAAAGAACATTGATCAAAGATTCGAGGCGGAATACAAGCCCCAGGGCATCAAATTTATTTTCGTGGTAACTTCCGTACATGGACGGGATATTCAGCGCGATATGCCTCTTTTTGTATATATCCTCCCTTGCCTCATAGGAACTGGAAGACAATATAAGCCTGTTTAAAGAGTCAAGGCAATCAAGCAGTTTAAACAGCCTCTTCTTCGAATCAGGTTCTGCAAGGGCTTCTTGTATCACACCAATCTCGGGAAAAGCCTGTGAATCAAGCCGGGCAAGATAATTATCCATTTCAATAAAATCGAGATTATACTTGTGATGCAGCAACTGATAAAAGACTATAGCAAGTTTTACCCTCTCCTTATCCCTGTCGGACACCTCATTAACATTTTCAAGCAGTCTGCCTACTCTTCCCTCCTTTATACCAAGAAGATCGTCGGGTATGACAATACCCTTCTCTTCAAGCTTTGAAAACGCCGTAAAAAGGCCGTCAATATAATGCCCCGTTGATTCAATCTGGTTGTATATGGTGGGAGGAACAAAGGGCTCAATAAACTTCTTGTCTCTTGTTTTCCAGAAATTAAGGGTCGCCTCCATGAAAGATATTGTCCTGTTGCTGCTTTCAACATGACTTTGTTTTCTCAAGCAATGGACAAGGACATCCTTCCTTGATGTTATTTCATCGAGCATGGTCGAAATGTCTCTTAATCTCCCCTCGGCCCCTATATCGTTAAAATATACCGGAAATAGTCGCGCAAGCTGCTTTGCAAGATTGTAAACCGGCCCGACATCGCTGTTTAAAAACCGTGTGATATTTCTCGGAAACAGGTCCGTATCCCTTATGAACACACCGCAAAGCGCAAGATTTACCACAAGTGCTGAAAGAAGCCCTGTTGACCATTTAGGCTTAAGCTCAATGATTTCAAGCCACGTCCTTATGTTTTGAATATGGGCTCTGTTTACCCTTATCTGCCAGTCATTCCCTACACCCTTTATCATGGGGCTTTGGAAACCAAGCTCTATAACAGAATCTATGAAATAATTCACAAGCTCGATATCGCCGGTCTTGTAAACACCTTTTCCCATGTTAAGAACGCAGTTTAAAGCCGTCTCAGGATATCTGCCCGTCCGCTCTTTCAGCACTGTAAAGGTTTGCCTGATAAGCTCCTGAACATCGCGATAATTTTCATGGGCTATAATCCATTCAAGGGTTTTGTTTATTTCCGAAAGAGCCTCCTCATGTATCATTGATAGTCCCGATATGTTCATCAAATGGAGGAGAAAAAGGAGTTTGTACTGATATCCCCTGCTGCTTCCAGACTCGGACTCAAGGAGTTTCTGCGGCGTTTCCCTGTAAGCATCTATGAATTGCCTGTAGCCGGGAAACTCCAGCAGCTCGGCTGTAATTTTCCCTGAATCGGTTTCAGCCCGGAAAGCTGTCTTTTCAAGCTTTCTTTGATAATTCTTAATCTGCCTGTGGGATATGTCCCTCGTCAGTTCATCAATCGTTTTACGGCTTCTTATCTCGCTTGCCTCTTTCTGAAACCAGGATATAGGATCAGGCACGCTCAGCCAGTAGGAATAAGTATATTGGAAGTATTTAATAAAAAGAGAATTAAGAGCATCAAAACGGCCGGAATCTTTCAGCTGGGTTTCTGTTAGGTCCGCTGCAAGAGTCCTGATCTGATAGAAGCTTTTCACAAAAAGATAAAAATGTTCGTCCTCGAAATCCCGGATGCGGATAAAAGTTGTATTTAAAACCGGCAGGAACCTTCCAAAATTCACGCCCGATTCCTTTATTATTTTATGGAGGAATAAAAGCAGGTTATCAACAGCATCCGCCTTGATGTTCCTGTCAGCAGCAGATTCAACGACACCGATGAAAATATCGATAAATATTTCGGCCGCCTTTGGCCCTTTTGGATGATTGTAGATAAAATGAAAATAATCGAGGCTGAAACTTCTTGCTTCTTTAACTATAAATTGCCAGTTTTTGTAAGGATGGGAAAGTTCTTTTAAGAAAATGTTCAGACCTTCCATAAGCCCCTGATACCTTGAAAAAACATCTTCAAGCACCGAATATTTCGGGTCAATGGCAACATCAACATAATAACTTGCCAGATTGACCTCAAGGGCTTTTGATTTGATCATAACCCGAAAAGACTCCATTTGGGACTTCGAATATCGTACTTCGCACATCGAATATCGAAGAAAAGAAAGGATTTAAGGAGCCAATGATTCAAGGATTCAAGTGAAAAACCCTCTTTTCCCCCTGACCCATGTTTCCCGATTTTCGATATTCGATATTCGGCTTCGATATCATCTCGCCAGTGCCATCAGCCTGTAAACCAGCATCCCGGCCAGCCATGCAACATCCTCAGGAAGGAAAATATCACCAATTGTATCATAAAACAATATGTTTGCTTCAGGCGGAAACTCCTCATCCCCTTTCCATATGATAAGCTGGAGTGAAACTCTTGGGAAAACCCTGAACTCAAAGCCGGCATCTCCGGCATCAATAGTTTTTCCGTTCAGGCGGCTTGCTGCTTTTACAAATCCTGAGACTTCCTTTCCGAATGTTTTTTTAAGAGGATCTACCGCTCTTTTAACAAAAGCGCTGAAATAAAAAGATGCCCCCGGTATTTCCCGGAATGAAACCCACTTTCCTGCGAAATTTACTGAAGGTTTTGCCATGAGATAATGCAGGAGAAGTACCTGCTCCTGAACAGGAACCTCTCTGCCTTCTGAAGATTCATCCATAAATTCAAAACGGGGGCATCCGACAAGATAAACCCTGTCCAGAAAAGGAATTCTGAGAGTGTTTATATCGATCAAACCGAATCCGGATCTTTTGCCTATCTCATCGCAGGATTCCTTTCCCAGCTCTCCTGCCGCTATTTTTTTTGCATTAATATAATCATCAACACGCGCCATGATAATGCTCCGCCGCCTTTTATAATAAAAAAGCCTCACCCCGGATAAGGGAGAGGCTTTTTATCACTAATTTTATTGATAAAAAATCAGACCTCAAGCCATGAATCGGAGTAAAGTGTCTTTCCAAGGATTACACTTGCTGTCTTTGCATATTCCTGCATCTCTTTCGAAAGAGAACTTACATCCGGTTCATTCCCGTCCATTATCGAGTATATCAGGTTGACTATGTCAGGGCGTTTCCCTTTTGCTATCTCGGTCAGCTTTTCATCGAGAGGATCTGAAATAACGGAATACATACCCTTTTTATCCAGCATAACCATGTAAGTCTGATTCAGAATCGGGCGCAGATGGACAGGCGGACCATTTGAAATGTTTGACAGTCCGCAGGTGCTCTTGGCACCCGGAGCTATGTCCTGTACCATTCCCTGGAACTCCATGAGGCTTATAAGCTGGGGCTGCTGGATATTGACAGGAGTTACGATGCCGTCAACCCAGATCTTCTCATTCGGAATACCAGCCTCATTTGCCGCATAAACAAGCTCAACACAAAGGGACGCACGTTCATTCTCATCACGCGGCAAACCTTCGGGTCCCCACAAGAGGGCTATGAAATCAGCTTTGTATTGTGCGGCAATAGGAATCATCTTCTCATAGCGCGCGGGACGGCACATGATGGAATTGATAAGCGGCGGAAGCTTGCAAACTTTTAAAGCCGCTTCAATAGCATCTATATTGGAGGTATCAAGAACCAGCGGAATATCGTCAACGACTTCCTGGACAACCTGAACCACCCATGGCATCAGCTCGTGCCCGTCTTTTTTTGCCGGTCCGAGGTTGATGTCTATGTAGTCCATGCCCTTTTCCTTTTGCAAAAGGGCTTCCTCCTGGATCGGCTTGGGATCCCTCTCCTTGTAAGCTCTCCCGATCTTTTTTGAAATAACGTTTAAACTTTCACCAATTAGTAGCATACAACCTCCCCGTTTTTTCCCGCGGTTTAAATCGGCGGCAGACCCTTATTCCGGAAAGGAATGTCAGGCATGCCGCCGGTTAATATTCATTACCTCGACTTCAAAAATGCCGGGATATGAGCTGCTTCACGAGGCCCGACTGTGATAGTCCACCCTGGAAGTTCTTCTTCCATATCGCCTGCGATTGCCGCAGCATAGCCTGGAATGATTATCTGCTGATGCTTGACTTTGTCTGCAATGCCGCTCTTTTTGACGAATGCGCCGACATCGTCTCCCGAAAACTTTCCGGCAGCCCAGGCAGTCATTACCGAAAGGCCTTCCGAATCCTTAATCAGAAGCCATGAAGGCACCTTGCTGCTTTCAATCTCGCCCGTAACTATAAAATAGGTAAGGGCGAAATTTGTCGTAACAAGCACGGGCGAATTCTCATCCGGATTCCCGATGGGATAGATACCCTGCGTCACTGTCATTGGTCTCTGGGGATCTGTGAATATGTTGAGTCTTTCCAGAAGAAGCGGAAAAATATTCTCCCCCTTAAAATCTGACATTACGACAACGCCGCCGTATTTTGCGACATGCATTCCGGCAATAAGAGTCTCCATGTCGAGGTTTGATGTCATCTCGCACGGGAATGTTATTGTCGGAAAACCGAGAGACCTGTTTCCTGCTTTGAGTGCCGCACGTCTTATTCCTACCATATCTTCGAGAGACTGTTTCATCTCCCTTGACCCCGGATCCAGAATAAGATCTTTTAATCCCATTCCCGTCAGTTTATCGGTAAGCGGGATAAGACCCGATACTGAATCGGACTTAACGGCAAGGGGCAGGTTGTTTTCTTTGGCAACGGCCCCGAAAGCATCAGCGTTACCGGCTGTTGCAGCATACATAACCGGCTTTTTGAATTTGCAGGCCTCTATGCCGGCTTTCATTACATCTACGTTTTCGGTCATGAGGACAAGGTTGAACTCCGAAGACTCGGCAATCAATTTTGCCTTTTCGGCAAATTCCTTCTTATCACCCTTGGCATCTTTGAGAGCCACGAGTTCCGGCCTTAAATTCAATCCGACCCTCTCATACTGGAAAGCATTCCAGACCTTAAGTTTGTCTTTAAGATCGGAAACTTTTATATCTGAACTGACAAGGGCAGCAAATGCCGTCGGGTTGAAAAAAGTCTTTTCATGACGGTATTGCACTGTCTCGCCGCCGGTCGTGAATGCGCGAACACCTTTCCCAACGGCAACAGGACGGATCGGGGGCGCTGAAGCCTCTGCAAGTTTTTCCCTGGCCTCGTCGGATACATATGGACAGCTATCAAGCTCAGCCTTCCCGGATGCCAGGTTCATGGCAAATGCAAGGCATGTTGGAACACCGCATTCCTTGCAATTGGTTTTCGGCAGGAGTTTGAAAATCTGAATACCGGTTAATGCCATTTTTATCTCCTTATTTAAAATTAAAGTAAGTACTCAAGCTTTTTAGGATGTAGGCTGTTAGCTAAAAAACCTGCAGCCTACACCCACCTGAGCAGCTACATATTCGTTATTTGCCGCCGTTTCACATTAACCCAGAAGCGAAGGCATTGAAAGAGCCGGATGCCCCACTTTCTGCAGGAACGGCATTATCTCCTCTTCGGTTATTCCAATGGTCTCATCAGCTATCATATCATACAGGTTGGGATATCCAAGCGCTTCTCCCCTTTTTATAATCCTGTCTTTGATTTCTTCCTTGAGGCTCTTTGGCATCCACACCATTCTCAAGAGTCCGCCGTCTCCCACAAGGAATTTCCCCTGAGTAACATTGAATTTTGAATGTCCGACAAATCCTGGTGATGACGCTCCTCCGCCCATAACACCTGCCAGCGTTGTAAATTTCATGCCGCACGGTGTCTCACCGGTGTAATCCCTGTGGACAGTCATTATTCCGTTGCATGTAGGAAGAGTGGCAGCGATAGCTTCACAGCAACCGCATGTGGTCATTGGATCCTTAATCATCGAATAGAAGTTGTAATGGGTAACGGCCCCTCTCGATGCCTTGAAAACAAAGTCATTAACACCTTTCCACTGACCGAGAACGGAATCAAGACATTCCCCCTTTTCGATCGGCTGGTTGGGCCAGGTCGGGTTTATTTCAAAAGAAGCCTTGCAGTCCATCCAGTTATACGCGCCGCAAAGGCCTGTTCTTTCAGGGCTGACCGTGCAGACATGGTTTGGAGCAAACGACTGGCAGAGTGTGCATGAGTAGTATGTCTCCACAGACTCGTCGGTCATCTTTTCAACCCGCTCATCTCTTGTTCTGTATTCATCCCTTGCGCGTTTTGTCAGTTTATCAACATCAGCTTTATTTGTGAAAAGAGTTACCTGTACCTTGTCAATTATTTTCTGGAAATCCTGGTGGAACTTGGCATGGAGCACAACGCCGATATCCTTGAGGGAGAAACCCTTGTCAACGGCGGCCTTACCCACGCGAATCCATGCTATATCCCTCTGCCCGATATGCATTACACCCTGGATGTAGTTGATGAGGTGGTGAATCTGGCGCTCGAGAATCGGTTCAAAATCTGTCTGAAATTCACGGCCTGCAATCTGGACATAGATTCCAAGCGGAAAAGATCCGCCAGCCTTTACATCCTTGATATCAGGTCCAATTACTTCAACTTTCCCGTCTTCAATTTCATTCATCTGGGCCATCTTGACAAGCTCGGTAGCCTGAGTCTTGCCGCCTCCCATCTGGCAGAAAAGATCAGCGCCTCTGACACGCTCGCCTTCATAAGCCGGGCCGAATGCACAGGGGATATCAATCTTGGATACCGAGACCTTGAGCCCCCTGACTTCAACGGATTTCTGAACCATATCCTCATGCTTGACATTGGCCACGACATGTTCGTATGTGCAGATACCGGTGGGAAGGATTTCCGGAATATCGGTATCGGCAATTGTCGGGAATCCCCAGTTTACGCAGCCCGCGGCAGCGGCCGCCCACTCAGCGTTAACGTCACCGAGGGCGTTTACGAAGGCAAAGATTCTGTTCTTGTTGTACAGCAACACCTTTTTGAAGTCTCCGGGTTTGACCCCTCCAAAAGCCATCGTGGCTCTGTTTGCAAAACCAAGAGCAAATATGGCTGAAGAGATATCCGGTCCAAAAGGAACAATTCTTGTATTCCATCCGATCTGAACACCTGCTTCAAGGAGCTGTTCCGCAACCGTGGTTCCGTTCTGATTTGCGGCCAGGAATATATAGAGGCTTCTCTTCTGATATTCTTCAACGATAAGCTTTGCAATCTCCGGACTCGGGGCTGCGCCGACTATTGCCGCAAATCCTGGAGCAGAACCATCAACGAACTCTACGCCTCTTTTCCTGAAAACGGTGTCGTCAGCGGCTCCGAGCCAGATCTTTCCGGCTTCCTGATCTATATCTTCAGAATGAAGATAAAAATCGGGTTCATTCAGGTATCTTAAAGCTTCCTGAATTTCAAAGGCAAAAAGGGCCGCCATACCCGCATCAAGAAGTGGTCCCAGATAGGGAAGATGATGGCTTCCTTTAACATGAGGAGGCAGAAGCCCCCTTGCAAAATCCAAGGGTTTTTTCATGTCTTCCAGAGTTTCGACTTTCAACCCGAGAAGAGAGTATATTACCGGAAGATAATACGCGGTGTTGGGAAAACCGACTTTTGTGTCTGCGTTGTAGGTTTCGAGGGCTTTCTTGTACATACCCTCGACCTTTGAAACTATATTGTACCCGCCCTGAATGGCGGCAAATGCTACTAATCTTGACATATGTTCCTCCTTCGTTGAGGATTATTATAACCTCAGGTTTTTTTAAACGAACAAGCTCCTATCACATTGCTTCAAGTTTCTGACGGTCAGCCATATCCATGAGCACTCTGTCCCTCGCCTTGTCAATGCCGAGAGCTTTGCGCTTTTTATCAATATGGGCAATCATCTTATGAGCATGTTTGATGGGATCGGCTTCGCAGTCCCACATTCCGCCGTAAATCTTCTCCAGTTCATTGTACATGTAGTCCTGGAAAACCGGTGCACCGCTCATCGGCAGATGTAGGCCAAATACCGTATAGACGCCTGAAGTGACAAAATAATGGCCTATACTGATAGCTTTTTCGCTCATCCATTCCGGAGCGCTTCCGGCTGCCGGAAGATCGCATATGTCTTTTCCAAGACCGCCTGCCTTGACAACCTCTGTTGCCGCAAGTAGAATCCGGCTGTTGTCAACACATGATCCCAGATGAAGAACTGGTGGGATACCAACGGTTTCACAGACTTCCGCAAGACCCGGTCCGCAGAATACAGCTGCGGTTTCAGGAGACAGCAGCCCTTCCATGGCGCAGGCAATGCCATTGCATCCTGTTGTAAGAACGATTACGTCATTCTTGATAAGCTCCTTGACTATGGTTATATGCGCCTCGTTATGGCGTGTCCTCGCGTTGTTGCATCCCACAACGCCTGCGATGCCCCTGATGCGTCCGTTTATTATATTGTCGTTCAGCGTGTAATAGTCACCCCGGAAGGTCCCGCCGAGATGGTACTTTATCGACTCGACACCGAAACCCGCAATCTGTGTGGCTTTCTGACGGGGAATCATGACCTCGGCCCTTCTGTTCTTGAAGTTATCTACAGCCATCTTAACAATGCGCTTTGCATCTTCCATCGCGTGATGCTCGTCAAATTCGATATGGACAACATTATCCTGCTCCATTTTCGCAATTGGATGTGTTGTAATCAGTTTTGTATGGAAACACTTTGCGACATTGGCAAGGTTCTGGAAAATACACTGAACATCGACAACCATCGCTTCGCAGGCTCCTGTTATTATCGCGAGCTCCTGCTGCAGGAATGTGCCTGCTGGTGGAACACCGTGGCGCTGTAACATCTCGTTACCGGTGCAGCATATGCCGCCAAGCTGTATGCCTTTTGCCCCGACCGATTTTGCATGATCAATCATCTCTTTTGACTGTGCGGCGGCAACTATCATTTCCGAAAGAATCGGCTCATGGCCGTGGATTATGATATTGACATGATCCTGTTTCATTATTCCGAGGTTCGCCTCGGACTGGAGGGGATAGGGTGTTCCGAACATGACATCCTGGAGGTCCGTTGCCAGCATGGATCCGCCCCAGCCGTCACCAAGAGCGCAGCGGGTACATTGTTTGACCAGGTTTTTATAATCCTGATCAACTCCCATGTGGGTTCGGTGCATGATCTCAACGGTTTCCCGGTCGATGTTTCGGGGCAGAACACCAAGTTTTTTCCAGCGTTCATAAAGCGGCTGGGGAGCTCTTCTCAGGTATCGAAGTTCTCCGGAGGGTTTTCCCCATTCATTCAGAGCGTTTTCTGCCACTTCAAGGGCGATTTCATCCAGATTCCGGTCAACGGTTTTGCCGTCGACTTCAACCGTTGTGGCAACATCTAGATAAGGTGCAATGGCGATCAGTTTCTGCGGATCTTTTATTTTGTAATCGTTGGTCTCTTTTTTGGCGACCGACATAAAGACTTCAGCTACGCCACGTCCGTGGTCGGAATGCGCCGAAGCACCTGCCGCCACCATTCTTGCAAAATTTCTTGCTGCAATCGTGTTTGCAGTCGCACCGCAAAGCCCTTTCCGTTCATCCGATCCTTCTTCGACCGACTTAGTCAGGGGCAGTCTGCAGGGTCCCATGGCACAGTTTTTACAGCAGGTGCCCTGAATGCCTATATTACAGGGTTTCATGCTTTCAGCCCTGTCAAATACCGTTTCAACACCCAGTTCCTGGGCACGCTTGATCATAATCTGGGTAGCAAGGTCCATGGACGCGGCTACCGGATCGGCAAGCTTTTTCTCCTTGGGAGCCTTGACTACCTTTTCTTTTGTTTCTTCTGCCATTAGAGGTTCCTCCTCATATTTTGTTATTCCGGGATTTGCCCGCCCGATAACAGACGGTTTCAAACACCGGACATTTATAACGTTAAATTAATATCTTCTGTGTATCCTGTTCAGTCTTTCCAGTATTCTGTCTAAATCGGTCTTCTGCTCGGCGGCAGGCGTCATGGAAACCTTTTTGCCTTTAACGGGAGCCGCTTTCTTTGAAGCAAGGCGCTCTTCGCGCTCTTTTGCTCTGATTCCCCTCAGGGCTTCCTCTTCGGCCTCTTTCTTGGCTCTTTCATCCGCTTCCGCTTTTGCTTTCGCATCCGCCTCGGCCTTGACTTTCGCATCCGCGTCAGCTTTTGCCTTTGCTTCTGCATCAGCCTTTGCCTTAGCATCCGCCTCTGCCTTCGCTTTGGCATCCGCTTCAGCTTTGGCCTTTGCATCGGCTTCGGCCTTTGCTTTTGCGGCAGCATCATCCTGAGCTGTTGCCTTGACATCAGCTTTCGGAGCCGCCGGAGCTTCCGCCTTCGGCGCAGGTGCCGGTGCAGCTTTTACCTCGGCTTTCGGGGCTGCCGGTTTTGCCTCAGATTTCGGAGCCGCATCCTTTTTAGCCGGTTCCGCTTTCTTGCCCTTCTCTTCCGCTATCGAAAGGTCAGGTTCGGGAGATAACGCCTTGTAGTCTACGGAGACGTCCCCCAGTTTCTTCTTTATGGGCTCGACCTTTGAGGCCGTCCCTCCGTCTGCCAGGAGGTCGATAAAAGACTTCACAAGACGGATAGCCTCGGGATGCCTCATGATAAGTATATCTGATCCTGCCAGAAGATAACTCACAGCGCCGACAGCCTCCATGAGAATTCCGCGTTTTTCAGCATCACCAAGGGTTGGAGCTTCCTTTTCAGTCAGCTTTGCTTCCTTGCATTTCCAGACTTCATTTCCTATATTGTTGATAACCGGGTACTGCAGTTTGTCGTCACCCTGTGAAAGGGCGGCCATTCTCAAACGTTCCATGACGGAATAGGAATATTCCATGCCGTATCCGAGACCGCCTGTAGTAGGATCAACAACCAGTTTCTCTGTTGAAACGCCGAGGTTTTCAAGAAGAATATTTATCTGCTTGGCAAGGTTGACATCGATAGGTGAGGATGAGATAATCGTGTGGCCGTAACCCATGGCACTTGCGCCGATGCTCTTGTAGTTCTTGTCATCGACAGGCCCCATCGTGAGGTTTCCGCCCTGGCATTCCTCTGAAATCTTCTTTAAGACCTCTTCATCCTTCTTGGCATTGCCACATCCCCAGATAATCAGTGGCACCTTAACAGCCGCGCTGACTTTCTTTACTGTCGCGGCAGATTCTTCGGGTGACGCGTTTTTGCCGTTTGGATCGGTACTCTTTAACTGGAGGACGATCATTTCGGCGCCATAATCTTTGACACACTTTTTAGCCCAGGCAGCTGGATCAGAAACAACATCCTTAAAACAGGAAAGGACGGATTCCGGCCAGTCTTCCGGTTCCATGTCCCAGATTTCCATTGCGACCCTGGGCTTGTTAGGCATGCTTCCTTCAAACAGATAAAAAGGATAGCATGTCTCGCCGCCGACGGTAACGGCGCTCTTCCCTTTTCCTATTGTTATGTTCTTAATACCGCCGGAATAGGATTCTTTAAAGATTTCAAAACCCAATGTTACCTCCTTTTGAAAAACAGTTAATTACCGCGGATTAAATGAACAGAACCCTTACGGTATTAACAAAAAAATTGGGTGGGTAAAAATAAATGCCTCTGCCTCAAAAAAGATCAGACCCCCTTTCATACCGGTTTTATTATATTTATCTACCTCGGTAGATTTATTGACGCAAAAAAAAATCAAACGCTTTTCTAAAATACCAAGTAATTGCCTTATATTGAGATTTCAAGTTTGTCAATAGATGTATCCTAATAAATTTGATTCAGTTATATCTATTTAATATTTTTAATCTTTTTTCTTTCTTCAAAACGCTCTTTTACCTTAGGAAAGTTGTTCATATCGGTATGCGGAAGGAAAAGAGCGGCAATATAGTTTTCCATATAAGATGCCGTTTCAGACAATTCAAAATTTGTCATCTTTTTAGTCACTTCTACCACATCTCGCCTTATGCGGTTTGTCAGGCAACTCATTTTAGCACCAAGGAGAGAACCATTTCCAATAAATGTAACCTTATCAAGATCCATTTCAGGAAGCAGGCCGATTGTAATCGCTTTTTCAAGATCAACGTAACTTCCGAATCCTCCGGCTAAGATAACCCGCTGAAGATCATGGACGGTAAGGCCAACCTCTTCTAGGAGCGTCATGCATCCGCTGTATATGGCTCCTTTTGCACGTATCAGATTATCAATATCGGGTTCGGTAAGGACCACATCTCTGTCGATCTGTGTCACATTTGCCCATGCAAGCACATATTCATAAACACCGTCCGTTTCTCGAATACGCGGAGTATTAAGATCCCTGTTGAATTTTCCAAGGTTGTTTATGACTCCGGCCTCAAACAGGGATGCGACCATTATTATAAGACCCGAACCGCATATTCCCTTTGGCCTTACATTTCCGATAGTTATATTCATGGGCTCAAATGTGACGGGATCTATTGAAAAATCCTCGATAGCTCCTTTTGTGGCACGCATCCCGAATTTTACGCCTCCCCCCTCAAAGGCCGGGCCGGCGGAACAGGCGGCGCAGGCAAGCCAGTCTTTGTTGCCTATCACTATCTCTGCATTCGTCCCGATATCCATGTAAAGAGTCAGCTCTTCGGAGCGGTATATCCCGGAACCCATGACTCCTGCCACGATATCCCCGCCGACATAGCTCGAAATCTGCGGATAGATAAGTGCAGCTACATGATCCCCAAGGTCTATCCCTAGGGAAACGGCTTTTACAGGCGGGTAAAGTGTCGAGGCCGGAACATAGGGAGAGCGGCGCATATACCTCGGATTAACCTTCAGTAAAAGCTGGGTCATGGTAGTGTTGCCTGCAATAGTGATAGTTGAAATTTCATCCGGATCAATGCCTGCCTTTGTCACTATCTTTTTAATAACCGCGTTAATGGTTTTGATTACGACATCGTGGAGCTTGTCAAGACCGCCCGGTTTTTCGGCATACACAATCCTGCTGATTACGTCTTCGCCGTAACTTATCTGGCCGTTAAAATCCCCCTGCTGGGCAAGAACATTTCCTGTTATAAGATCGATAAGCTGGCCGTAAACCGTTGTAGTCCCTATATCCATTGCAACGGCATAATTCCGGTCGGTCGTATCTCCCGGCTGTATGTTGATAATATGCGTCTTCCTGCCTTCATGAACGGGCCGTGCAAGGGTAGCCGTGATTTTGAAGCCTTCTTTTCTCAAAATGTCAGGTACTTTTCTTATCACAGGGAGTTCAACCATGAGGCGGTGTTCGTCATATTTTACTTTCAGATAGCTGACAAGGCGTGAAACATCAGGGAGATTGTCCTGGGCTGTCGGCTCCGGAAGCTCAAGATATCTCTTTTCAACGGGAGGCATGAAAAGGCCCTTCTCTTTAAGCTCATCAAGGTTCATCTCCCTGATGTGCGCCGTACGCCTGGGACTGGGCAGCATATTAAGGACGCTTGCATCTATGGCCGATTCAACCGGAATTCTCACTGAAAGATTGCTTTTAACCGTAGAAAGACATGCCTGGCGGTATCCTTTATTAATGTCATCATCGCTCAACTTTTCGGTAATTCCGCCTTCAACGGTTCCCTCTTCAATTATAACGCGGCACTTCCCACAAATGCCTTCACCACTGCAGGAAGCATTGATATGAACACCTGCTTCCATTGCAACACGGAGCAGATTCTCCCCATCCCCGGCCGTTACACTTTTATTATGAGGGTAAAACATAACCTTATACATATTGTTTTTCCTGTCGGTTTTGCCGATACGCTAATTTATTTCCTGCCCAAGGCTCCTGATCCGGACATCGCACTTCGAATATCGAATGTCGGACTTCGAATTCCGAATTTCGCACATCGAACTTTTTTTCTCACACGGAGTCACAAAAACACAAAGATTTTATTCATCATCCTTTGAGTCTTCGTACCTTTGTGTGATCATTTTGGTTTTCGTCCTTCGATATTCGATGTTCGATTTCCTACCTTCACTCTTTCGGCTCATCAAACTTGCAGATCAGAAGTACCATATCTTCCTCGAAGGTCGTCCTCACCTTGTAAGGCAGACTTTTAAACAGCCTTATCATGCCTTGGTTGCCCGGAGATGTGAATGCACACAGTCCCCCGATTCCATTTTCCCTTGCTGTTTCAGATAATTTTTTTATCAAAATTCTGCCAAGGCCCTTTCCCTTATAATCACTGCTTACGGAAAAAGCTACCTCAGCCATGTTTTTTCCCGGATCAAGAAGATATTCTCCGACAGCTATGATCTTTCCGAAACCGAATTCCCCCACAATAGCCACCATTGTAAGATCCTTAATATAATCTATCTGAGACACCTTTCCGATTTCATCACTGACAAACCTGGTTTTTTCATGAAAAAAGCGTGAAGCGACATCATTTTTATCAAGATTGTAAAAATGTTCCTGTATCCTTCTTACATCAACCGGTTTTGCCGGTCTTACGGTCACAGATTCGTCATCTATTACAAAAGTTTCTTCCAGCTTGGCGGGATACACGCCGTGTATCGACTCATTCAGAGTCTTTTCTTCGCCAAGAAGCCCCAGTTTCTTGGCACTATGAAAAAGTTGTTCCCTAAAATCCGGATGGGCTATGCTTATCAAGGCCGTCGCCCTTTCCTGTATGCTCTTTCCGAAAAGATTCACCGCACCATATTCTGAAACAACATAATGAACATCTCCCCTTGGAACTACTATGGCGGTATCTGTAAGAAGGGGAACAATCCTGCTTTGCTTGCCGTCAGTCGTTGTGGAAGTGATCATGAGAATCGATTTTCCTCCGTCAGCCTGGGATGCGCCCCTCATAAAATCGACCATGCCTGTCACTCCGGAAAAATGGTTATAGGGAAGGGCGTCCGCAGCGACCTGGCCTGTGAGGTCCATGGTCATGGCAACATTCAGCGAAACCATCCTGCTATGCCTTGATATTATGCCCGGGTCATTCACATAGTCGGAAGGATGTAATTCTATTGCCGGGTTGTCGTGCATAAATTCATAAAGATTCCCGGATCCTATGGCACTGCTTGCCACTATTTTTCCTTCATTGAACCCCTTTTTCCTGTTTGTAATCACGCCCTTTGAGAAAAGGTGCATGATACTGTCAGTAAGGTACTGGGTATGGATTCCAAGGTCGTTCTTATCAGAAAAAGCAAGGAGGACGGCTCCGGGAGTCACCCCAAGGCTCATCTGTAAAGTTGACCCGTCACTTACGAGCCTTGATATGTGCCCGGCTATTTTATTTGCCGATTCAAGGTCCGGAAGTTCACCTATTGTTAGAAGTTCCTCCTCTTTTTCGACGAATACATCCACGTCATTGACATGGATAAAGCTCCGTCCCAGCGTCCTCGGCATCCTGGGATTAACCTGCGCTATAACAAAATCAGCTGAAGAAGCCGCAGCATGGGTAATATCAACGGAGATCCCAAGACTCATCCACCCAAAATCATCGGGAGGGGAAACCTGGATAAGTGCGACATGAATGGGAAGAAGACGGCTTTTAAACAGGCGCGGAATAGCGGAAAGGTTGATTGGAGTTATAAACCGCATATTCCTTGCAAGTTCTTGAGTTTTAGCAGAACCAAGATAAAAGGACCTTATATTAAGATTCTGGCTTTTTGTCTTGTTTGCGATAAGAGTCAGCGGCGTACTTTCCAGCGTTAACAAACGAACAATCTCAATGTCGGTAAAATTTTCAGAATATTCCGATAAAACCCTGACAAGGTGCTGTGGTTCCCCGCATGATGAGCCGATAAAAACTCTCTTCCCTGGTTTTATAAGGCTGATAGCGTCCCTTGCACTTTTTTTATTTTCGACATATTTATCAGCCCAGTATTTTGACGCGGCCATTTTTCTCCCCTGCTATATAATAAGGATAAGGAAAGTTGTTAATTTTGATTTTTCTCCCAGTTAGTTGAGAGAAAGGGGGCACTGGAATCCCTGAACCCTTGTACCCTAATATAACCTCCAACACTTTTGGAGATGATAATTTATTTTTTTTGAATATATCAGAAAATTATGAATTATGCGGATGCGAAAAACTCAAAAGCACCATATATCAGGAGGTTATTTCAAGTCAACATGTTCCCGTAATAAAAATGGTTCTCAATATTTCCTAACGGGAAAGATTATCCCACATAGATTTTGCATCCTGTTCGCCCTTGCCTGCTCCGGATCCACCCTCTTTATTTTCTGTACGAATCCCGGTTAAGCGGCTGATTCTCTCTTCCAGCGGAGGGTGGGTCGAAAACAGGCTCATAAGTCTTTTACCTGATAACGGATTCACAATGAACATATGGGCCGTTGAAGGATTGGCGTCCATAGGCAACCTGTCTGAATATGCCCCGAGCTTTCTCAAGGCATCGGACAGGCCTTTTTGATTACCCGCAATTGAAGCCCCCGTGGAATCCGCGATATATTCTCTTGAGCGGGAAATGGCCATCTGGATGAGCATGGCTGCTATGGGAGCCATGATTGACATTGCTATCATCCCGATAATACCGCTGCCCCCGTCTTCATCATCTCTCCTCGATCCTCCGAAAATTGCTGCCCACCGTGCCATATTCGCAAGCACCATGATTGCGCCGGCAAGTGTAGCGGCAATAGAGCCTATGAGTATATCCCTGTTTTTTATATGCGCGAGTTCATGAGCGAGAACACCTTCAACTTCTTCCCTGCTCATCAGCTTAAGAAGCCCTTCGGTAACCGCCACAACGGCATGTTCCGGGTTTCTGCCCGTGGCAAATGCATTGGGCGCTTCTTCAGGAATAATATATATTTTAGGCATTGGGAGCCCCGCACGAACTGCCAGCTTTTTAACTGTTTCATATACCTGCGGAGCCTCATCGGGAGTTACCTCCTGTGCCTTGTACATCCTTAAAACAATCTTGTCTGAAAACCAGTAGCTGAAAAAATTCATGCCTGCCGCCAGAATAAGAGCTATCACCATTCCCTGGCTTCCGCCCATGACCTGGCCGGCCAGAACTATAAATGCGGTCAACAGACCAAGCAAAAATGTTGTTTTCATCTGATTCCCCATACTGCCTCCATCATTCGTACATCGTACTTCGAATATCGTACTTCGTGGTTCGTTGATCGTTGTTCGCAACTCGATTCACGTTCTTTCCCTTCGCCTCACGCCTCATGCCTCATTAACGCCTTTCGCCTCACGCCTCAACTTCTGCATTACCTTCCCTGCCGCCTCAATCGTGCGTTCAATGTGCTCTGTCCCGTGGGCGGAAGATATAAAGAGCGCCTCAAACTGGGAAGGCGCAAGATAGATTCCCTCCTCAATCATATACCTGTAATAAGCTGAAAAGAGCTTAAGATCGCTTGTTTTAGCGCTGTTAAAATCGACAACTTTCCTGTCGGTAAAAAACATGCCGAGCATTGATCCTACTCTTTCCACAGAGATTTTAATACCGGTCTTGAGGGCTGCATCCTGAAGCCCTTGCCCGAGTTTTTCTGACATCTCCTCCAGCAGCTCATAAAAACCGGGCTTTTTTATCTGTGTCAAAGTCGCAATTCCTGCCGCCATGGCAAGCGGATTTCCGGACAATGTCCCTGCCTGATAAACAGGCCCATGGGGCGCAATCTGCTCCATTATTTCACGCTTCCCGCCGTAAGCACCAACAGGCAGGCCACCCCCTATTATTTTCCCGAGGCAGGTCAGGTCAGGCGATATTCTGTACAAAGACTGGGCTCCGCCGTATGCAACCCTGAAGCCTGTCATGACTTCATCGAATATCAGAAGGCTGCGATATTTTTCAGTAAGTTCTCTCAGGGCAGCTAAAAACCCATGCGCAGGCGGAACAAGGCCCATGTTGCCGGCAACAGGTTCGACTATTATGCAGGCAATTTTTGATCCGTGCTTTTCCATAACTTCTTTAACACAGTCAATATCATTGTATGGCAGCGACAAGGTGCTTGAAATAAATGATTGGGGAACACCGGGGCTTCCCGGAATTCCGAGCGTTGCAACACCGGAACCGGCTTCAACTAAAAGAGCATCCGAATGGCCGTGATAGCATCCGTCAAATTTCACGATCATATCCCTTCGGGTAAAGCCGCGAGCAAGACGAATCGCGCTCATTGTAGCTTCGGTGCCGGAATTGACCATGCGAACCATTTCAATTGAGGGAACTGCTTCAATAACCATTCGGGCCAGCTTGATTTCAAGCTCCGTTGGCGCCCCGAAACTTGTCCCTTTGTTCAGTGCCGATTTTATCTCTTCAACCACAGCAGGATGCCTGTGCCCCAGGATCATAGGCCCCCATGATCCGATATAATCAATATATTCATTCCCGTCCGCATCAAAAACCAGGCATCCTTCAGCCCGGTCGATAAAAACCGGATCTGTACCGACAGATTTACATGCCCGCACAGGGCTGTTAACGCCCCCCGGAATAAGTTTCTTTGCCTGCTCAAACAATCTTTGAGAATTTTCCCGTTTCATGTTCACAAGATATCCTTCCTCTAAATATTGTTGATTGAAAAGACGATGCTTTTATGCGAATGTATATATAAAGGATGTAAAATACATAGTCAAAAAATATCGGGATTGGAACTCGTGATTTTTTACCATTAACTATTCACTATTTACAATTCACTGTTTAAACATGGATTCTTCAAGATCTCTCAAAAAGCTCGGCAATCTCATATTGTACATACTTGAAAGAAGGCCGGATGAATTTGGCCTTGTTCCTGATGCCGAAGGGTGCGTCAAAATTAAATCTCTTCTTTGGGCTATTAATGAAGAAGACGGGTTTAAATATGTGCGGCGTTTCCATATAGATGACATTTTATCTTCATTTCCTGACTTTCAGGTTGAAATAAAGGACTCTTTGATCCGTGCAAAAAATTTGAATAACCTTCCGAAGCAGGAGATAGCCGATAATCTTCCAAAGCTTCTTTATACGTTTGTCAGAAAAAATGCCTACCCCTTTATTTTAGAAAACGGGATTCATCCAGTCGGAGGCGAAAAGGTTGTGCTTTCATCAACAGGAGAAATGGCGGAAAGAATCGGAAAACGCTTCGACCAGTCTCCGGTTCTCCTGACTGTTCACACCCGGAAAGCTCTTGATGCCGGTATTGTTTTTTACACTTCAGGTGAATTATATGTCAGCGGCATAATTCCTGTAGACTGCTTTACAGGTCCTCCGCCTCCCAGACAAAAAGAAGAACGCAAGCCGGTCGTTAAACAGAAGGAATCTGCCCCGAAAGTCATGGCCGGGAGCTATATACTTGAAATTGAACAAAATGAAGAGGACAAAAAGAGGACAAAACTGCAAAGAAGGAAAAAAGAGATCGATTGGAAAAAAGAAAGGAAACGGGCGAACAGGACTAAAATCTAACGGATTTTCAGGAAGCCGTCAAAAATAAGAGTTGCAACATTCTGCTAAAACAGGCATAAAAAATTTGACAAGACTAATTAAAGCTGTTACGAGCATACCCGCTTTTTCAATGCAAATAAACCATCAGGGCCGTTAGCTCAATCAGGTAGAGCACCTGACTCTTAATCAGTAGGTTGTTGGTTCGATTCCAACACGGCCCACCAAATAAATCAAGGGGTTACAGATTATATACTGTAACCCCTTTTTTGTTCTATGTCATTTTGTCCCGCTATAGTCCCGTTTTTTTGGATTCAAGGCAATAAAAAAGCGGAGACTTTCACATCCACCCCCATGTAATAACAACTCTGGATCGTGCTGCAAAACCTTTGCGGTCATTTGAATCCGGTTCATTTGTGTCTTCCTGAAAGCCTCAAAAAACAATATCTGTCTTGAGTTGAAGATAACATGATTCTTCCGGATGGGGTTAGGTATCTGCATATGCTCATCTTCCCGCAGGTAGTGGTAAAACTGGCGGATGCTGTTCAAATGACAATTGATCGTTTTCGGTTTCAATCTTTTTGCCATGAGATAATCAATGTACCAAGAGACATTTGTATGCGTTACGTCTTCAATCGGCACATCCAGCCAGATCACAAAATGCTTGAGAGCATTCAAATAGTTTTTAACGGTATTCGGTGAACAGTTCCTCCTTTTCAGGAACCGTCTCCAATTTATGATCGCATCCTGTGCAGAGGCGCTTGAAGAGGCGATAATACGTTTTGGAAAGCCTGATATTTTCAACACCGACCAAGGCAGTCAATTTACCTCGGAAGCGTTTACAGGAATTCTTAATACAAACGGTATCCGAATCAGCATGGACGGCAAAGGGCGATGGATGGACAATGTTGTTTATTGAGCGTTTATGGTGGAGCGTAAAATACAAGGAGGTTTATTTAAAGGCTTATTGTTCGATTGCCGAGGCCAGACAAGGGATTAGGAACTATTTTGAATTGTATAACTATAGGCGGCGGCATCAAAGCCTTGACAAGAGAACTCCCGATGCAGTTTACTGGGCAACACTTCCCAAGAAAGAGGTAGCAGCCTGAACAAGAGCAGCTTATCACTTAAAAAACCTTTTTCGCTGTTCAAACAATCCCGACCACCGCTCATCTACCATCTTTAATTTACGTAATTAGATTATTCCGATAATAAATACCTTAAATGCATAAACCATAAAAAAAGGCAGGACCATTTCTGACCCTGCCTTTTTATTATTGGTACGAAGTTTTAAAACCTTATTCTATTTCTTAAATCTCCTGATTCCAGCTACACCCAACAGACCGAAACCCAAAAGGAGCATCGTGGTCGGTTCAGGAACCTGTCCTGGATCCGGAGGAGGAGGAGCGCTACCATTCTCGTAGTTAAGAGTGAAAACGGATGATACCATTGTCAAGGTATTAGAATTTGCATTACCTTGAGTACCCGTAATATAGTGAAGAGATAGGTAAAGCGGAGCACCTGAAGACCAAGTTGTAGAAAATACACCAAGGCCTTCAAGATCGAAGGTTGTTGTTACTGCAGAGTTTCCCGTGGCATTTAGCACCCCCAGGTTACCAAAATCTATAACGGATACCGTGTCATTAGAATCTACTGCCCTTTTGGACGTAACCACCAAACTGGCACTGGTTACGGTATCGTAGGGGATTTGGAAATCGGAAGTTACAGCATGGTTCCAAGTGAAATCCCCTACACCTGAAAGAACGTTACCGCTCGTAAAGGTAACGGTATTAGTATAAGGAATAGCCATAGCACTACCTGCCATCCCGATAAGAAACACCCCAATCATCAAACCTGCCAAAAGTGTCTTTTTCATATTTTACCTCTTATTACCATCAAAATTGTTATTTGTTTATCTTTTTGCTTCAAATACTGTTGAATCTGCCATCCTATACATTTATACATTTTGATACATACAGTTCTATATCGAAAGATATATACCTATAAGCAATTTTAAGGCCAATACCTTTACCATCCTTGGCAATACTGTAAAACATAAGTATAACTATTCAATGCGGTTAGATATTATTTTATTATAATTTTTCAATAATGATTGACCGTCATTTTAATTTCTCGTAACTTCATGTAATTCCGTAAAGATTACCGACAAATCAAAGGGTATTGATAAGATACGGCGGAATAATAAAAATTGCATATTTACTTAAATATTAAACTGTTATTAGCGATTTATACTTATGTAAATAGAATCGACAAACTAAAGGTTGTTGATCAATTATTGAAGGGTTTAATGGTTTATTTGATTAAATATCAGTCTGTTATTTCGATTTATAGATATGTAAAGAGAACCGACATTTTCGAGTTAAAACCCTGCATTTTTATTAAAGTGGATGCCCTGCAAGACCATATAGAGATCAAGCAGTTTTTCATTAAGATATTTGATAACAAATAAAATCATTAACCTCTAAACGACCTCTAAGATATATTTCATATCAATCATTACAATATGTTATAATGTATTGACTTGGGTTCAACTCCCGCCGCCACCATTTTTGAACCGAAACAGGGAGCACATTCCTCGCTGCTTGCAGCGGGGAGCTTCAATTATATCAACAAGTAATGATTTTACACTTTCCCCGCTTTATCCCGCCGCCTTTCACCCACATGAAAATCTTAAAAATGCTGCTTATGCTCGATATTGTTTTTGATACCCATTCATTTAAATAGAAATTTGCTCATCTGAAAATCCGTATATTTGGAAATCACCATACTTAAAATTTTCTGATTTTGAGCCTGGTTTTTCCGACCCGCTTTTCTGCTGGTAATTTTTATCAACACTTGACATCTTCGGGTCTGAGAGAAATCGTGGCTCTGACCGATCCTCAAATCGTCCCCCCTGCATGGACGCACCCAAGTCGATATTGTCGGTTTTCCCTTGACATGCGGATAAAAAGTATATATTTATGATATATACTATAAAAAGGGACAATATATATGAAAGTTGCAAAATTATTTCAGAATGGCCAAAGCCAGGCTGTCAGACTGCCAAAGGAATTCAGGATGACAGGAAAGGAAGTATATATCAAAAAACAGGGCGATGCCATTATTTTGCTGCCTAAGGAAAAATCATGGGGAACTCTTGTTGAAAGCCTGAAACACTTTGCCAAAGATTTTAAAATGGAACGAAATCAACCCGGTGAAGATCAAAAAAGGGACGAACTGTTTAAATGAAATACCTTTTGGATACAAACATTTGTATATATTTAATTAATGAGAAACCAAAGAAGGTTTTGGCAAAATTTGAACAGTATCAGATTGATGAATT
Organism: Pseudomonadota bacterium; assembly: GCA_018823005.1. Classification (GTDB taxonomy): domain Bacteria; phylum Desulfobacterota; class Desulfobacteria; order Desulfobacterales; family RPRI01; genus RPRI01. The sequence goes on along the minus strand of JAHJJB010000224.1, from coordinate 8,594 downwards.
CGGTATTTCTTCAATAACCCATGCGGAATTGCAATATGGTGTTCAAAAGAGCAGACATAAATCGACAAATCAGAATGCACTTGATGAGTTTCTGACATCTCTTACGATACTTCCTTTTCAGGGGAATAAGCTGGTAGTTCACTATGGAGAAATAAGGGCATTTCTTGAGTCCATGGGCCAGACAATCGGCCCTCTGGACATGTTAATTGCCGCTCATGCATTGAGCCTTGATCTTACAATTGTTTCAAATAATATCAAAGAGTTTTCAAGAGTTCCAAAACTGAAATGTGAAAACTGGGTATCAATTGAACCTTAGGCATTGAAGAGGAACCCACAAAACGGAAAAGTTGAGACAGACACGTCACTACAGGTTTTGTTAAAGGGTTTCCAATGCATCCCTGAATTCTTGGGCCGATTGAAACCTGTCTGAGGATTTTTTCGCCAGGGCCTTGAGAATAATGCTGCTGAGTTTATCAGGAATATCCGGCGACACTTCTCCCGGAGGGACTGGGGTTTGCTGCGTGTGCATTAGGGCTATTTGCGGAAGGTTATCTGCAACAAAAGGCAATTTGGCAGTCACAAACTGATAAAGCATGACCCCTGAAGCATATATGTCCGACCGGGGATCTACCTCCTCTCCCATGAACTGTTCGGGAGACATGTAGGACGGGGTTCCTAACTGTAATCCCATCCGGGTTTTATGCGACTGGTCTGTGATATCACCTCCGATAATTTTCGCGATCCCGAAATCAGTGATCTTCACTTCATTCCCTCCGGTAATAAAGATGTTGCCGGGCTTTATGTCGCGGTGAACTATTCCTTTACTGTGGGCGTACTGCAGTCCGATCAATACCTGCGATATGATCCGAAGCGCTTCAGGGACGTCGAGTTTTCCTTTTTCCTTCAGGATGACGTCGAGAGTCTTGCCGTCGATGTATTCCAGAAACAGGATCAGGTTCTCCTTGTTAAAATCGATTATCTGAACAATATTGGGATGATTGAGCTTCGCCAGGCCGATCGCTTCGTCTTCGAAACGCCTCCTGACGTCCTCATTCATGACAAACTCTCTCTTTATTTTTTTTGCGGCCACTTTTCTTTTCAGGGAAGGCTGGAAGGCCTCATAGACATCAGCCATGCCCCCCTGATTTGAAATCAACCGAACAATTTCAAAACTGCCTGTACTATGCATCTCATTCGCTAAAATTTGTGTCTTGTCGTAATCCTGAGAACCAGTCTGGCCGGTAAACCCGTCCTGTCTCAGTCCTGAAGGGATTTTCTGCCCCGTGTACGTAATGATCTGAATATTCAGCTTTTCTGAAAGAACCCTGGCTACATTGTTTTTGGAAGCAAAACCAAGATCTTCCAAGATCTTTCCGATTTTTTCCTCTTTTGTCTTCTGCACGGCAAGAGCCTGCGCAAGTTGCTCCTGAGTTATTATCCCGGATTCTATTAGCATTTCTCCGAGCATTCTACCATGCTCTTCGTGAGATCCCGGATCTATAGCCACAGTTGCATCAAACGGAACAGGCTTATGAGACTTTTTATTGCGTCTGTAAAGGATGACAGCGATTATCGCTCCGGCAAGAAAGAGCAGCGGCACAATAATAAACGTCAAGGATAACTTCCCCGGCATCTCGGAGGGTTGGGGGATATCTGCCTGGGTCATCATATCCCTTGTGCATATCACCGGGACAAGGAAGTTGTTCATTATGGAGATCTTTGCCGGTGCACAGGCCTTTTTTTTGTCCGGGGATAACACGGTCAGGGTACCGGCCACACCCGGGGGGAACTCAATCTCTTTCTCCCAGAAACCTGTTGATGCGTTGAATTCGGTGACGGCCCACTCAGGCCTCATTTCACCGTTTACTGAGATAAGAGCATGCTGCACGTCGGTTCTGACCATCACACCTGAAGTGCCGGACCACGACTGTTCGCAGATCCCGGATAACAGCAGAGAAAGAAGAAAGATGATTATATGTTTTCTTTTCATAGATGCCGTGTAAAGCATTTACTGTTCTGTCACAACAAATTCTTTGTACAGGGAGAGCCTGATGTTTGGATGCAGCGTGCGAAGCTGAACCTTTACCCGCGAAGCACCTGTTTTGGTCATCGCAACTATTTCTCCAAGATACTCCGGTTTTGCTTTCCTGTTTATCTTTCCTGCAACAACTACCTTGCCGCCTTTTTTGATAATATCTTCGAGTTTTTTCAGTTCCCGGTTTTTCATATCAAAAATAATCTTATCGTTGTGCTCGTATCCGGCTTTCCGGGCAATAATCTCAAATTTTGTCTTTGTCCGGATGACCGGTATATCGATCTTTTCTTCCTTCACGCGAGTCTCTGCGATTTTATGGATAACCAGCGCACCGTCTCCGGGCCACACTGCTGACTGGCCGGATTCATCCTTTGCCGAGAGCAGGATTTTATTGGCTCCTTCACTCAGTTTCATCGGGTATGCAAACTGCCGGATATCGCCCAGTTCTATCCGGATATCATTGACTTTCAATTCGGTCTTCCCCCATCCACCCTGGATCGTTCCTTTCAGGACAATCTCTTCCCTGTTTGTCTTCTGGAACGGGATTTCTTCGAGAACTATTTTTAACAGACCCGGCACAGCTTTAATGGTAAAATCACGTGAGATCATCTCTTTGCCGGCATCTTTTACAGCCAGCGTAAACGAATTATTTCCGGGCTTCAGCTGCACCTGAAACACAAAGGGACCTTCCTTGCTGAGCTCTGTGAGTTTATCTCCTACGCTTATTTTTAAAGGCGCCTTCCCTCCTCTTACCACACCTTTGACATCATAAGTCCGTGAGCTGGTGGTCACAAAATCTTTCGGCGGGTCCGTCAAGATAAGCGCAAGGGGTTTCAATTCAGGAGAAGCTGGCACCTGCAATTGTTTTGTACAGCCTGAAACAATCCACAGCACGAAAAAGGCAATGATAATTTTACATGAGACTGTGCGACATGCATCCGCCATATCAACTCCATGCTGTTTATTATAAGCCTTTGATAAGCCATAACTTTTTGATGGCTGGAGTATAAACAGAACGGTCTTGTGTGTCAATGAAATTATAACACGAAATATCAAAGAGTCACAAAAATAAATCCCTTTTTTGGTTGATGAATCGATATCATTCGTCTATTAAACAAAGCCTTGTGATAATGAACTCGTAAAAAGGAGGTTTGATTTTGCTCGGTACCATCGTTAATACCATTGCAATCCTTGCAGGATGCTTCGTCGGGATTATATTAAAGGGAGGAATTCCCCAGAAATATAATGAAACGGTCATGCAATCTATCGCTCTCGCAGTGATCCTGATTGGCTTGAAGGGAGCTTTCAAATCGGATGATATTCTGCTCATCATAGTAAGCCTTGCGACAGGCAGCGTTATAGGCGAATTACTGAAAATAGAAGACAGAATAGAAGCTCTCGGTAACTTTTTGCAGAGATTGTTTTCAGGAGCTGGTGACGGAATATCAAAAGGATTTGTCACTTCAAGCCTTCTTTTCTGCGTCGGATCAATGGCTATTGTCGGGTCGCTTGAAAGCGGACTCACGGGAAACCACCAGACTCTTTTTGCAAAGTCGATGCTCGATGGAATCGGTTCAATAATACTGACATCAACACTCGGGATAGGAGTCTTTTTTTCCGCCGCCTCCGTTTTGTTATATCAGGGCGTTATAACCCTCACCGCCTCTTATGCGAAGCAGTTTCTCGTTCCTGAAGTAATAAACCAGATGTCTTCGACAGGCGGTCTTTTGATTGCGGCAATAGGAATAAACATGCTTGAAATAAAAAGGTTAAAAGTCGGAAATATGCTTCCTGCCATATTCATACCTCTTTTATATTTTATTTTTAAGCAGGCTTTGACCTCGTTCTGATATTAAGGTATAAAAAAACATGCATTATGAAGGCAACATAATAAGACCCCCCAGTGAGGCAGACAGCATTCTCCTGCAGGTAACAGTCGGTTGCTCCCGGAACAAGTGTACATTCTGCGGAACATACACCGGAGAGCGCTTCCGTATAAAACCGGACTCCATTATCATGGAGGATATTGCATTTGCGGCAACTTATTGCAGGCGCCAGCGCAGGGTTTTTCTCTGCGACGGCGACGCACTCATAATTCCCCAGAAAAGGCTTCTTAATATCCTGACTGAAATTGAAAAGCAGCTCCCCTGGGTGACAAGGGTTGGTCTATATGCCAATGCCAAAAGTCTGAATTTAAAGAGATCTGATGAGCTGAAAGAATTAAAGGCACACGGAATAGGCATTGCATATATGGGACTTGAAACAGGCGATGATGTAACTCTAAAGAACATAAACAAGGGAGCATCGTCCGAATATATGATCGCCATGGGGAAAAAAGCAAGGGAGGCCGGAATAAAACTATCGATAACGGTTCTTCTTGGTATAGCGGGCAGAGAGCGTTCGATCATTCACGCGGAAGAAACAGGAAGGGTGCTTTCTGCAATAGATCCGGAATATGTCGGCGCCTTAAGCCTTATGCTGATACCCGGAACTCCCCTGTATAATGATTACAAATCGGGAGAATTTACGCTTATTGAACCGGATGAAATGCTGAAAGAACTGCGCGCCATGATAAATGCCACCAATCTTTCAAAAGGCCAGTTCCACGCCAACCATGCCTCAAACTACCTCCCTATTAAGGCAAGACTCCCAAAGGAAAAAGAGTCAACAATAAAGCTTATCGATATGGCTCTCGCGGGCAAGGTATCATTAAAACCCGAATGGTTAAGGGCGTTGTGATTTACAGGTTTGCCGAAATTAACACCTTCGTAAAAAGTCAATGTTTCACACGAAGGCACAAAGACACGAAGAAAGGCCTATTGAAAACATTCAGGTTTTTCTTTGTGTCCTCCGTGATCTTTGTGTGAGAACAACTTCTTACGAGTCCATCAAAATTCTTGCATACGGTCACAAATAAGTGTAAATCGCCGAATGTTGAATATCAATGTACTATGTACTATGTACTATGTACCAAATACGATTTACAACTGGCAGGAAAAACAGGATTATATTACAGGAGAAAACAAATGACAGACGGAACACCGGAAAACCGTAATGATCTCGACCTTCTTTGCATAAACACGATTCGCTCGCTTTCGATGGACGCAGTTCAGAAGGCCAATTCAGGGCATCCGGGTGCGCCCATGGGCCTTGCCCCTGCGGCCTACACCCTCTGGACCCGCATCCTGAAACACAATCCAGCAAACCCCGACTGGTTCAACAGGGACAGGTTTATATTGTCAGGCGGCCATGCCTCCATGCTTTTATACAGCATGCTCTACCTGACCGGATACGACCTGTCGCTCGAAGATATAAAGAATTTCAGACAATGGGGCAGCAAAACTCCCGGACATCCCGAATACAGGCACACCCCCGGTGTAGAAACAACGACAGGGCCTCTCGGTCAGGGATTTGCAAACGGCGTCGGGATGGCAATGGCGGAAAGGCATCTTGCCGCTTGTTACAACACGAAAGATCACGAAATAATTGACCATCATACTTTTGTTGTCTGCGGAGACGGCGATCTAATGGAAGGAATCACATCCGAAGCCGCATCCCTTGCAGGACACCTCGGCCTTTCAGAGCTCATATGCATCTATGACGACAATAAAATATCTATTGAAGGAAGCACAGGCATAGCGTTTACCGAAGATGTGGCTGCAAGATTTAAAGCCTATAACTGGCATGTTCAAAAAGTTGAGGACGGGAATAATGCAGATGCTATTCTGAAAGCGCTTAAAAAAGCAAAGGCCGAAAAGAAAAAACCTTCCCTCATCATGCTGCGGACCCACATAGCTTTTGGTAGCCCCAACAAGCAGGATTCGGCGGAGGCGCATGGCGCACCGCTGGGCGAAGAAGAGATCCGTCTTACAAAAAAGAACCTTGGCTGCCCCGATGGCTCATCTTTCTGTGTCCCCGACGGTGTGCTTCAACTCTGCCGCAAGTGCCTTGAAACAGGGAAAAAAGCCGAATCAAAGTGGCAGAAAAAAATGAAATCTTACAGAAACGGTTTTCCTGATTTTGCTGCCAGATTTACAGATGCAATAAACGGGAAATTGCCGGACGGCTGGGAAAACAGCCTTCCGGCCTTTTCCGCAAAAGACGGCTCTATCGCCACAAGATCAGCTTCAGGCAAGGCTTTAAACGCCATCGCAGAAAAAGTAACAAATCTCATAGGCGGATCTGCGGATCTCGCCCCCTCGAACAACACGATTATAAAAAATTCATGCGATTTTCAGAAAGATAGCTACCATGGCCGCAACATACGCTTCGGGGTCAGAGAGCACGCAATGGGGGCAATCCTTTCGGGGATGGCTCTTCACGGCGGAATCCGGCCTTATGGCGGCACTTTTCTTGTTTTTGCAGATTACATGCGCCCTGCAATCCGCCTCGCGTCTCTCATGAGGCTGCCCGTGATATATGTTTTTACCCACGACAGCATAGCGGTAGGCGAAGACGGACCGACACACCAGCCCGTGGAGCATATATGCAGCTTAAGAGCCATTCCGGGTTTAACTGTCATCAGACCTGCCGATGCGAACGAGACAAAAGAGGCCTGGCGTTTCGCGGTGAAATCCACGGAAGGACCGGTTGCGCTCATCCTGAGCCGTCAGAATCTTCCCGTAATTGAAAAAACGGAATCGAATACGGCAAACCTTCTTGAAAACGGCGCATACATTATTTACGATTCCAGTTCAAGGCCTTCTCTTATAATCATTGCAACAGGCTCGGAAGTTCATATCGCCCTTGAAGCGGCAAAATCTCTTACTGCAAAAGGTGTTTCAGTCAGGGTTGTAAGCATGCCGAGCTGGGAGCTTTTCGAAAAAACTTCAGCGGAATATAAAGAAAAAATCCTCCCTCCTGAAGTTTCAAACCGCATAGCAGTCGAAGCCGGAATCCCGATGGGCTGGGAGCGTTACACGGGGGGAAAAGGGGAAATTATTGGAATGACCGGATTCGGGGCATCGGCTCCTGGCGGAACGCTTATGAAAAATTTTGGTTTCACCGCTGACCATATTATACAAAAAGCGATGAAACTTTTACAGATGTAGCTGGAGGAAACTCTTCCGATGGATTTAAAAATACTGTCGACCACATTCATAATGGTCTTTCTCGCTGAACTGGGGGACAAAACGCAGCTTGCCACATTCTGCCTCACAGCCGACTGCGGCGATTCGAAACTTTCCGTCTTTCTGGGCTCGGCAGGCGCTCTGGTACTCTCTTCGCTTATCGCTGTTCTGCTGGGAACGGCTTTCAGCAGGTTCATCCCGGTAAACTATATCAAAATAGCCGCCGGCGTTTTTTTTGTCACTGTTGGAATATGGACGCTATACTCTGCAATCAAAGTCGCATGAGAGGCAAACAGGCAAATATCGAACATCGTTCTTCGAATATCGAAGGACAAGAAAAACAGCCTTTAACCTGACAACTGGTCACTGATCACTGTCCATGTTTCTTAAACGAGCCCTTTAACGGTATTGATTGCCGCGCCGTAATCGGGCTCATCCGCAACCTCTTTTACAATCTGGCTATACTGAATCACCCCTTTTTTATCGGCGACAAAAACGGCTCTTGCAAGAAGTCTCAGCTCCTTTATAAGCACGCCGTAAGCCTTTCCGAAATCAGCCGTTTTGTAATCCGAAAGAGTTATTACCTTGTCTACGCCTGCGGCACCGCACCATCTTTTCTGTGCAAAAGGCAAATCCATGCTGATTGTGAGAATCACAACATCAGGCCCGAGCTCGGCGGCTTCTTTGTTAAACCTTCTTGTCTCCATGTCGCATACCGGAGTATCAAGAGACGGAACCGACGATATAATGCAGACCTTGCCGGAAAAGGATGAAAACTTTACAGGTTTCATGTCATTGCCCGCAACCTCGAAATCAGGCGCTTTCTCTCCGGCCTTCAGAGCATGGCCGGTAAGTGTTAAAGGATTCCCTTTCATTGTGACCATTCCGGTTCTTTCTTCCATTTTATCCTCCTGTTTCCTCACACAAAGTCATAAAGCCCGCAAAGGAAAAATAAAAAATCTTTGCGTCTTAGTGTCCTGGTGTGAATAGATAAAAATTACAGATAAGATCTTTGCAGATTTTTATTTATTTAAATTTTTCAGCTTTGCGCTTGAACCCTTCTTTTCATTTGGAACAATAACCGCCCGTTTTTCAGGATCCTTCTGCTGCCTGAAAAATATGGCTACATGGCCTATGGCACCGACAAGTTCGCAAACTGCCGCTTTTTCTATCTCGGCCGTTATCTCTTTTTTCATATCTCTTTCTTTGAAATCGATGAACCTCACCTTTATAAGTTCGTGCCTGTCAAGCGCTTCGTCCACCGATTTTAAAAGAGATTCGGTTATCCCCTTCTGCCCGACAAAAACATACGGCTTGAGCCCGTGGGCTATTCCCCGTAAATATTGTTTCTGGAAACCTTTCAGCTTTTCCAAGTAACCTCCTGAGACCTTTGCATAACGCCCCATTTTGCCCGATTACTGCGTCAGGCTCAAATTTTAATCCTCGAAATACTCAATGTATTCCTGTGGTTAAAATTATCGCCTTCCTTG
>JAHJJB010000223.1 GCA_018823005.1 Pseudomonadota bacterium | reverse complement strand
GTCGATATTGTCGTAACCGAATACGGAGTTGCACAATTAAAAGGATTGACAGTGCGTGAAAGAGCCCAGGCAATTATTGAAATTGCTCATCCTGACGACCGCCCCAAACTTGTTGCGCAGGCAAAACAGGAAAGACTTCTATACCAGGACCAGATTTTTATCCCAGATTACGTACATCTCTACCCTTCACAGGTTGATAGAATGCATACCTTTAAAAATGGGGTTGCTGTAAGTTTCAGAGCAATCAAACCATCAGATGAAGAGGGAATGAGAAGGCTATTCTACCGCTTTTCCGACGAGGCGGTTTACTATAGATATTTTTCGAATGTTAAAACCATGCCGCACTCCAGAATGCAGGAATATGTCAATATAGATTTTAGTCAGATCATGTCAATTGTCGGCTTTGTTGGAGAGCTCGGTCAAGAACACATTATAGCAGAAGCAAGATTTTTGAAAAACAGGCACAATCTCTTTGCCGAAGTGGCATTTGTTGTTGATGAAAAATATCAGGGGTTAGGAATTGCGACATACATGTATCAAATGCTTACTGATATTGCAAAAGAACAGGGCTTGCATGGATTTACCGCGGATGTATTGTCTTCAAACGTAGATATGATGAAGGTTTTAGCTAAAGGAGGCCATAGAATAAAAGCGAATCTAGAAAATGGCATATATGAAGTAACAATAGATTTTAATACATAATTATACAATTTGTTCCGATTAATACATCTGCTTTACTATCAAATAAAAATTGTTTATGTTAGGCTTAAAATTTATAATGTAAGAATTTAAATACCAGATCAAAAGGAACGAATAACCATGAGGATAAATAGCCTTGCTTATTTGCAAATTCGGGCTTTTTATTTTATTATATTAACATTTCTTGTTTTGTTTTATATGCTCACCGGATGCGCATCAAGTTACCAGGTGGATCTGGATTCATCAGAAACACATAAAATAAATATTGAACAAATTCTTCGTGAAGAGCTGAAGTTATGGATCTACACTCCTTACAGCATGGGAGGCACAAAATTCGGCGGAACTGATTGTTCGGGCTTTGTTATGATAGTGTATGATAAGCTTTTCAGGATTACGCTCCCGCGTGATACTATTAATCAGGCTACGGCAGGTGTTTTTATAAATAAAAAAGAACTGAAACCAGGCGACCTTGTTTTTTTTAAACCGCCCAAGATTAGACGTCATGTTGGAATATATTTAAATAGCGGCGAGTTTGCTCATACTTCCAGCCGTAAGGGAGTCACTATTTCAAGGATAGACGATCCTTACTGGAACAAATATTACTGGACATCCAGGCGCATTCTGCCATGATTCATATTACGACACAAATAGCAATTCGTGAAAATGAAATAAGAGAAGAATTTATTCAAGCTTCAGGACCAGGTGGTCAGAATGTTAATAAGGTCGCCTCAGCAGTTCAATTACGCTTTAATGTAAAAAACTCACCCTCTCTCACGGAAGACATCAGGGAAAAACTCATTCTTATAGCAGGCAAGCGGCTTTCATCAGAAGGCTATTTAATTATTACTGCCCGCAGATTCAGAGACCAGAGCAAGAACAGGGCGGATGCTCTAAGCCGCCTTGTGAAAATTATACGCAAAGCTGCGGAAACAGAGAAACCTCGCATTAAAACAAGACCAACCAGCAAATCAAAAATTAAACGCATTGAAGCAAAGAAACACCGCAGCGGAATAAAAAGAATCAGAAAGACTCCGTTACTTACGGAAGAATAAATTGTCAGAATACAAAATCGGCGACAATAATACTTTCGCACAGATCTTTTACCGTTTTCAGGACTTCCTGATGCTTTGGATGTACCTGGTACCTTTTCAGGGAGTCCGTATCTTCGAAAACGGATACCAGCGCAAAATCATATGATCTTTCCGACCGGACAACATCCCGCCCGAATTCATAACTCTTAATTTCAGGAATCACACTGGGAAGAACCCCCAGTTTATTTTCAAGTCCGTTAATACCTTCCGCCTGTGCATCCTTTTTGAATTTCAACAGCACGATATGCTTTATCATTTTGTTCCTCTACCCAGAATTATCTGATGTATATTCTCTTAACCCGGTCCGTCAGGGATGAAACAACTTCATAATTGATTGTTCCGAGCAGTGCTGCGATTTCATCCGCTTTAATTACAGAATCTTTTTGTTTTCCAATAATTACAACCTCATCCCCTTGTTTTACCCCGGGAATCCCGCCTATATCAATCATTGTAAGATCCATGCATACACGGCCTGTTATCGGCGCTCTTTCTCCCCCCACAAGCATGCATCCGCGCGAAGAAAGAAGTCGGTTATAGCCGTCAGCATATCCTACGGGCACTGTTGCAATAGTTGTAGGTTTTTTTGTTTCATATGTAGCTCCGTAACTCACCTTAAAACCGGCTGGAACATCTTTAAGATGTATTATCAATGATTTAACAGTCATTGCAGGCATAAGAGATGCTCTCTCTCTTTTGACCTCTTCAGACGGATAAAGGCCATACATCGCTATCCCCGCCCTCACCATATCAAGATGAGTTTCCGGCAGATCAATTATTCCGGCGCTGTTTGCGGCATGCCGTATACCAAATTCAATGCCTTGACTTTTAAGACCATTTATAAATTCCATGAATATTTCAAACTGTCTTCTTGAAAATATTTTATCAAGACTGTCGGCCATTGAAAAATGGGTAAATATGCCTTCCGGTTCAAGCCCGGGAAGCCGGACAATAGATTCCACTTCTTTCAGTGCGTATTCTCTGCGGTGGTCAACCAAGATCCCAAGTCTGCCCATCCCTGTATCTATCTTGACATGAACTTTGACTTTCTTTTTATGCAATACGGCAAAAGAAGAGAGGCTTTCCGCGGATTGGCGGGAAAAGAGAGTTTGAATAATATCATAATTTAGAATATCTTCATAATAAAATGCTGGCGTATAACCTAAAACCAAAATTGGCGCATCAATTCCATCATTTCTTAACAGAATTGCTTCATGTATCCTTGCAACACCAAGTGCCTCAGCGCCATTATCAAGAGCACAACGAGCGACCTCAACAGAGCCGTGCCCGTATCCATTTGCCTTGACAACAGCCATAATAGACGAACTGCTGTTTGTAATCCGCCTCAGTTCCCGTATATTATGGGCAATAGCCTTAAGGTCAACTTCAGCCCAGAGAATTTCTTCTGTCAATTATGCCTCACATGAATTGAAGATTCCATGCATCAAGTTGCATGGAATCTTTGATGCCTTGATCCTGCTTGTGTTGATCCGCCCCGCCGAAAGTTTATTTAATTAGTGTTATATCAGCTCAATACCACAGGCCATTGAGACTCCGCCTCCTCCGCATAGAGTGGCAAGTCCAAGGGTCTTCCCTCTTTTCCGCATAGCATGCATAAGAGTAACAATGACTCGTGCACCTGTCGCGCCCACAGGATGACCAAGACCAATACCTGAACCGTTAACATTTGTAATCTCTCTGTTTAAACCAAGCTCTCTTTCACACGCTATGTACTGCGCGGCAAAGGCTTCATTTACCTCTATGAGTTCAAAATCTTCGATCTTAAGCCCGCTTCTTTCCATCAGATTCCTTACAGCAGGAACAGGTGAAAGCCCCATAACCGAAGGGTGACAACCGCCTCTTCCTGTTGCTCTGATCTTGGCCAGAGGTTTTAATCCAAGCTCTTTTGCTTTTTCGGCAGACATGATTATTAATCCAGCCGAACCATCATTAATTCCGCTTGAGTTTCCGGCTGTAACCTTTCCGGTCTTTGGGATAAATGCAGCCGGGAGTTTTTGCAGCTGCTCCATTGTCAGGCCCGGTCTGAAATGTTCGTCTTTATCAAAAATTATAGTTTCCTTCTTCTTTCCCGGAATTTCAATCGGCACTATTTCCTCTTTAAACGAACCGTCTTTCGTTGCTCTTTCGGCTTCGTTCTGGCTTCTTAAAGCAACTTCATCCATCTCCTGCCTGCTTATATTCATATGCTGGGCAATGAACTCCGCTGTATGCCCCATGATATAAGGTTTCCCTTTAAAAAGGCTCAATGGTGCCTCATCGGCATTCACAGGACCATCCTCCGGATGTGGCAAAACATGAGATCCGCAATGGAGAGCACGAATCATGGTATCCACAAAGACCTGATCCTGAAGGCGGCAGCCCCATCTGGCGCCCGGCACAGTATATGCGACTCCAGACATGTGTTCAACTCCTCCGGCAAGTATGATATCAGCCATGCCTGCCTGAATCATTGCCATACCTGAAATAACGGCTTCCATACCGGAAATGCACACCCGGTTGATCGTTACAGCGGTTGTTGTATCGGGTATTCCGGCCAAAAGGGCGCTCACCCGGGCAACGTTGAGGGCGTCGGCAGGTTCCATGCAGCATCCGTACCGGACATCATCTATCAAAACCGGATCGATGCCGGCTCTTTTTACAGCCTCTTTCATTGTAATACTTCCGATTACAGCTGCATTGCTGTCCCGCAGAGTCCCGCCAAAAGCGCCAATAGCTGTCCGGCACCCTGAAACAATAACTACTTCTTTCATTATTTCTCCTTTATTCACTTCTTGGTAGAAAGTATAAATTTTTACAATATAAATTTCGAAGCATGAAATAAATGGGTAATCAGAAACTATGCATTAATTTCATTCTCTTATGCTAATGGATTTTTCCCCCGCTCCATTGCTATCCGCATATATGTTTCTGCGCCTGATTCAGGTGGAATATATTGTTCGCTTTCGGACTTCTTCACCAGCTTTGCCGCATCTGTCGGACAGGTTGTAACGCAAAGCCCGCAGCCTATGCAGCGGTCAAGATTTATCTTCGCCTTTTCATCAACAACAGTAATTGCCTCCATCTGGCAACGGTCAATACATGTTTCACATCCTGTGCATTCGGCTTCATCAACTACAGCATAATAATTACTCTGAACAGAAGCTGAAGGGACTGGCTGTTTCTTTAGAGATCTGAGCATTCCGCAGCAATCTCCGCAGCAACTGCACATTCCGCCAGCTTTTTTTGAATTAAAAGGCTGCATTACCAGCCCTGCTTCTTCATTTTTTCTTAATATTTCCTTAGCCTCTTCTACACTGATATACCGTCCCATTTTGTTTTCAACATAATAATGGCCGTGTGATCCGAATAAAAAGCAGGCTTCTACGGGCTTATCACAATCCCTGTCAATATGCTTGGCCATTGTCCGGCAGATGCACGGCGCAATTGCTATCGTCTTCTGACTTTCAAGAATCTGCATGGCGTCTTCATATGGAGCAATAGGCCAGTTTACGACTATCTCCCGGTTGATCGGTATCGAGCGCATCATGGGGGTTTTAGAAGCCTGCATTGTTTTACCGAAAGCAACATCAAAATACTCATCCATATCGGCGGCAAGCTCCTTGTTCATTGTTCCAACCTGGAACTCATATATGCCGACAATATATGGAACAGCGCAATACCGTACTTCATCATCTTTCCTATGCCTGAAAACAAGCCCCTTTTTCGCCATCTTCTCCATTTTATCTGCAGTATCGGAAGGGTCAAGCCCGAGTCTTTTTGCTATATCTTCAGGTTTTTCAAGTAAAGGGGAGAGTTTAAGAAAGAATTCGGCTTCATCTTCGGTAAAGAGCCTCTTTAATATTCTTATCTCCACTTTGCTTGCTGTTTCAGGAAAGCCGGTAGCAAGATCATCCAGTCGTTTTCTTAATCTTTCATAAACATTTTCCATTAAAAAAAACCTCCTGTTTTTTCTGATACGGTGTGTATTGGTATCATATCGGTTATTAGTCTGAGAAATTATATTTTAAAAAAAGCCTCATCAAATTCGGATTTCCCGTCATACCGGCTCATAAAGAAGCCGGGAAGCTGATCTATGTTTTCAAATAACGCCGGGTCAACCATTATACCTGCCTTATGGAGAGCCTTCACGATCGATTCCGGGTTGGGGGGGCAGCCCTTGATTGCTATCATCTCCTTGATATCAGGATTCTCCTTGTTGGCCTGGTACATGCATTTTCCCAGAAGAATCGTCTTTTTCTTGCCGGGAGTCGGTTTCATTGTTTTTCCTGTAAGGATCTCAACACTGTCCCATGGCTCCCCTTTCCAGGCATACCTTATGGCAGACAGTATTAACCCGTTTACACCGGAACAATAAGTGCACATGGACAGATCGTATTTGCGGTAAGAGACACCCCTGATTCCCATCTTTGCAAGAGGAAGAGGCAAAGACCCGTCACCGGTGTCACTGTATTGAAAATCATATTCATGCCGGAAGGCAACTGATTCTATCTGCTCTCCAACCACCTCTATATCCGAAAGGTCATACGGCCGTTGCCGGTTATTTGCGGCATGAATAAGATGAGGAACTTCCGAAGCGCCATACCCGAGAATTTTAGCACCAACAAGGTCGGCGGACAGGACATCGGAAGATGCTGCTAAAAGATTGCTCCTGCGGATACGTCCGTCAAAGCTGGGCCCCCGTTCATTGGTATAAATTCCATCCAAAAGAGTTAGCATGGGAGGCATTTTATCGGCCAGTCTGGCCACCATAAAATTCAAGTCTTTATCGGTGTCGGCACTGTGACAAAGCTTGCGGGATTTAATGTCGATCATGCCCTTCAGATTTTTAATGCCCAGACTCACAACTGTTTGATTGTGAGACTTCATGACAGGTATATCAACCACAAAGTCACTATGTAAGATATCGGTATTAAACGAAAGAACAATGCCGTCTCCAAGATCAGTCTTTTCAAATGGTCTTTCAAAAACATTTATATATTTGATCCCATACCGCTTTTTTAAAGCTCCGTATCCGAGATATTCAAAAGCATGGGCAGGGGTCTTCCTGTCCTTCGGATCCATCGTAACAGAACCTTCACCAATGGTTATATCATCAATTCCCCGCTCCTTCAGAAGAGCAATAATATCTTCAATAACGCGCGAAGTTGTAATTACACCCCATTTGGGGAAATTTACAGCCCGTGTCCAGAAGACAATATTCGGCTTTATAAAAACTCTCGCTCTGGAAGGAAGATGATCAAGACCATGTGAAAGCTCAACAACCTTCCTGACAGATTCATATGGTTTTTCATATCTCACAACGGCCACAACCGATTTTTCCATATCATGATTCTCCTGTAATATCAAGCTTTTGATTCTTTTTCATACTCTTCGATCAAAGCAGGAATAAATGTTTTCAGATCTTCCACAACACATATATCAGACTCATTAAAAATTGCAGCACCCTTGTCCTTGTTTATGGCAACAATAAATCCCGAACCTTTCATACCGGCCAAATGCTGTGAAGCACCCGATATGCCGCAGGCTATATAGAGTTCCGGAGCCACCTGGGTCCCCGTAAGCCCAATCTGCTGTTTATATTCAAGCCATCCCCTGTCAACCAGTATCCTTGAACCTCCCACGGCCGAACCTGGGAAAATACCGGCAAGCTTGTATATTAAATCAAGATTTTCCCTTTCACCGATCCCATTTCCTGCAGATACGATCACCTTGGCTTCTGAAATTGGTGAATCAAGAGTTTCAGACCGTCTTTTAACAATTACCGGCATAATTTCCGAAGAATATTGGACTTTTCTTGTTTCCACCGAACCGGGTTTTTGACTTTCCGGCCTGTATATCCCAAAGGTGCCGGGCTGAACTGTTATGATCAGGGTATCAGAATCAGCCGCTATATGGGCATTTATCTTCCCGTAAAACATCTGTTTTCTGAAACACAAGGTTTCTCCAATCTTATCAATGCCTTCTACACCAGCAATACATGCCCCGCCAGTCCTTACAGAAAGACCGCAGGCAACATCAAGCCCGTGCGGGGTATTTGCAAAAAGAACAAAAGAAGGATGGCTTTCCTCAGTGAGCTCCTTCAATACATCCTTGTATATTTGGGCATTATTGAATGCAAGTTCATTTATCTCTATCGCAGTTACATCCAATCCGGTTGTTCGTGCAATTTCAAATGAGAGTTTTTCCGTTTCCTTTCCCAGGATAATGACTCTTATATTGGCAGGATAAAATTTTTTAATTTTACAGGCACAGGCTACAAGCTCGTATGTCACAGGTTTTATTATGTTTTCAAAATGTTCTGCAACAATATAAATAATCTTTTCAGAATCTTTCTGCATTCAACACCATCAATTTATAAAAGCCTTTTCACTCAGTATGTGTAAGAGCCTGGCCGCTTTCTCCTTCACGGATCCGGAAAGAACGACTCCTTCCCTTCTTTTTTCGGGAACTGTAAGGAGCATAATTTTTTGTTTCAGCACCGGAAAGCTGATCAGATTTGAATCAATTATCTCTATTTCAGTTCTGCCGGCCCTGAGCATATTGGAAAGTGAAGGATACCGTGGTTTGTTTATTCCGGAATGAATCGTAAAAACTGCTGGTAAGGATACTTGCACCGCTTCAATCAATCCACCATCGATCTCTCTTTCAGCATAAACGCATTTTGAATCATAAAGAATCTCCTGCTTGACCACAAATGAAGCACAGGGTCTTCCAAGCATTTCAGCTATAAAAGGACCGACCTGTCCATGCATGTAATCCTCGGACATAACTCCTGTAAAAATAATATCGTAGCTCTTCTCTTTCACATATGAAGCGATATAACCTGCCGTCATGTAAGGACTGATATACCCCGGGTCTTCTGTATATATCAGAATACCCGAATCAGCCCCCATACCAAGAGCCCTTTTTATGACATCCTTTGATGCTGCCGATCCTACTGAAATAACATCAATTTTAACATTTTTATCCCTGTCCTTTATGGAAAGAGCCTCTTCAAGCGCAAACTCATCAAACCTGTTCATTCTGAAGAGATTGATTTCTTTTATCCAGCTTTTCGAATCATCAATTGCAATTTCAGATTCGGAATCAGGAACCGGCTTTATGCAAACAAGTATTTTCATTTATAAGGATTCAGGTCTGGTTATATTTCTATTATTCTGTCTGATATCATTTGATATCAACGTAATTTATAAAAATATCCTTGTCAAGAAAAACGAACGCTCGCTCGTTTTTTCTTGACATCTGCTTAAAACGCATAGTAGCCTCCACGTATAATAATAAGGATATAGAGGCTATCTTCTGAGGATTTTATTAAACCATGAGTGAACTTTACTTTGTAAGACACGGGCAGGCTTCATTCGGAGATAAAGATTATGACCGGCTTTCTCCTACAGGCATAAAACAGGCTCAAATTCTTGCAAGGCACATGCTCTGCACCGGACAATCCTTTGATGCCGTTTACAGCGGAACTTTGTTCCGGCAGAAAAACACCGCCAAAGAATTGATCGGCTCCTTTAAGGCTTCAGGCAGATCTATACCCGAACCTGTCGAATCCGGCGATTTTGACGAGTACGATTCATTAATGGTCTGGAAAACACAGATTCCTCTTCTGCTCAAAGACGAGCCTTCTGTTTCGGATGATCTTTCAAAAATTCGTTCGGACAAAAGAATATTTCAGATGATCTTTGAAAAGGTCATGAGAAGATGGGTATCGGGCGATTTTGATCAGCCCGGCTCTCCATCCTGGTCTGATTTCAAAAATCGTGTTGAAAAAGGAATAACAGGAATAATGGAAAGACACGGGGCGGGACGGAAAATAATAATATTTACATCCGGAGGCCCTATTTCAGCAGCCGTTCAGCAAGCGCTCGGTCTTTCAGACAATAAAACGATTGAAATATCCTGGCAGATAATGAACGCTTCGGTAACAAGATTTAAATATAATTCAAGTGGTATGGCGCTTTCGGTCTTCAATGATATTACGCATATAGAGATCGAAAACGACAAAAACCTGATAACCTACCGCTGACAACTATCAGATTATAGTTATATCGGGACGTCTGAGTATGGGTGTGCATGTGGACCCTAACCAGCGTCATATTTATGACATTCACTGTAAGGAGTCTTTATGAACTTTGAAGTATCAGAAAAAATGAAGATAATTATCGGGATGATAAATGAATTTGTCGATAAGGAACTCGTCCCGATGGAACAGGATTTTCTGTCAAAACCTTTAAAAAGCCTTCTTCCGGAGATTGAAAAAAAACGAGAGCTTGTAAAACAGATGGAGCTCTGGGCTCCCAATCATCCTAAAGAATATGGCGGCATGGGGCTTGATCTTGTTGAACACGCCCTTGTATCTGAAGCGCTCGGCCGTTCTCCTTTAGGCCATTTTGTTTTCGGGTGTCAGGCTCCAGATGCCGGGAATATTGAAATTCTCAATATGTTCGGAACAAAGGAACAAAAGCAGAAATATCTTCACCCGCTTGTCGAGGGGAAAATCCGGAGCTGTTTTTCAATGACCGAAGTCGATATGCCGGGATCAAATCCGGTCATGCTCGAAACAAAGGCGGTAAAAGACGGAAACGACTATATAATTAACGGACAGAAGTGGTATTCATCATCCGCGGACGGTGCCGAGTTTGCAATCGTGATGGCAGTGACCAATCCAGAGGCTCCGCCGTACCTGCGGGCAAGCATGATAATTGTTCCGACAAACACTCCCGGATTCAATCTGGTCCGCAATATTTCGGTAATGGGACACGCCGGGGAAGGCTATTTCAGCCATGCTGAAATTTTGTATCAGTCCTGCCGGGTCCCCCAGACCAACCTTCTCGGTCAGGAAGGGCACGGCTTCGTTATAGCCCAGGAAAGGCTGGGGCCAGGACGGATACATCATTGCATGCGCTGGATCGGTATCTGCAACAGGGTTTTCGATCTTATGTGCTCGCGTGCAGTCAAGAGAGAAATATCCGCCGGCAAAACGCTGGCCACAAAACAGATTATTCAGTCATGGATAGCTGAAGCCGCAGCAGAAATACAGGCTGCACGTCTCATGGTTCTCCATGCGGCATGGATGATCGAAAAGGTCGGAGCAAGCGAAGCTAGAAAGGAAATTTCACTCATCAAGTTCATGGTAGCCGGAGTCATGCAGAAAGTTATTGACAGGGCTTTGCAGGTTCACGGTGGTCTCGGCATGACCGACGATACAATTATCTCTTTCTTTTACCGTCACGAAAGAGCTGCAAGAATTTATGACGGAGCGGATGAAGTTCATAAGATATCCGTAGCCAAGCGGATACTCAAAGAATATGAAGGCAAAAAAGTAAAATAATAATGAAGTACTCTGAATTTCTGAAAATATTGTCGGACTATAAAGAAGAATTCAACAAGGAAAACCTTTTTGAAAACCGGGATAAGATACGGGTGAAAAAAGACAGCTCTGTGGCAAAAAACCTTGAGCGGATATTCGATGCAACTCTGGTTATAAGCAATAAAAAAGGTTTTCAGGCAATGACCATGCGGGATCTGAGCAGGGAGGTTGAATTGAGCATGGGCGCTCTTTATTCATACTTTCCCAGCAAAGAGGATCTCTTAACGATGCTCCAGCACCACGGGAGGAGTATTACCAAAAGCATTCTGGAAAAATATATAAATCTTGAAAAAAATCCTGCGGATAAACTGAAAACGGGAGTAAATATTCATCTCTATTTAAGCGAAGCGATGCAGCCTTGGTTCTATTTTTCATATATGGAAGCCCGGAACCTTTCGGAACAGGAGCAGACAAGAGCAATTGAAAGCGAACTTTACACGGAAAAAATTTTCGAAGAGATACTGCAGGAAGGTGAAAAAACGGGCGTATTTCTTGTCCGAAACCATCAGCTTACTGCAGGAATAATAAAGGCAATGCTCCAGGATTGGTATCTGAAACGCTGGAAATATGCCAAAAGAAATATTTCCGTAGAGCAGTATGCTAAATACCTGATAAGCATAATCGAAGCCTTTTGCCTCTCTCCCGAAGATGCGAAAATGAAAAAAATACGGGGTGAAAATGGATTACATTGATAACGCGACAGCCATCAGGAAGGGGGAGGAACTCAATACAGCCCGTATAGAGGAGTTTATAAAAGACTCGATTCCCGGGTTAAACGGTTCGCTCAAAATCAATCAGTTCCCGAAAGGCCATTCCAATCTGACCTATCTTCTATCAGTGGGAGATAATGAATTTGTCCTCAGGCGGCCTCCTTTCGGAAGAAAAGCCAAATCGGCTCACGACATGAGCAGGGAATACAGGATTTTAAAAGCCCTCAGCCCGGTATACCGATATTGCCCCGAACCTTTTATATATTCAGAAGATGAAACAATAATGGGCTGCCCTTTTTATATCATGCAACGTATAAGAGGTATTATCCTGCGCCGCGATTTTCCTGCAAATCTTATTCTTACACCGTCTCAGGTAAAGGAACTTTATCAGAAAGTTCTGAATATACAGTATGACCTCCACACTATTGATTACAACAGGATCGGCCTCGACAATATCGGAAAGCCTGATGGTTATGTAAAACGGCAGGTCACAGGCTGGTGTGAGCGTTACAAGGCGGCAAAAACGCCTGACGCCCCTGACTCTGAAAAAGTCATGACCTGGCTTGCAGAGCATATGCCGACCGACACCAATAAACCCGGGATCGTTCATAACGATTTCAAACTCGATAATATAGTTCTCGATGAGTCAAACCCGCTAAATGTCGTCGGAGTGCTTGACTGGGAAATGGCAACAATCGGAGACCCTCTGATGGATCTGGGAAGTTCTCTTGCATACTGGATACAGAAAGATGACCACCCGGACCTGCTGGCCATCCGTATGATGCCGACAAACGCCGAGGGAGCTCCGACAAGAATAGAACTTGTAAAGCTCTATTCTGAACTGTCAGGGTGTAAAGTCGATAATTTCGATTTCTATTACTGCTTCGGCCTTTTCCGGCTTGCCGCCATCGCCCAGCAGATTTACTACCGCTATTATCACGGTCAGACAAAGGACGAGCGGTTCAAGGCCATGATAATAGGAGTTCATGTACTGGAAAATGCCGCACGCCGGATTATCGACAACCAATAAACGGGAAACCGGCGGCGTCCATCCCGCTTGCTACTCGACAATGACTAACGCATCAACAGCCACTATTTTTTCCTTAGTGGCAATCAGAGGATTGATATCTATTTCTTTGATCTTCGGATTGCTGCATCCAAGCTCACCAAGATTCATAATGATCTTTGCAAGACTCTCCCTGTCAACAGGAGCAAAATTCCTAAATCCGTCCAACAGTTTCTGAGATTTAAGACGCTCTATCATCGAAAGAGCCTCTTTATGGCTTAAAGGCGCAACCGCAAATACGGTATCTTTTAATATCTCGGCAAAAATACCTCCCAGGCCCAGCATTACGCACGGCCCGAACTGCGGGTCCCGTATCATGCCGGCAATGAGCTCTATACCACCTTCAATCTGCCTCTGAATCAGAATTATTCCTTTTCCGGCCATTTTATTATCCAACTCGCCGAAAATCTTTTTTACTTCATCTTCGGAAGAGATACCAAGTCTCACAAGACCCGATTCAGACTTATGTATTTCGCCTGGTAAAATTCCCTTCATTACAACAGGAAAACCAAAAAATCTGGCCGCATCGAGAGCCTCTTCAGGGGCAGCAGCAGTTTTTTCGTCAACCACCGGGATAGAATAACAGGCGAGTATTTTTTTAGAGATATGCTCATCAAGTGCTCCTGAATAATTTTCAAGTTCCGTTTTATCTTTTCCTGTTATTAATAGTCCTGAATTATAAGATACTATATTGCTTTTTTCAGGTTTTCCCCTTTCAAACACGGCGGCCATGCATTCAATAGCCCTGTAGAGCTCCCGGTAAACAGGAACCCCAAGATTTTGAGTGTTTGTCTGAAATTTTCTTGCCTTTTCAGCCTCCCCCATAAGCCAACAAAACATCGGTTTATTGGATTTACGAGCGATTTCAATAAAAGAAGAGATATCAAAGTTGAGCGCAAACCCTCCGGCATAATAGTGGAGGAATATTGCATCGACATTCGGATCATCACAAACAGCCTTTATGGCTTCACCATATGCCATTTCCGAACCGCCCCGCTCAATGGCCGGCCAGAGATCAATTGGATTTGCAACCGGCATCCATTCAGGATAAATTGTTTCAAGCGCATCTTTTGTTGACTGTGAAAGTTCGGCAATAGAAAGAGTGGTTTTATCAAT
>JAHJJB010000222.1 GCA_018823005.1 Pseudomonadota bacterium | reverse complement strand
CGATATGAGAACCTATAAATCCGGCAACGCCTGTAATCAATATTCTGTTCATCGATTAGACTCTTTACCTTTAGAAATAACGGCAATCAACGTATCGCACCGCCTGTTTTTAATCAAAGCCTGCTTATACATCTCTTCTATGCTGCTCCCCAGCATTTCAGTATAACGGCCCATGCCTCCTGGTTTTCCGTCACGCGCCCATGTCATATGGTTTGAAAGATCGTAACGCTGATCAAGCAGAATTTCATAAGGCATGCACAGCCTGTCCAAAAGATATTTAAGAGATGCCTCGCTGAAATACCAGGGATGCGCGATAGACCAGTAGAAGCGCTCAAACTCCGGAATATCATATATTGAATAGAGAGGATCGGCGACATTCGGAATTTCAAATATTATTTTACCGCCATCATTAAGCAGATCAATCTGAGATTCAAGAAAAGCAAGCGGCGTCGTTATATGCTCGAGCACAAAAAAGTGCAGGATTATATCAAATTTCCTGTCCGGTTCGTTTTCCTTAAAATCTTCAAGTGACGGATAAACAACCAATCTTCGATTTCTCAAATATTCACAGAACATCCCTGACGGTTCGATCCCGGTACATGCATGGCCCTCATCTATCAGCGGAAAGAGCATGAATCCCGATGAACATCCGACCTCAAGAATGCTTGCGCCCTTTAAGATATGCGATGAAAGATACTTGCTGCGGCGAATCCGTGCAGACTCATTTGCACGTACATGGCTTTCAGCACCCTCCCACCCTCCTGAAACACCGGTTCGAGCGGCCATGAATCCACCGAATTCAGAAGCATAAAATTGAGCCTCTTCCTCCGGAGTCAGGGTCGGGTGAAGGTAACGAACATCACATTCCGGGCAGTGATAAAAGGCTCTGGAGTGATCCTTGTCGCCATAAACATGCCGGGTAACTACTTTATGCTTTTCGCTCTCTTCTCCGCACAAAGGACATTTTTCAGGAAATGCCATATTTTTCTTTCTTCATCCTCTAATCTCAATGTACGATCTTCGATATTCGATATTCTTGTTTAAGGGCACCGACATACTACCGACATGTGAGAACTCCATCCGTTTTGCGCAATAAAATCCTGCCACTTCTGTCTTTCACTTTCGGTTGTCTGATCCACAAGAGTTTGCCAGAATCTTTCTTTTATAAGAGACCGGTTGTTAAAAAGGATGTCTATATCGAGTTTCCCGGGAGTCGTAACTTCAACCAACGACAGACTGGCACGTTCTATAAGTATCTGTATTGACTTTGGATTAAACAGATTGAGATGCTGCAGCGAGATCGATTTCGAGTTTTCCCACAGCGCCTGAATATCGACACCTGTCCCGGATAAGGTTGTAAAAATAAAAATGTCTTCTGAATGCATCAGAGAATGCAAATGTTGAAGGAAAACCCCGGCATCATGCAGGTGCTCGAACAGCTCAAAGCTTACAAAGGCTTTCGGCCCTTCAGGAAGCTGCTCTTCGGTTACTTTTTCAAGAAAAGACTCGATTACATGAAAACCCTTGTTACGGCAGGTATCCGCAAGCTCGGGGCCCGGTTCTATTACAGAAACCGGAATGCCGGTTAAGCGGCTATACTCTTCGGCAAATATTCCGTATCCTCCCCCAATGTCGACAAGAGAATGCCTGTCCGCTCCGTATTGCTTAAGCTTCTCCTTTATCATCAGAGCCTTGGGACGCCAGAGTTTTTCCCTTCGCGCTTCGGCAGTTTCCCTGTAGAATGTTGTGGCAAAAAACTGGGCTGAATCGGATTCCTTATAATACCGAAAAAATGATTCTGCAGAAGGGCGCGGGCTGACAAACAATGTCCGGCATGATGGACATTCCTCGTATGAAAAACCATGTTTGCTGAAAACGTATTCCCCTTTCCCGGCGCAGGCAGGACAGGGTATTTCTCGGCGAGAGACACCGCTGAAATATTTGTCGGCATCTATAGCGGCGAGTCTCAAATACTCGTCGAATATTTTTCTGGGGCGTATTTCCTCTTCTTTCATCTTTTTTAAACCATCGGCGACTGAGCGGATGTATTCAAGAATACCGCATCAACAGAGTACGCAATAAAGCGATAACCCTCCTCTATGCGCTGTTTCAAAACTTCCGGGTCCGGCATTACAACGTGCACTCCGCAGGGAATTCCATTATGCCTGCATAGAGTCAGTATCCGGTTCATCCCACTGGTGAATTCCGGCGAATCGAATTGAGCCGTAATACCCATTGACGCCGAAAGATCATACGGACCTATTAAAACGGCATCAAGTCCTTCAACTTTTAAAATATCTTCAAGGTTCTCTACCGCGCGGATGTGTTCAATCATGGCAGCAAGCAGAGGCGCCTGTGCTTCAGCAGCGTATTCCTTGAAATATTTTCCGAAAAGATTTGCGCGTGAAAATCCGACCCCTCTTTTTCCGGCGGGAGGCCAGCAGCATTCATCTCGAACCTCCTTAAGCTGCTCCGCGCTCTCAACCATTGGAACAATAACACCCCCTGCTCCGGCATCAAGCGCCTGCTTGCAGTCTTTCGGCAGGCCCTGGGCAAGGCGGACAAGAGGCAGTGTCCCTCCAAGCTCAAGAGCTCTGAAAATATCCGGCAACTGATCCGTGCTAACCGATCCGTGCTCAAGGTCAACCGCCACCCAGTCGTAACCCGCCCGCCCCATGATTTCAGCAATCGAACTGTGCGGAATCTGAATCCAGCTTCCTATGCATGGCTTGCCTGCCTTGAGGACCTCTCTTATCGTACGGATTTTTTCAGTTCTGTTCATAGGGCCGTAAAATCCTCCACGTAATCTACTTTGTATTTTTCAATTATCTGTCTGTTGGTGGCATGAAGGCGTAAAAGAAAGGGCACATTATTTGATCGCGCAGCCTCCATATCGGCTGTTGCATCCCCGATCATGAGGCAATACTGCGGGGATATTTTATAGTTTTCAAGAGCTATGCGTATCGCCTCTTTTTTGCTCGTCGGTGCGCCAAAGACTGCTACAAACGATTTCCGCAAATCGAGCGCCTGCAATATCTGTTCTATTTCAGCCTGAGGCGTTGCCGAAACCAGTATGAATATCTGGTTTTGAGGATTCAGTCT
>JAHJJB010000221.1 GCA_018823005.1 Pseudomonadota bacterium | reverse complement strand
TATGTTTTATGCCTTTAAGGGAATAAAAAAAGCCGGAAATAAAATATTACACATAAATAGCAACACCTTTGATGAACCAATAGCATTAAGGGCTGCTCAAAATGCTGACATTGTAGTTTCAATTCATGGATCTAAAGACAAATCCGAAATGGTTTATATCGGTGGAACTAATCAAGAGTTAATACAAATTATAGTGCATGCATTAAGGTTGGGAGGATTTGATGCTACGATTAGTGAAATACCAGGACTACGAGGAATAAAACCTGAGAATATATGCAACCGATGTAAGACAAGAAAGGGCGTTCAGATAGAACTTTCAAGAGGATTAAGGGAAACATTATTTGACAATTTAGGACACCGGTCACTTAGGAGGAAAACGATAGTATTTTATCAATTCGTTAATATTCTAAAAGAAGCTTTATTATTGTTTTTGAGAAAAATATAACCTTGCCGCTCCAGCTGACCTTCGGCAGCTGAGCGGCCCGTTGGACTGAGAAGATGCTATGAATAAGAGCGAATAGGGGACGTTCATCAATATATAAGTTAAAAATAAAAACCGTGTTTATTCATTGAGTTATTGGCCACTCAAAAAATCATAGCTTCAGGAGGGTTGCGGCAGTTATCCCTAAAATTTTTTCAATATCTTCATTTTCAAGGCTGGCGCTTTTGATCTCTTTAAAATATCTTTCAGGCTTTAACAGCGGAAAATCGCTTCCAAAGAGAATTCTGTCCGTCCCGGCAAGAGCCTTTGCGTAAAGATTTTGAACCGAAACGCGAGCGCATTCCCAGACCGCTCTGCGGCGGGAAGCTTAATAAACTCTCCGGCCTTTTGCCTCTGGTGTTTTGGCTTGTTGGGGTTCTAAAGATCCGCTTGACAACCCCTTTTTTATATGTACAATAAAC
Organism: Pseudomonadota bacterium; assembly: GCA_018823005.1. Lineage (GTDB taxonomy): Bacteria > Desulfobacterota > Desulfobacteria > Desulfobacterales > RPRI01 > RPRI01. The sequence continues at coordinate 12,643 of JAHJJB010000221.1, read as the reverse complement.
TGTACAGGAGGTGCTAAATGGAAGCGATAACCTATACATCTGCAAGGCAAAACCTTGCAAAAACAATGGAAAAAGTTTGCAGGGATCATGCCCCGGTAATTATAACACGTAACTCCGAGAATTCTGTGGTCATTATGTCACTTGAGGACTATGAAGCCCTTGAAGAGACGGCCTACCTGTTAAGGTCATCAAAAAACACAAGTCGGTTAATGGAATCTATTACCCAGCTTGAGAACGGAAAAGGAACGGAAAAGGAACTTGTGGATTGAAGCTCATCTTCTCCGACAACGCGTGGGAGGACTATCTCTTCTGGCAAAAAACCGATAAAAAAATTCTCCGACGTATCAATACCCTTATTAATGAGACCAAAAGAAATTCCTTTGAGGGTATAGGCAAGCCGGAACCATTAAAACATGCCCTTTCTGGCTACTGGTCGAGGCGAATTACCGATGAACAAAGATTTGTCTATAAAATTTCCGAAGATGCAATCCATATCGTACAATTGCGATACCATTACTGATACTCTCCATAGCTCCAACTAAAAAATATGAGGTTTCTGTTCGGCGTCAGCTGATTTATGCCGTTAGTTGCCCACAACCACACACAAGGAGGTCACATGAGAAATTTCCTTATCGTCACACAGCACCCGATTGAACGCGTTATACGTGTTCTCGTCGGCATCGCCATCCTTAGCATAGTATTCATCGGGCCCAAAACACCATGGGGCTGGATCGGAATCCTCCCAATCCTGACTGGCGCTTCCGGGCTCTGCCCTCTCTACACGCTTCTTGGAATCTCAACTTGCCCAAAGAAGGCTGCGCCCTGAGTTAATCACGGCCATCGTGTGGACCTAACAAACAGCTTTGAGTCGGATGTGTAGAATACGGGTAGTAGAATACGGGACATCAAAGTATAAGTTAAGGATAAAAAACTGTGTTCATTCAGTGAGATGTTGGTTACTCAAAACAATCACAGGTTGAGCAAAGTTGCGGCGTTTGTACCTAAGATCTTTTCAACATCCTCGTTCACAAAGCCGCTACTTTTAATCTCTTTGAAATATCTTTCAGGCTTTAACAGCGGAAAATCGCTTCCGAAGAGAATTCTGTCCGCCCCGGCAAGAGCCTTTGCGTAACGATATATATCTGAATCATAAAGAAACGGAGATGCCGCCGTGTCAAAATAGACGTTCTTCAGGTTTTTTTTCACTTCTTTTTTCAAGAGGTTAAACAAAAAAATCCCCCCGCCCCAGTGGGCCAGTACAATTTTATTATCCGGAAACTGCTTGATCATGTTGTATATCTGGATAAGGGTGTTCGGGGTTTTACCCGGATATTTGTGTCCGATTGGTTCGTTTGTGTGTATCAGTACGGGGAAGTCTTTTTGCCTGCATATTGCCATGACAGGCTTTAATTTTTGCAGTGATTCTTCATCAATGCCGGACTGGTAAAAGGCAAGCTCACCGGCTCCTTTAAGCCCTGCTTCGATACATCTCGCCGTTTCATTTCCGGCCTCGTCATTAAACGGATCAAAACAGGCAAAACCAATAAACCGGTCGGGATATTTCAAGACAGATGCAATTATATAATCATTATGCATTCTGAAAAACTCATCATTTTTCCACGGAAAACCGAAAATGACTGATTTGTCTATCCGGCTTTCATCCATGACATCTATCAATGTTTCCGCGTTGACCAGTTTTGATTTGGAAGAGTCGTATAAAATTTTAAAGGCAGGTTCTTTTGGAAAATAACTTTCCCTCTTTTCAGATACTTTGGCCGGGAAAATATGTGTATGAAAATCGATTATCAACTTTCCTCCTCCATTACAAAACCGTCTATGTTACCCGTGCTTTATGTTATGGGAGCGCAGAACCTCGCATCCTTTGTTCCATTTTTCGGCGATTCTTACAATATCCTTTCTCAATTCCATGTGCGCGGTTTTACAGGAATCTGGTATCTCCCCTCTTAACTGAGCGCTTGAATTTTCAACAAGCTGAATAAGTTCTGTCGCTATTATTGAGTTTATTTTCAGAATATCTTTTAAAATATCAAGAAGTTCAGGGTGATTTTTATCCATAACTGCCTCCAGAATATTTGCAATGATCTTAAAGAATGTTGACTGAAAATATAAATATTATATATATCTTCAACAACATGTTAATCAGGAGGTCAATATGTATTTTGATAAACCGGGGGAAATTAATACAGAAGAAACTTTGAGGCTGGCATTTGAACGGAGCAGGGCTTTGGGGATAAAAGAAGTGGTCGTCGCTTCTTCAAAGGGGGATACAGCTAAAAAAGCTCTTAAAATGTTTCAAGGGTTTAAAGTTGTTATTGTTACATACCATTGCGGTTTTCTTGAGCCTTTCAAGAGCGTGATGCCGGACGCAGTAAAAAAAAATCTTGAGGATAAAGGGGCTGTTGTTGTATCAGCAACGCATGCATTGTCCGGAGTCGAAAGGGCAGTCGCAAACAAGTATGGCGGTGTTTATCCGGCACTTCTTATTGCTGATACTCTGCGACTTTTCGGTCAGGGCGTAAAAGTCGCTGTGGAAATTTCAATTATGGCTGCAGACGCCGGAGTCCTTACAGGAAATGACCTGATATCAATTGGAGGAACAACCAAAGGAGCAGATGCAGCGGTAGTATTGACTCCTGCAAATCAGTCCGATTTATTCAACATTCGGATACGTGAAATTGTCTGCAAGCCAAGGTTCTTTTAGTAAATGTTTTTGATAGCCGGTGTTTCGCCTAAAACCACTCTTATAGAAAAAAAGCCAAGACTTTGTCCTGTTTGCGGGTTGGCTCAGGCTCACTACAAGCGAATAGACCATTATTTCAGTCTGTTTTTTATTCCGCTGTTCAGGGTAAAAAAAGGTGAGGCCATACTCATTTGCGATAAATGTGAACAGGAAGTAAAGGAATTCGGGTTCGGAGAGAGCAGCTCTTCAGGTGAAGAAGAAAAATCATGCAACAATTGCGGAAAGAAGCTGAAGGGAGATTTTGTTTTTTGCCCTTACTGTGGAAGGCGAAAGGCATGAGGCGAGAGGCGAAAGGGTTGAGGGTCAGGTGGAAAAAAGTCGATTCCGGCTTAATTATAAAAGCTCGATTCAAATAAAAATACCGAGGTGATCAAAATGCCTAAGAAATGGGTCTATTTGTTTAATGAGGTTGAACTTGCTGAAGCGTATGTTGGCGGAAACTGGGACGGTGTCCGGGGATTGCTTGGCGGCAAAGGCGCCAATCTTGCTGATATGGTGCGTATCGGGGTCCCTGTTCCACCGGGATTTTCAGTTACAACCGAAGCATGTAATGCATACCTGGCTGGACTTGGTGCTTTACCGGAAGGAATGTGGGAGCAGGAAAAAGAGGCTCTTAAAACTATAGAGATTGCAACCGGAAAAGTATTCGGAGACCCTCATAATCCTCTGCTTGTTTCCTGCCGGTCAGGCGCTAAATTTTCAATGCCGGGTATGATGGATACAGTCCTTAATATCGGTCTTAACGATGAGACTGCCGAAGGTTTAGCAAAAATGATCGGCGACGAACGCTTTGTCTATGATTCATACCGGCGCCTTATACAAATGTACGGCAGTGTCGTTATGAACATACCGGATGAAAAATTTGAGGAAGTAATTACAGCTATCCGCAAGGATTATGGAGTTTTTGTGGACTCTGAACTTCCTGCAAAAGCATGGAAAACGGTTACAGATAAATTCAAGCGGATTTTTAAACGCCACGCTCAAAGAGATTTTCCTGCAGATCCCTATGAGCAGTTACACCTCGCTACCGAGGCTGTTTTTAAAAGCTGGAACGGAAAACGGGCGGTTGACTACAGGAATGCCGCCGGTATTTCACATGACCTTGGAACTGCTGTCAGTATTGTGACAATGGTTTTCGGAAACATGGGGGACGACAGCGCCACGGGTGTCGCAATGACCAGAAATGGTTCAACCGGTGAAAAGCAGCTTGAAGGCGATTATCTGATAAATGCTCAGGGTGAAGATGTTGTTGCCGGTATCCGTCTGACCAAGGACCTGTCAGAAATGAAAAGAGATATGCCGGTTGCTTATCGTGAGTTCGAAGAAGTGGCTATTCTTCTTGAACAACACTGCCGCGACATGCAGGATATGGAATTCACGGTTGAAAAGGGCAAGCTTTGGATGCTCCAGACAAGGGACGGAAAGCGGACGGCCCAGGCTGCTGTCCGCATTGCCGTGGATATGGCAGAAGAGGGGCTTATCACTCGTAAAGAAGCGGTTCTCAGGGTTGCTCCCGAACAGGTCGATTTCTTTTTACACCCCCAGTTTGACCTCAAAGCTGTTGAAGCTGCGAAAGCAGAAGGCAGATTGCTGGCAAGCGGCCTCAATGTATCTCCCGGTGCTGCGGTCGGCGTAGTTGCTTTTGATGCAGACCGTGCCGAAGCGTGGGCAAAGGAGGAAGGCAAGCAGGTTATAATGGTTCGGCCTGAAACGAGGCCTGATGATGTTCACGGAATGCTCGCAGCAAAAGGTATTTTAACCTCCCGCGGCGGACGCACAAGCCATGCCGCGCTTGTTGCCCGCCAGTTCGGAAAACCCGCCGTAGTCGGAGTCTCTTCTCTCATTATAGATCTCGGCAGGCGCAGGATGAGCGTTAAGGACACAATAGTTCATGAAGGAGACTGGATATCAATTGACGGAACAACAGGGGAAGTTTATCTGGATAAATTGACAACTACGATTCCGGATATTAAAGATTCCTGGCTTATTAAGCTTCTTTCATGGGCTGATGAATTCAGGCGGCTCGGGGTCTGGGCAAATGCCGATTATCCTCGCGACGCTAAGCGCGCCCGCGATTACGGCGCTGAAGGAATAGGCCTTTGCCGCTCGGAGCATATGTTTTTTGAATCTGAACGCCTCCCTTTTATTCAGAAAATGATCATGACCGATTTTCCTATTGAACGGCGCGAAGCTTTAAATTCAATCCTGCCTTTTCAGAGGGATGATTTTGCAGGGCTGTTCCGTGTTATGGACGGCCTTCCTGTTATTATCCGCCTGCTTGACCCGCCGCTGCATGAGTTTTTACCGAATCATGTTGAGCTTATGCGGGACCTTTCTGATTTGAAGATCAGGATAAAGAACGCTGGAAACTTGTCGGAAATTGATGATCTACTGCAAAAAATCAGATTAAAGGAAAAAATACTAAAGCGGGTTGAAAGCCTCCGTGAGCAAAATCCAATGCTTGGCATGAGGGGTGTCAGACTTGGAATTCATATTCCTGAACTCACCATGATGCAGGTTCGGGCAGTTTTTGAAGCCGCCTGTATTGTGGCAAGAGAAGGCCTTAAGGTTTATCCGAAAATAATGATACCGCTTACCAGTCATGTTAATGAGCTGAAAGCTCAACGGATAACACTTGAAGCAGAAGCGATCAAAGTCATGAATGAACAGGGTATGGAAATTGATTATAAGTTCGGGACCATGATTGAGCTCCCGCGCGCGGCTATGACCGCCGACAAGATTGCTGAGCATGCCTCTTTCTTCTCATTCGGCACAAATGACCTTACACAGACGACTTTTGGAATATCAAGGGATGATGCCGAATCCGGCTTTCTGGTCGAATATCTCGGTTCCGGCATTCTGCCGGACAACCCGTTTGCTACGATTGACAGAGATGGCGTTGGGGAACTGATTGATATTGCGATCAAGAAAGGGCGGTCCGTAAAACCTGATCTTGAATGCGGAATTTGCGGTGAACACGGAGGAGATCCAAAATCAATTATGATATGTCACAGGCTTGGGCTTAACTATGTTTCGTGTTCTCCTTTCCGTGTTCCGGTTGCCCGCCTTGCTGCTGCCCATGCAGCCCTTCTTGATAAGAAAGCATAGTTTTCTGGTTTGCGGGGGGCAGAACAACTGACTGCCCCCCGCACAGCAAAACCTTCCATATAAAATCGCCTTCCGATTGACATATTCTTTTCCATGTTTATTCTTTTGTTTAAGGAGCTTATGTTGCCAAAAACGAATCACGAAATCAGGAGGCATTTATGCGTTTTGATAAATTTACAATAAAATCACAGGAAGTCATTCAGAATGCCCATTCTGTGGCTTCTCAAAATAATAACCAGCAGATAGAACCCGAGCACCTTCTTTCCGCAATGCTGAACGAGCAGGAAGGAATAACAAGAGTCATGTTAAACAAACTCGGTGTTTCTCCCGATTCTGTTGCCAGAGAAGTTGCTCTTTCGATTGACAGGCTGCCTAAAGTCAGAGGCGCCGGGGATATACACATCTCCACGAAAACCAGCAATGTGCTTGACGCTGCCTTTGCTGAAGCTTCAAAAATGAAGGATGAATATGTGAGTACCGAACATATTCTTCTTGCTGTTTCAGATGACCATGCCGGAGAAGCATCAAAAATATTAAAGCGAAATAATATTACACGGGAGACGATATTAAAAGTTCTGGTGGATGTCAGAGGGACCCAAAGGATAACAGATCCAAACCCCGAAGAAAAATACCAGGCTTTGAACAAATTCAGCAGGGATCTTACCGACCTTGCGCGACTCGGAAAGCTTGACCCGGTAATAGGACGGGATGATGAAATAAGGCGTGTTGTCCAGGTTCTTTCTAGGAGAACAAAAAACAACCCGGTTCTTATCGGAGAACCCGGAGTGGGAAAAACAGCTATAGTTGAGGGGCTTGCGCGCAGGATTGTTGAAGGGGATGTTTCGGAAAGCTTAAAAAACAGGCGTCTTGTTGCTCTTGATATGGGCGCTCTGATTGCAGGCGCAAAATACAGGGGTGAGTTTGAAGACCGCCTGAAGGCAGTTCTCAAAGAAGTCGAGAAGGCTGAAGGCGAGGTAATCCTTTTTATCGATGAACTTCACACTCTTGTCGGGGCAGGAGCAGCCGAAGGATCTATGGACGCATCCAACATGTTAAAACCGGCTCTGGCAAGAGGAACCCTTCGTTGTGTCGGAGCAACAACGATAAACGAATACAGGAAATATATAGAAAAAGACGCGGCCCTTGAAAGGCGTTTTCAGCCGGTAATGGTTCCTGAGCCTACAGTTGAAGATACAATTTCTATCCTGCGCGGACTTAAGGAAAAATATGAGGTGCATCATGGTGTAAGAATTAAGGATTCGGCAATAGTTGCTGCCGCCTCTCTTTCCAGCCGGTATATTTCCGACAGGTTTCTTCCGGATAAGGCGATCGATTTAATTGATGAATGCGCTTCGAAACTGAGGATTGAAATTGACAGCATGCCCGCTGAAATTGACGAGATCCAGCGCAGGATAGTCCAGGCTGAAATTGAACGGGAAGGCATGAAGAAGGAAACAGACCCTGCTTCAAGGGATCGGCTTTTAAGGCTTGAAGCAGAGCTTTCCGGTATGAACGACGAAATAAATGAAATGAAATCCCACTGGCAGAAAGAAAAAGAGCTGATCCAGGTAATACGAAAGATAAAGGAAGAGATTGAGCAGCTTGGCATAGAAGAGCAGCAGGCTGAAAGAGAGGGCAACCTTGCCAGGGTTGCCGAGATAAGATACGGGAAGGCCTCTGATTTAAGAAAAAGGCTTGATGATGCCAATAAAAAACTTTCTGAATTGCAGCAGGACAGAAAAATGCTCAAGGAGGAAGTCGATGATGAAGATATTGCGGAAGTTGTATCAAAGTGGACGGGAATCCCGGTCAGAAAAATGATGGAGGGAGAAAGGGAAAAGCTTGTCAGGATGGAAGAGAGGCTTGGGGACAGGGTAATCGGCCAGGACGAAGCTATAACGGCCGTTTCAAATGCGGTTCGAAGAGCCAGATCCGGTTTGCAGGATCCAAACAGGCCGATAGGCTCCTTTATTTTCATGGGACCGACAGGGGTTGGAAAAACCGAGCTTGCGAAAGCTCTTGCCGAGTTTATTTTTGACAGCGAGCAGGCAATAGTGCGGATTGATATGTCTGAATATATGGAGAAACACTCCGTATCGAGGCTTATAGGCGCTCCGCCGGGTTACGTCGGTTACGATGAAGGAGGATACCTCACAGAAGCTGTAAGGAGAAGGCCTTATTCTGTTGTCCTTTTTGATGAGATAGAAAAAGCACACCCTGAAGTTTTCAATGTTCTTCTGCAGATACTGGATGACGGCAGAATGACGGACGGACACGGAAGAACGGTTGATTTTAAAAATACGATAATCATAATGACCTCCAATGTAGGAAGCCAGTGGATACAGGAGCTGGGAGCTTCAAAGCGCGAAGAGATGGAAACCCGTGTCATGGAAGCCCTAAAAGCAAGTTTTAAGCCCGAGTTTTTAAACAGGATAGATGAAACGATAATTTTCCACAATCTTACTACGGGACAAATAGGAGAAATTGTCGGAATTCAGATAAAGAAACTAGAAGCAAGGCTTTTGGAAAGAAACATCAGGCTTATGCTTTCGGATGAAGCAAAAAAAATGATAGTGGAAAAGGGATACGACCCGGTTTACGGCGCCCGTCCGTTAAAGCGCGCAATCCAAAAATATCTGGAGAACCCCCTTTCCATGGAAATACTTAAAGGCGAAGTTGCTGAGGGAAGCACAGTAAAGGCTGAGGCAAAAGGGGATAAGATAATCTTTACAATCTCTTAAAAAACCATAAAAACCCCGGCAGTACATGCGCCGGGGTTTTTTATAAAACGGATTTATTTTGCCGTATCTTTTACATAATTATCAACAAGATTCTTCTTATCCTGTTCGGTAATTACCTGTGGTATTTTTTCAAGGGCAATTTCGAAGGACTGATCGATCATGTCATTGCGCAGTTTTTCTTTTGCCTTCAAAAGCTGAAATTCAGCACTTTGTCTCGCCTTTTCAATTATCATAATGCTTTCTTGACTGGCCCCGCTGATAATTTCTGCTTTTTTTGATTCACCCTGCTTGACAATATTTTCTTTTATCTGGGCAAAACGGGTTTCGCTTTCATCGAGAGTTGTCATCGCCTCTTTAATCTTAACAGAGATTATTTCTCTCTCGGTTTCAAGGTGCCTTATTTCACTTGATATTTCCTCTTTTCGCCCCCTTAAAAAGTCCATGAGCGGTTTTCCGGCGAATTTAACTATGAGAAAAACCATAATAAAAAAGTTGACCCATCTTAATACAAGGTCGTATGTGGGTCTCCAGGCGTTTTCTGAAGCAAAGGCGTCAAATGCTGAAAAATGGAGAAAGAGAGTTCCTGCCATAAAGCAGAAACAAACGAGAAAAAATTTGTAACTGTTTTTCATCAACCAAGCCTCCGGTTCAGCACTTTTTCAATAATAATTTCAGATAGCTTTTCAGATTCATCAGATAAGTGTTTTCGTGCTTCAGATATTTTTATTTCAATTATTTTTTCGTTTTGAGCCTTAATAATTTCAATTTCTTTGGAGGCAGCAGCAAAAATATTTATAGCTTCATCTTCCCCATTTTTTTTCAGCTCAATGTTCAGTTTAAACGCTTCTTCCTTAACCTGATCTTCCCGGATTTTAAGTTTTTCATTAAGATCATCTATCGCATATTCCGAATCATAAATATCAGCTTTGATTTTTTTTATGTGTTTTTCCCTTTCGCTTATTATGCTTCTTATGGGGCGAAACATAAGGCGCTTGATGATAAAAAGAAAAATCAGAAAAGAAACAAGCTGGATAAAAAGCGTTTCATTTATTGTAATTAAAGCTATATTGCTTACAATTTGCATTGATTTATTCCATGGATTATTCCGCTAAGAAAGCGTGTCTCGATCAAACAACAAAGAGAAGCAGCAGGGCAATAACAAGAGAATAAATACCTGTTGATTCTGCAACTGCCTGCCCTACAAGCATGGTTCTTGTTATAAGTCCGGCTTCGTTTGGGTTTTTGCCGATTGCTTCACAGGCTTTTGATGCTGTAATCCCTTCCCCTACTCCGGGGCCTATAGCACCAAGACCCATGGCAAGGCCTGCTCCTAAATAAGCTGCCGCTTTTACAATATCTGCACCTTCGATTGCCATTTTATCCTCCTTCACTATACATTATTAATAGAAAAGTTAAAAAACTTGTTTATAAAAAATCCTTCTACATCACAAATATCATAACAAGGGCTACAACAAGCGCATAAATACCCGTTGATTGTGCGGTTGCCATTCCGATAAGCATGGTTCGCGTTATGTCTGCCGCTGCATTCGGATTTCTTGCTATCCAGCGGACTGCGCCTTGTCCTGAAACACCCACACCAATACCCGGTCCTATAGCGCCGAACCCCATACAGAGACCGGAACTAAGTAGAAGTATTGGAACAGCTATGGAATCTGTTGCAGGAAAGGATTTAAACATTAGTATACAACTGACCAGAAATCCGTATATGGCAGTTGTTTGAGTGACAGCCTGACCAAGCAGCATGACATTTATAACAGATGGTGTCGTCAGAGGGTTTCTTGCACCACCTTCACAACTTGCTTCTGCAACATACCCGCCTCCCAAGCCTGGGCCGATTGCAGCAAGTCCTGTCGAAAGTCCTGCGCCCAGCAAGGCAGCCCAGGTTGGAGAAACCGGCCTTGCGGAGAAGTTGGTAAATAACAGAATAAAAGATGTTACAAGTGAAAAAATTGCCGGAGTCTGGCATACCGCAGAGCCTATAAGCATGTTTGTCATGACACGGCTGCTGTATGCGGGCTGCCTTGCAATGCCTGTACACGCTGCTCCTGCAGAAAATCCGGAGCCAATCCCGGAGCCTATAGCGCCGAGTCCCATACATAATCCCGCACTGAAAACAGTTGCGACCGTTAAATAGGATTCAGCAGAAAAATTGGAAAATAAAAGCAGCATTGCTATCACAAGTGCAAATATAGAAGAAGATTCCGCAATGGCCTGACCTACCAGCATTGTTTTTAATATCTCTCCCGCCTTGCCGGGATTCCGCGCTACTGCCAAAGTTGCGCAGGAAGCAGTGTGTCCTTCCCCGATTGCTGCTCCTATCGCGCCGAATCCTATTGCGATCCCTGCGCTGGAATAGGCAGCAGCCTGTATCCAAGTATGTGTTGCAAATTCCATAATTTACTTAACCTGCACTGATATGTAGACGATGGTGAGCATGGTAAAAACAAAGGCCTGAATCGTTCCCACAAAAATTCCGAAAAAGAGATTTAAAAAAGGCGGAAGTATTAAGCTGTATGAAAGATAAGATATAACCATAATAATAATTGAGCCGCCCATTATATTACCGAAAAGTCGAAACGATATTGAAACAACCTTTGCAAGTTCTCCGATGAGATTAAGCGGCATCATAAAAAACATAGGCTCAAAATAGCTTTGTATATATGCTTTTATGCCCTTTGCCTTTATTCCTTCATAATGGGAAAGAACAAAACCCATTAAACCGAGGCTTAAGGGTGTATTTAGATCCTTGGTAGGTTCTTCCATATGGGGAATGAGGCTTATCCAGTTTGAAAAAACAAGAAACATGAATAAAGCGCAGATAAGAGGAGAATATTTTTTGGCCAGTTCCTCATCCATGGCATCTTCGGTAAGTTGATAAAGAGCTGAGACAATAAATTCACCTATTACCTGAAAAGGACCTGGAAGCATGCCGCGCTTCCGGATTGTCAGGAAACCGAAAATAAGGAGCACGCAAATGACAATCCATGTCATCATTACCGGTTCAAGATTTATTGTAATTGTATATCCCATAAAGGGTATTAAAAGTTGATGTATCCTACCAAGTTCTTCCATAGTAAATTTCCATTTATACTATTAGCTTTTGAATTTGGATAACAAATTAAACGCTGGTTCCGATAATATTGCGATTTGTATCATAAAAATACCGATTACAACCGCCATAAAATCAAATTGTTTGAATTTCAGGGATATAATTAGAGGTATAGCCAATATTACATATCGTGAAAAAATTGTTAATAACGATAGCATGGCAGATCTTTTTTTCGATGCCCCAATTTTTAATGTAATCGATTCTCCCATTAAAATAAAATTGATTATACTGAAAATAGAACCAAGAATCAGCCCTTTACCAAATGGTTTAAGGTCAAGCAATATAAAAAAAAGCCCTCCAAAAACAGCAAAGACCATTGCCCTGGAACAGTATTTCTTCTGAGTTAATCTAACTTGTTCCATTGCTATGGCTCTTCTTTTTATTTTTTTTTGGATCGGTTATTTCCAGTATCTGACGATATACTGTATTGCCCCCGCCTATAACACCCAGAATAATAAAAATTGTAATAAAAATTCCTTTTGTCCCAAGCCATTTATCGAGATACCAGCCAATCATTAAGCAAAACAGAATACAACCGGCCATCGTCAGGCCAAACTGCATCATTACTGAAAGATCTTCGAACAATACCCGGTTTTTTTTATAATTAATAACCATGTTCAGCGGTACCTGTACCTCATGTCAAGCCCGTTGAGACCTATTAATAACATCCGTTTAAAGGTCATGTTTGGAATATGGGCGTTGATTCTGTTTTCTCAAAGTATTACTATAAATCGTTCTGCTCACATATCCGAATATGACAAACGAGAATTATACAAAGCTTTCTCCCGATGGCTATGAGACCTTTGCATAACACCCCCTTTTGCCCGATTACTTCGTCAGACTCAAATTTTAATCCTCGAAATACTCAATGTATTCCTGTGGTTAAAAGTATCGCCTTCCTTG
>JAHJJB010000220.1 GCA_018823005.1 Pseudomonadota bacterium | reverse complement strand
CACTCGAACCCTTGAACCCTCGAATCCTCATAGGATCATCAACTATAATTTGAAGATGATCCTTCAGAGTTATGAAAAAAGATGTAAGCAGCAAAATAAGATTGTTTTTTAAAAAATAGTCTGATATCAAGCACAAGTTGTAATAAGCTATATATTTAAGGGATAGCGATCAAATGGCTAAGGGGGTACTTTCTTTTCATGGAAAATCTGGTTAATGACGATACAAATGAGAATTTAAAACAAAAAGGTTTGTCCGATTCTGAAGCGATGAAAGAGTCTGGCGACGATAAACTGCAGGATGTGGTATTAAAACCTGATTCAGCGGATGTAAAATTATCTGAAGATGTAAAAGGCCGTGACGACAGCATGGAAGAGCTGATGGGCATGTACGACGAGAGCTTTAAACGTTTTCAGGAGGGAGAAGTCGTTACTGGCAGAATAATATCGATAGACAAGGATTATGTTCTTGTTGATATTGGCTATAAATCGGAAGGGCAGATAAGGATTAACGAATTCAGGGAAGAAAACGGAAATATAACCGCCAAAATTGATGACACCGTTGAAGTTATGGTAGAATGGTGGGACGATGAGGAAGAGCGGGTAGTCCTTTCTAAAGAAAAAGCCGAGAAGGTCAAGGTTTGGGATGACATAAAGAAGGCACATGACGATGATGGGGTCGTCGATGGCGTTATATTAAGCCGTGTTAAAGGCGGGTTTTCAGTTGATATCGGGGTTCAGGCGTTCCTGCCTGGTTCTCAGGCAGATCTGCGACCAATAAGAAATCTTGACGAACTTGTTGGCAAGACCTTTACTTTCAAGATATTAAAGTACAACCGGAAAAGGAGCAACGTTGTCCTTTCCAGAAGAGCTATTCTTGAACAGGATCGCGAGTCTAAAAGATCTGCCACCCTTTCAGCAATTCATGAAAGCAAAATTATTGAAGGGTTTGTTAAAAACATCACTGAGTACGGTGTATTCGTTGACCTTGGGGGTGTGGACGGACTTCTTCATATAACAGACATTTCATGGGGCAGGGTTAAGCATCCGGCTGAAATGTTTGCGGTCGGTGACAAGATAAAAGTTAAGATTCTCAGCATAGATCACGAGAAGGAAAGAGTTTCGCTCGGAATGAAACAGCTAACGGGTGACCCATGGCTGACTGCTTCTGAAAAATATGCAATTGGTTCCAGGGTAACAGGCAAAGTGGTAAGCCTTACCGATTACGGCGCTTTTGTCGAACTGGAGGAGGGCATTGAGGGCCTTATCCACGTTTCAGAAATGTCGTGGACACGGAAGATCCGCCATCCTTCCAAAGTCGTGTCTGTTGGAGAGGCGATCGAAGCAATTGTTCTTGATATTAAACCCGAAAACAGGCGCATTTCTCTTGGCGTAAAGCAGGTGGTTCCGAATCCATGGGATGTTATAAGTGAAAACTATCCTGTTGGAACCACAATAGAAGGAAAAGTTAAAAATATAACCGATTTCGGAATTTTTGTGGGAATTGATGAAGGCATTGACGGCCTTGTTCATATTTCGGATATTTCCTGGACAAAGCGCATAAAGCATCCTTCAGAGCTTTATAAAAAAGGAGATGTGATACAGGCCATAGTCCTTGCAATTGAGAAAGAAAACGAGAGATTCTCCTTGGGAATCAAGCAGCTTCAGAAAGATCCCTGGGAAACGGTTAGCGAGCGTTACGAAGTAGGAAAAGAGATAACAGGGACAATAACGAATGTTACAGATTTCGGTATTTTTGTAGAGCTTGAGGAAGGAATTGAAGGACTGGTGCATGTTTCTGAAATCAGCAAGGAGAAGATTAAAACACCGGTTGGAAAATTCAATGTTGGTGATGCCTTAACCGCAAAGGTTATGAACATAAACAGCGTTGAAAGAAGAATCGGTCTTTCTATCAAACGTCTTCAAATGGATGACGAACAAGGCATTCTGACAGAGTATATTAACAACATGAAACCTGCGACATCGAGTTTCGGGGAAATGCTGCGGGAAAATCTTCAGGAAAAATTAAACGGGGAATAATCTTTATTCATATAAAGCAGCCGGATTAACGGCTGCTTTATATGACATGCCTTTAGATCCGATGTTGTGCAAAGATCTCCTGAACAAACTTAACCCTTTTATTTAAAGAAAAAAATCAATGTTTTCACGAAGGCATCCATATCTGTTTTTCATTCTGGTATCTTCTTCTATTTTTGTTGCTGGAATTATAGGTATCTCCACGCTTATTTTTCTTGGAACACGGGAATCCGATTTTAATATGGGAGAGAAAGTAGGGGTTGTTGAGATATCGGGTATAATCACAGATGCTAAGGATGCAATCCGCAATATCAGGAAATACCGCGAGGATGATTCTATAAAGGCGATAGTTTTAAGAATAGATTCGCCCGGGGGTGTCGTGGGACCTTCTCAGGAAATTTTCAGGGAGGTCAGGAAGACGATCGGAGAAAAGAAAATCGTTGCTTCCATGGGTGCTATCGCAGCATCCGGGGGATATTATGTAGCAGCCGGTACAGATGGTATAA
Organism: Pseudomonadota bacterium; assembly: GCA_018823005.1. Lineage (GTDB taxonomy): Bacteria > Desulfobacterota > Desulfobacteria > Desulfobacterales > RPRI01 > RPRI01. The sequence continues at coordinate 1,860 of JAHJJB010000220.1, read as the reverse complement.
TGGCAAATCCCGGCACAATAACCGGCAGCATAGGGGTTATTATAGGATATACAAATTTTGAAGAGATTTTACAAAAGATCGGTTTGTACCCGGTTGTTGTCAAGAGCGGGGAATATAAAGACATGGGATCTCCTGTCCGTAAAATGACGGAAAGAGAAAAAAAACTGCTTCAGGAATTTGTTGACAGTACGCACAGGCAATTTGTTGCTGCCGTTGCCGAGGGACGTAAGATGGATCCTGCCAAAGTAAGAGCTATTGCCGATGGACGGATTATTACAGGTGAAGATGCTAAATCGCTGGGCCTTGTTGACCGTCTTGGAAATATTGAAGACGCAATTGAATGGGCTGGCCGGATGGGAGGTATTAAAGGCAAGATATCAGCAGTATATTCAAGAAAGACAGATATTTCATTCCTGGATTATTTCATCGAATCCTCCATCAAAAAAATAGTTAACCGCGTTGTAAACCCCGAATTTTATATCGGTTATATATTAAAAGCTCCTATCTGAAAACCGAACATCGAATATCGTACTTCGAAATTCGATGTACGATGTCCGATATTCGATGTTCTGTTATTAAAGAAGTGTGATATCACCTATCCCCTTCCGGATTATTTCAGGGATGTCATCAATGAGTGAAACAACGCTTGATGGTTGACCCGGAACCGGGCCTCCGTCTATTACCACATCGATTCTTGAGCCGAAGTGGTCATGGATTAAGGAAGGATTATCAAAAACAGTTCCATCCGGCATCGTGGCGCTTGTTGTTATGATCGGATTCCCGATCGCTTCAACAAGCGCAAGGCATATTTTGTTGTTTGGAACCCTTATCCCTGCGGTTTTTCGGTTTGTCAGCATTATCTTCGGAACAAGTTTTGAACCCTCAAGAATAAAGGTATATGGTCCGGGGAGGAGGCGCCTCATTGTTTTATAGGCGTAGTTTGATACTTTGGCATAATCGCTGATGTTTTTAAGTCCTGAACAGATGAAGCTGAAAGGCCTGTTCTTGTCCCTTTGTTTGAGCATATATATTTTTTCAATGGCCTTTTTGTTCATTATATCACAGCCTATTCCATAAAACGTGTCTGTTGGATAGGCGATAATGCCATCCTTTTTCAGAACTTCAGATACCTTTCTGATGAGACGCTGCTGTGGATTATCCGGGTTTATTTCAATCAGCATAATATTAACAATAAACTGTTAAGAATGAATATTATTCTAAAACCCCTTTTATTGCGGTAAAACACGGATTCTTTTAGTATGCGTCTATTTGCTTGTCAAGGTAAAGGCAAATAATGATTGCTAAAGAAAGCCCATTCTGCTATTCGGATATAAAAAATTTAACCGGCTGCGATGCTATTTTCCGATGCTGGCGTTAATATTATTATGCAATATATTCAGCGTTATAGGCGGTAAGCGGCCGAATGTTGAACAGGTTACACCGAACATAGTACATAGTACATCGAACATCGAAGTACGATGTACGAAATTCGATGTACGAATTACGAACTACTGAGAAAAATGGATTATAAAAAAACGAATTTACTTGGGAGGAACTCATGGTCAGAGCAGAACTTGAGGATGCCTATTCTTTTGATGATGTCTTACTTATTCCAAACTATTCCGATGTCTTGCCTAAGGATGTTAATACAACGACATATCTTACAAAAAACCTTTCACTGAATATACCAATCGTCAGTGCCGCCATGGATACTGTTACCGAAGCCCTTACTGCCATAAGCATGGCGCGGGAAGGTGGTATTGGCTTCATACACCGTAATATGACTGTTAAAAACCAGGCTATAGAAGTGGACAAGGTTAAAAAATCTGAAAGCGGTATGATTGTGGATCCCGTTACCAT
>JAHJJB010000219.1 GCA_018823005.1 Pseudomonadota bacterium | reverse complement strand
TGCTCACGGAGCCGTTTATGGTATCCGCCTGTACAACATTTATCGACCATATGGGGGCGTGTCGAAACCTTAAGACAAATTTTCTGCGGATCGCATACGCACCCATACCCAAACGGAACATATTTATGAGAATTACTATAGATTCCGTAGATCGAATGGACTTTGCGGGTGAATTATTGAATAATTCCCTTTTGAAACTTATAAGTATTTCTTCACGAAATTCCGTGGATTCAAAATTGTAACACCTTGATATTCTGACAGTTTTAATAAATGTTTATCACCACTTATAATTGTTTCGCATTCGCCTGCAACTGCGCATTCAATGAATTTATCGTCATCAGGATCTTCGCATACGTTAATTTCAACTCCTTGAGTATCGATGAATTGCGCATGAATTGTTATCATTTCAATAATCGGCAATATATCAACTGTTGGAAATTTAGATGACAGATTATCTGCAACACGCTGGTATTCGTTAAGAATTTGTTGAGAGAGTACAATTTGAAAGCGCTGGTTTTCCCATGCTTTAAGGATTTGCGAAGGAGGTCCACTGAAAAATATCCCTGATATGAAAACATTCGTATCAAGAATAATTCTCATTTCATTTTTTCCCCCGGGCTTTTAAAACGGCTTCGTTAATATCAGATTTTTTGATTCCGGCTTTTTTCCCCTTTTTTCTAGCCTCAGCAATAAGTGCACTAAATTCATCGAGTGATGGCGGTGCAATGTTTTTAAGAATAACGACGTCCTTTTCACCTACAACGATGAATTGAGCCCCGGACTTTAAATTTAGTTGTTTCCGTATATTTTCAGGAATAACGACTTGCCCTTTTGAAGACATTTTTGTTGTTGAAATATTTGCCATGATAAACTCCATAGTTATTATTGTTTCTTACTGGTAAGATATTAAGGCAACACAGTCCAAAAATCAAGCCTTTATATTATTATGAATAATCTGTTATTTCTTATTGACCGGTTATCCCGTGCCGTATAATAACTCGCTCAGATTGTTATCAGGATAGCTCAAAAGGACATTTCCGGATCGAACTATTTATGTATAAAAATAATATCTTATCTTTATTTAGTTCAGGAATATCTCTGCATATTGACATTCTGTAAAAATACCAATATTGATGGACATATATCAAGTTCATCAGCGAGAACTTTGGATATCTCCGATTCGGATCCGGCAGTGGTGGAGCCGATTGGCTGGAAAAACAAACTCAAACCCTCTGCTTTCAGCAAACGGGACTCAACATCATATAAGGGACATCTCATTACCAGAAGGAGGAATAGGCATTATGAGTACATTTGACAATCGCCATAATGAAAATCGAAGAATGAGCAGTGACCGCAGGCAGCTTACTGATAATAATTTTAAAGAACCTGAACGCAGAAATAGTGTTGAAAGAAGATCGAGGAAAGAGAGAAGGAAATCAACATAAAACCTGTAAGGACTTTTTATCTGTTTTTGATTTGCTCGCTGTTTCGGTTCAAGGAGCTATGAGCCGTAGATTATTATGGACTGCTTTAACCTCATGATTCCCGGAGGGCTTCCACAATATTCATCCTCGAAGCCCTGAATGCCGGAAGTATCCCGCCGACAAATCCCATTATGAGAGAAAAAAGCAGCGACTTGTAAACTATTTCAAATGTCAGCAAAAAGCTGAAGGCAAGCTCTGAAAATGTCTGGAAATTTGTTGTTGAAACTGTAATAAGTTGCAAAAAAGAGGCAAAAAAAAGCCCCGAGAATCCACCGATAAAACCAAGAAGTAGAGATTCAAGAAGAAACGCAGCAAGAATGCTTGACCGGTTGAATCCCAAAGCCCTCAAAGTACCTATCTCGCCGGTTCTGTTTGCAACAGCTGCGTACATTGTAATCATTGCCCCGACAATGGCTCCTATTGAAAAAACCAGAGTAAGATACTGTCCCAGAATCCGCAGAAATTTAGCCATCATCTCTGACTGCTCTTTGTAATATACTGTTTCTCGCTTGGCTTCTAATGTTAGCCTTGGATCACCTTCAACATTTTTTTTCAGGGTCTCAAAATCGGATGATTTCCCGAGTTTAAAAAGAACAGATGAATAGACCGGCCTCCTGAACGCCTGCATAAACTGATTCACATCCCCCCATATTTCAGAACCGTAGCCTGTATTTCCGGCATCAAAAATACCCACAACCGTCCATCTCCGCATAGCAAAGAAAAGAGTATCTCCAAGTCCCGCATTCTTAAATTTCCTTGCGATACTGCGCCCGGCAAGAATTTCCAGTGATCCGGGCCTCGGAAGACGTCCCTCCTCCAGCCTTACCTGGGGCCGCAACTCAAGTGAATTTTCCGAAATTCCCCTGATTACAACATTGGCCGGACTGTTCGACTCCTTCTTCTCAAGAGTGATAAGAACAACCAGCTCTTTTGCGAGCAGCCTGCGCCCGTTTGTGCCGATA
>JAHJJB010000218.1 GCA_018823005.1 Pseudomonadota bacterium | reverse complement strand
TCTTTATAAAATTATATTTTTTACGGGTTCATCAAACATGCCCCCCCGGTTTTTATACATATAACACAAGTTATTGTTATTAAAACCATAAAAATCATTATGATATCATTGACTTTTTACCGTGATTATGAAATTAATTATCTTCCAATAATTAGGCTGGTTTAACAAAGTATTTGTTTTCGGAGATTTCAAGCATGAATGAAAATCTACAACATCCTGATATTAATAATGATATGATGGCAGGTATAAATGAAATTGTTTCCCTGAACAGAAATAAGCCTGGCACCTCTATTACTGTTTTAAGAAAATGCCAGAATGTTGTCGGATACCTTCCTGTTGAGCTTGTTGGTTATATAAGCAGAGGTTTGAACATTTCTGAAAGTGAACTTTTTGGTATCGCATCATTTTATTCTCTTTTTTCAATGAAGCCGAAAGGTAAAAATGTAATCAAAATTTGCATGGGAACTGCCTGCTATGTTAAGGGAATCAAAGAAGTGATGAATAGAATCGGGAATGCTTATGGCATCAGAGAGGGCGGGATTACTGATGATAAACGCTTTTCGATTGAGTCCGTACGGTGCCTTGGTGCCTGCGGTCTTGCTCCTGTTATGGTTGTTAACCAGGATATCCATGGGGCAATGAGTTCAGATAAGGTTTTGGATGTTCTGGAAAAATATCATTGATAATATATTTTGATATTTGATGCATCCTGAAGTTATATAAATACCCCTATTAACCTTAATGCGAAGCATATGTGTTTTATGAAAATATCTGAAATTAAAGATATATTGAAAGCAACAGTTATTACTGGCGAAGAGCTTCTTGATAAAACCGTTATTGCAGGCGGAAGTGCGGATCTGATGGATGATGTTTTATCCGCCATAGCAAAAAACGGAGTCATTCTCACGGGGCTCACTACTGAACATGTTATCAGGACTGCACAGATATCCGGTGTGGCTGCAATCGTGTTCGTAAGGGGCAAGAAGCCCGATGAGCAGATAGTGAATCTGGCTAAATCATATAACCTGCCTCTTTTACAGACGCGCTATTCCCTGTTTGTTGCCAGCGGAAGACTGTATATGAATGGCTTAAGAGGGCTTGACGGTTCATGGTAGTTAATGTCTATTACTCTCTGTTTCCCTCCCCGTTATCAAAGACAGGGATGGGTGATGCAGGCGTATTGTATAATAAAACAGGGCTTTTTATGTTCGTACACTCCACAAGGATATTGAGAGTTAGATGAATAAGATCAGAACTCAATTGATGTTATGTGGTGGTACCGGGTGCCATTCGACAGGAAGTTTAGCCGTTAAGGATGCTCTTAAAAGCGAGTTAAAACGCCGGGGTCTTCATGAAGAGACCCAGGTTATAGAAACCGGATGCAACGGATTCTGTGCCGTAGGTCCAGTTATGCTTGTACATCCGGAGGGTATTTTTTATCAAAAGCTTACACTTGATGAAATTCCGAAGCTTGTAGAAGAGCACTTTCTCAAAGGGCGCCCGTATAAAAAGCTTCAGTATGTTGAACCTGCCTCGAAAGAAACAATACCTATTATGTATGATATCCCCTTTTTTGCGCACCAGATGTTCTGGGTGATGCGCAACAAGGGAATTATCGATCCTGAGGTCATAGATGAATACATAGCAAGGGATGGCTATTTCGGTGCAGCCAGGGCACTTAAGGAACTGACTCCTGATCAGATAATTGAAGAGGTTAAAACTTCCTGCATCAGGGGAAGAGGAGGTGCCGGTTTCCCGACAGGATTGAAATGGCAGTATGCAAAAGCAAGCCCCGGTGATGTCAAATACATCATATGCAATGCAGACGAAGGTGATCCCGGTGCTTTCATGGACAGAAGCGTTCTTGAGGCAGACCCCCATGCCGTTCTTGAAGGCATGATTATTGCCGCAAAAGCAATTAATTCGCACCAGGGTTTCATTTATGTAAGAACAGAGTATCCTCTTGCGATAAAGAGGCTTGAGATAGCAATAAAACAGGCAAAGGAGTACGGACTGCTCGGGAAAGACATACTCGGTTCGGGCTTTGACTTTGACATCGAAATTTACCAGGGCGCAGGGGCATTTGTGTGTGGTGAAGAAACGGCCCTGATGCGCTCTATCGAAGGAAAGCGCGGCATGCCGAGACCCCGCCCCCCTTTTCCTGCTCATAAAGGGCTGTGGGATAAACCGAGCGTCTTAAACAATGTTGAAACACTGGCCAATATACCGCAGATAATTGTGAATGGCGGAAAATGGTACGCCAGTGTCGGAACTGAAACGAGCAAGGGAACGAAAGTTTTTGCCCTTTCGGGTGCAGTAAACAATATCGGACTTGTTGAAGTCCCGATGGGAACAACTTTAAGATCCATTATATTTGACATCGGCGGAGGCATTCCGAAAAAGAGAAAATTCAAGGCGGTTCAGCTCGGAGGCCCTTCGGGAGGTTGTGTTCCGGAGCAGTACCTTGATACCCCCGTTGATTACGAAGCGATAGCTAAGGTCGGCGCAATCATGGGTTCCGGCGGTGCCATTGTAATGGATGAGAACTCCTGCATGGTGGATATGGCCCGCTTTTTCATGGATTTTATTCAAGATGAGTCCTGCGGAAAATGTACGCCATGCCGTGAAGGAACACGCCGTATTCAGGAGATTCTTAATAAAATATGTGATGGTAAAGGTGAGCCTGAAGACATCGAATCCCTGAAGCATTTATCGTATATTATAAAAGATTCGGCATTATGCGGTCTTGGACAGACCGGCCCAAACCCAGTCTTATCGACATTAAGATATTTCATTGATGAGTATAACGCTCATATTTATGAGAAAAGGTGCCCTGCAAAACGCTGTGTTGCGCTCTTGAAATTTGAAATAGATCCTGAGATATGCACGAAATGCGGTCTCTGTTTTAAGAGCTGTCCAACCGGGGCAATCGAGTGGAAAAAGAAGGAAGTAGCCAGGATTGATAAAAGCAAGTGTGTAAAATGCCTGACCTGTTTTGACAGATGCAGGTTCGGCTCCATTTTTTAGACAGTTTTTAACAGAACCCGGGAGAGAAAATCATGTATGAAGCCGTTTTTATGATGGGTGGTCTTGGTCTTGGGATAGGTGTCTGCCTTGCCGTGGCGTCCAAGGTGTTTTATGTGTACGTTGATCCGTTGGTCGAGGCCGTTGAAGGCGCACTCCCGGGAGCAAATTGCGGCGGGTGCGGTTTGCCGGGTTGCAGTGCAAACGCCCTGGCCATTGTTGAGGGAAAAACAACTCCGGGTTCATGTGTGGCAGGCGGTCCTGATATCGGTGAAGCAATTGCAAAAATCATGGGCGTTTCATTTGAAGCGAGAGAACCCGATATATCAAGGCCGGGGTGTACATATGGCGTCGAAAAAGCGGACATAAAATACATATATGACGGCTTGAGCGACTGCAGGGCTGCCGTCCTTTTGAGCGGAGGGATGAAGGTATGCAATATCGGCTGCATCGGGCTCGGAAGCTGTAAAAAGGCATGCATGTTCGGAGCGATTTCAATGGGAAAAGACGGCCTTCCGGTCGTTGATAAAAAGCTCTGTACCGGTTGCGGGGCCTGCGAGCGGGTATGCCCGAAGCGCATAATAACCCTTTCATCTGTTACAAGACGCATTTTGCACGAATATACGACTGAAGATTGCACAACACCCTGCCAGAGAAGCTGTCCTGCCGGTATAGATATCAGGGAATACATCAGGCAGATTGAACTTAAAGATTACCACAGGGCTGTCCAGATTATCAAAGAGAGAAACCCTTTCCCGACAGTGATAGGAAGAATATGTCCGCGCCCGTGCGAGCTTAACTGCAGGCGAAAGTATGTCGATGATCCGGTTGCTATTAATTATCTGAAACGATTTGCATCCGATTATGAAAAAGAGGGCGGCAAAAGAATACTCCCGTACAAAGCGCCGCCAACAGGGAGAAAGCTGGCCGTAATCGGCGGCGGAGCCGAAGGCTTGTCCGCGGCTTTCTTTTCCGCCCGTCTCGGGCATGAGCCGGTTGTGTTTGAAGCATCGGAAAAACTCGGGGGATTGCTGAGGAGCGCTATTGCATCAAACAGACTTCCGCTTGAGGTTCTTGACTGGGATATCGAGGGAATTCTTGAAATGGGAGTTACTGCAAGGACAGGCGTGTTACTGGGCAGGGATTATACTGTAAGCTCTCTTTTGTCTGAAGGATATGAAGCCGTTTTTGTTGCAACAGGCGGTTGGGACAGCAGGCTGGTGAGAGGGAGAAAAACTGTTGCGGTAGAAGAGATTCCGGGTTGTTCTCTTCTGATCGATTTCATAAAGCATGGAACGGATGTTGACTTTAAGAACAGAGACGGAATTCCATTCGAGAAAGATGTTGTTATCGCCGGAGGAGGCAAACTCGCCATAGAGGCGGCAGAAATTTGCAGGAAACTCGGGGCTGAGAATGTTACTATAATGTTCAGAGAATCAAAAGATGACATTCAGTTTAAGGATGTTGATTTTGATGCAAAAGGGCTTGAAGGTGTTAATATTATATTCAGATCCGGTATTGTCCGGATTCTTGGAGAAGATGACGAATTAAAGCAACTTGAATATGTTGATCTCGATTCGTTACATACGAAAACGATCCCTTCCTGCAAATTGATTATGGCTTCTGCACGTTTTCCGGAACTTATTTTCAGAAAAATGAAAACAGAGGCTCCTGAAGAAACCGGGCAGACTAAAATTTACTGGGAGGGAGCTGAAACCTGTAAACAGCCTGCCTGCAAGAATGAAACAGGACTTTTTGCCGATGGTGATGTATTGAGCGATTTCAGCGGTGCTATAAGAGCTATCGGAGCAGGGAGAAGGGCTGCAGCTTCCATTCATAAAATTATGTATGGCGCACCGGTTACACTTCCGGAAAAGGTTATAACCTTTGAATCTGTGATACAGGATGTCGCAACTGTTGAATATGTTAGTAAGAACCTTCGTCAGATTATGCCGCTTAGCAGTATGAAAGAGCTTGCCAAAGGCAGTGAAACAGAGAAAGGCTTTACTGAAGAAATGGCAGGCAGGGAAGCCGCAAGGTGTTTAAAGTGCGGCCTTATCTGCTATGAGAAATCAGGATTTTCTCAGGAAGCCGTGGCAGTATCTAACGTATAGAATTTCCGGAGAAATATCTCCAAACCGAAACAGCGAGGAAAAATGATCTTAAAAAAACTTAGGATGGTATTTTGGCAAAAGAAGAGGGTATTGTATTAAGAACTGGTCTGGGTACAGCATGGGTCATGACTACTAAATCCGACGCATGCGATTCGTGCAACGCGAAAGACGCCTGCAACATGCTAGGCGGCGGCAAAGATTCGGAGATCGAAGCAATTAATAAAATAGGGGCTAAAACCGATGACAGGGTTGTGATTGGTTTCGAATCTTCATCGTTGTTTAAAGCCTCTTTCCTTCTATATATATTACCGATCGTATTCATGATCACGGGCGCATTAATAGGGCAAAAGTTTTCATTAAAGTATGGTTTAAGCGAGACATTGTTTTCAGCAGGCGGTGCTTTCCTCTCCTTTGCAGTTGCTTTTCTTCTTGTGAGGATATTAGGAGACAAGATGGCCCAAAAGGATGCCTACAAAGCTAAAATAATAAAAATTGTAAGATAAAAAAGCTGACATTTTTTGAAAATTCTCTGCAGCTTGCTGCTGAGAGCTTAAAAGTGCTTATCGGGCTTTATTCGGGGTATGAAAATATCTCTCCTTTGAAGTTTTCAACCATAATCTTCCCGTCTGATACAGACTTAATATACTCCGGCAACAACGGTATCTTTCCTCCTCCTCCCGGGAGGTCGATCATATATTGAGGCACACACAGACCGGAAGCGTGTCCGTGAAGAGATCTCATGATACAAAGACCTTCTTTGATCGTGGTTCTGAAATGTGAAGTTCCTCTTACAACATCCGGGTGATGAATATAGTAAGGTCTGACTCTTATGGTGAGAAGTTTTTTCATGAGAGTCTGCATTACGGACGGATTATCATTAACGCCCTTTAAAAGCACCGTCTGGCATCCGAGCGGAAGGCCGGCATCGGCAAGAGCAGCGCAGGCCAGAGTCGCTTCTGCTGTTATTTCATCAGGGTGGTTGAAATGGGTGTTTATGAATAATGGATGATATTGCTTTAATATAGCCACAAGTTTTTTTGTAATTCGCTGGGGCAGGGTGCATGGAACTCTAGAGTGAAGACGCAATATTTCAATGTGTTTTATTGAACGAAGATCTTTCAGGATGCGGTCAATGGCATCGTCCTCAAGCAAAAGCGGATCGCCGCCGGAAATAACCACTTCATGAATTGTTTTATTTTCCCTGATATAGTCTATGCCGGTATTTATTGTGGAATCCGAAACAATAAAAGGGTGGCCCACTTTTCTTTTCCTCATGCAGAAACGGCAATACACGGCGCATTGATTTGAAACCATGAAAAGCACCCTATCCGGATAACGGTGAGTGAGGTTGGGCACAGGAGACTGCGATTCCTCGCAAAGCGGGTCATCAAAGCCTGATTTATCCTCTATTTCATTTAAATCCGGAACAGCCTGTTTCCAGATGTGGTCTGCCTTATTTTTTATCAGCGAAAGATAGTAGGGATTGATACGCATCGGGTAAAATTCCGTTACGCTATTTATCACGCTTTTATCAACCGGCATGTACTTTTCGAGATCTTCCGCTCTGTTTATACTGTTTGACAGGATGTCATGCCAGTCTGAATATTTATTATAGCTGTTTTCTTTCAAATCGGGTAAATTCCCTCAGCGAACAATATTTTCTTGACGCATATGCTTAATTTAATATTTGATGGACTCGCAAAAAGCTCTATTTTCTCACAAAGTCACTAAGAGCACCAAGAAAATATCATCTAATATTAGTAAGTTAACTTTGTGATCTTTGTGGCTTGGCGTGAGATATTGGTTTTTACTTTGCCGTCAAGTTTAATTTAAATGATTTTTTTTGACAAGGATGAAACTGTAGATAAATGAAAACAAGATGCAAGTGGGCTGGTTCCGACCTTTTATATATTGATTATCATGACAGGGAGTGGGGTGTAGCGGAGCATGATGACAGGAAGCTTTTTGAATTCCTCGTTCTTGAGGGCGCTCAGGCAGGCCTTAGCTGGATTACGATATTAAAAAAGCGGGAAAATTACAGAGTGGCTTTTGACAACTTTGATCCTGAAAAAATCTCCTGCTACGATTCCGGCAAAATCAGAACGCTCCTTGCAAATGAAGGTATAATCCGGAACAGACTGAAGATAGAATCGGCGATATTCAATGCAAGATCGTTTCTGGAAGTTAAAAGAGAATTCGGGAATTTTGATAGATATATATGGAAATTTACCGGCGGAAAACAGATCAGGAATTCATGGACGGATGAATCCCGGATACCATCCGTAACAAAGGAATCAATTGCCATGAGCAATGATATGAAAAAAAGGGGTTTTAAGTTTGTCGGGCCTACAATATGCTATGCATTCATGCAGGCTGTCGGAATGGTAAACGACCATGTTGTGGATTGTTTTCGCTACAGCGAAGTTTAACAGCAGAGGAGAAACCATGAGAGATAAAAAGCTACCGGATGATTATACTGAGAAATTGAAGAAAAAAATAAAAAAATGGGGCGCCGATCTTGCAGGAATTGCTGATCTCGAACCTTTAAAAGATCTCGAGGTTAACCCGCCCGATCTTCTTGACGGTTTTAAAAGAGCCGTTTCAATTGCAATCAGGCTTCCTGTCGCGGTTTTTGAACAGATTAAAGAGAGACCGACTCCTCTTTATGCTTCCGTTTACCAGACAGCAAACCGCATGCTCGATGAAATGGCTTTCAAAACCTCAGTTATGCTGCAAAATGACGGTTATTTTAGCCTTCCTGTCCCGGCCTCGCAGGTTCTGGACAGAAAGAAATGGATGGGCGCAATAAGCCATAAGGCTGTTGCAAGAATGGCAGGTATCGGATGGCAGGGGAAAAATCTTCTTCTTATCACGGCAAAATACGGTTCAAGAGTGCGCCTTGTCACCGTACTGACAAACGCTCCGTTAAAGGTTGACGGCCCTGTAAAAAACCGGTGCGGAGAATGCACCATGTGCCGCGATGCCTGTCCTGTCAGCGCTATAAAAGGGGTTGGTACCGAAACTTATTACCGTGACAGGGAAGAGGCGCTTTATCTTTCCCGTTGCGCCGGTAAACTGGCTGGAGAGTTTGCAGCCATTCCGGATGTAGGAGTTCCGGTGTGCGGTATCTGCATAAAGGTCTGTCCTTTTGGACGCAGATTATGAAGACAGGGATCAGTGGCCAGTAACCAGTGATCAGTTGAAGGCACGAGGCGAGATGCGAAAGGCGAAAGCCGCGAGGCGTAGGTCGTGAGGGAAAGAATGATTCGATGTTCGATTTACGACTCACGATTGTTCACTTGAATCCTCGAATCCTTGAACCCTCTTAATACTGTTTACTATTCACTATTACGATATTCAATGTCCGGCGCTTTTTTATGGGGAAATGAAATAAATGATCTGGTTTGAGCAGATTCATCCGGTAGTCCAGGCACTTATTGCCACGTTATTTACCTGGTTTATTACTGCTTTAGGTGCGGCCTGTGTCTTTCCATTCAAAGACATGAAAAGGAAGACCCTTGACGGCATGCTCGGATTCGCTGCCGGTGTCATGATAGCTGCAAGTTACTGGTCTTTGCTTGCTCCGGCAATCGAGATGTCAAAAGAACTGGATTTGCCGGTGTGGCTCCCTGCCGTTACGGGATTTCTTACAGGAGGTATATTCCTGTGGAGTGCCGACAAAATACTTCCGCATCTTCATATCGGCTTTAAGACCGAAGAGGCGGAAGGGATAAAGACAGGTTGGCATCGGAGCGTTCTTCTCGTTCTTGCCATAACGCTTCATAACATTCCGGAGGGGCTTGCCGTAGGAGTTGCATTCGGGGCCGCTGCAGCGGGATATCCGTCGGCTTCGCTTGCCGGGGCGATTGCACTTGCAGTCGGAATAGGAATCCAGAATTTTCCGGAAGGCCTGGCTGTCTCCATGCCTCTTAAAAGGGAAGGAATGTCAACTGGAAAAAGCTTCTGGTACGGGCAGTTATCGGGAGTTGTTGAGCCTGTTGCAGGCGTCATAGGAGCAAGCGTCGTTTTTCTGGCCAGGCCGGTTCTCCCTTTTGCGCTTTCGTTTGCGGCAGGCGCCATGATATTCGTTGTCGTCGAAGAGATGATCCCGGAATCTCAGCGCGGGGGCAACACGGATTTTGCCACCCTTTGCACAATGGTTGGTTTTGCGGTTATGATGGTGCTTGATGTAGCATTCAGTTAAAAGAGAAAGAATTGAACAGAAACAGCAAGCGCCCGCCACACAGCAATGGCGGCAAACATTCCTCGCTGCTTGCAGCGGGGAACTTCAATACCAAAAAATACCCGATGCCGAAGCTTCCGGAAAGGATTTTAATGACAACAACTGTACCAATGGAAAGAATTTCAAATAAGATTTATCTGCTTCGTGACCAGAAGGTTATACTCGATAGAGACCTTGCGGAGCTATA
>JAHJJB010000217.1 GCA_018823005.1 Pseudomonadota bacterium | reverse complement strand
CTTAACCGCTACGATAATTTCCGTTTCGGATGGGTGGGCCAGCCCGGTCCCGGCATTGAGCAGAAACTTTCGGAAGAAGGCGAAGTCATGTACAGGGGACGCAATGTCATGAAAGAATATTATAAAATGCCCGAAGAGACTGCCAAAACAATTACAGAGGATGGCTGGCAGTATACAGGAGACCTCGGGGAAATCGATTCGGAAAATTTCTTGAGAATCACGGGGCGCAAAAAAGACCTTATAATAACTTCGGGTGGAAAAAACATAGCCCCGTCTGCAATTGAGGGGGTAATTGCCACATCAAAATATATTAATCAGATATGCATTATAGGCGACAAGAAAAATTTTCTCTCCGCACTGGTTACCATTGACCCTGATAATGTTAAGGATTATGCCAATACAAACGGCATAGCATTTACAGGCATCGACGATCTTATTAAAAACGAAAAAATCATAAAACTCATTGAAAATGAAATTGCCGACAAAAACAAGGAATTCGCCTCGTTTGAATCGATCAAGAAGATTACAATAGTCCCTGAATTCACAATTGACAACGGCCTTCTTACTCCGACCATGAAGCTGAAGAAAAACGTCGCCATGGATATATACAAAAACGAAATTGAGGCAATGTATAAATAATTTAAGGGTTCAAGGGTTCCAGGGTTCGAGTGAAAAATCCGGTGGAACCCTTTTCCCTGACTGATTGTGAGGAAGAACAACCATAATTATTTGCTTTGACGTAAGACTTTATGGAGAGGAATAATAATGCTTAATTTCAAAACAGGCGATCTTTGCAAATTAAAAGCGGATGCCATTATCATACCGGTTTGTGAGGATTCTGAAATACATGATAACAGCACTGTTATTTCAATCATAAATCATACCGGGACCGCAAAGGAATTCAAAGGTGCAAAAGATGATGAATTAACGCTTTTTGATCTTCCTGCAGTGAAAACTCCAAGAATAATTTTTTTAGGTCTTGGGAAAATAAAAAAAATTGATTCGGAATCTCTCCGGGCCTTTTGCGGTAAATCCGTAAAAAAATGCATCGGAAAAAAGCTTGGTGAAATTCTGATAGTAGTGCCTTCCGCAACAAAGCTGGACAATGAAATGCAGATTATTATTGAATCCATGATGGAAGGCGCATTTCTTGGCAACCATCTTTTTGATAAATACAAAAAAGATAAAAAAAACAGCCCTCTGAAAAAAGTCGCTTTTTTTGTTGAACCACAAATTCTGAAAAAATTTTCAGGGTTGCCCTCCCGGGTTGAAATTTTTTGCAGCGGAACAATTCTTGCCAGAGAATGGGTCAGCATTCCTTCAAACGATAAAATTCCCGAACAACTCGCAAAAGATATGGCTGCTTCAGCCGGAAAAGAGAGTCTTAAAGTAAAAATTTTTGACGAACAAAAATTGAAACGTCTCGGTTTTGGCGCAATGCTGGCCGTTGCATCCGGGAGCAGTAACAATCCCAGGCTTCTTATCCTTGAATATGCTCCAAAAGGAGCAAAAAAAACCATAGCCTTTGTGGGAAAAGGAATTACCTTTGACTCCGGCGGAATAAATTTAAAGCCTTCCGGCTCTCTTGAAGATATGAAAATGGATATGTCAGGCGCCGCAGCAGTCGCTGCAACACTTATTTCTGCCGCTAAAATAAAACCGGAAGCCAGGATAATCGGGGCCATCCCTATTGTTGAAAATATGCTGTCAGGCGATGCCACAAGACCCGGTGATATTGTTACGAGTTATGATGGAAAAACAATTGAAATCAACAATACGGATGCTGAAGGGCGGCTGATCCTTGCCGACGCCATCTCTTATGTTATAAAAGAATACAAGCCCGATATATTAATTGATGTGGCAACCTTGACCGGCGCATGTGTTGTTGCGCTCGGAGAAAAGATCGCAGGACTCTTTTCCCCCGACGATGAGCTCGCGGAAAAAATAATCCAATCCGCAAAAAAGACCGGTGAACGCTGCTGGCGGATGCCTCTTCCCGAGGATTACAGGGAATACCTTAAAAGCGAGTTTGCAGATATTAGCAACATGAGCAGCTCAAAATGGGGCGGAGCCATAACCGCGACCCTCTTCCTTTCCGAATTCATAAAAGATACAAGGTGGGCACATATCGATATTGCCGGCCCGGCATATACAAAGAAAGGGACCGACTATTGCGGCCCCGGCGGAACCGGATTCGGCGTGCGCCTTCTGTGCGACCTTATACAAAAACTGTAACTGATCAGGAGACAGGAGTCAGAATTCAGAATACAGAATGAAGTTGAAATATATACCGCTTCTATTCTGGATTCTGGCTTCTGAATAGTTACAAACTTTAATAATAGATAAAGATATTTTGTTTACCGGAGATTTTATGCTGCAGCCGATTGAATGGAAAGTAGTCCTTATAGATGACGAACAGGACATCAGGGATGTCGTATCCCTTACCCTCCAGGATGCCGGATATGAGGTTTTTACAGCCGAGAACGGTAAAACCGGGTTGGATTTATGCATAGAAAAAAACCCTCAAATAGTTATAACCGATATCAGAATGCCCGGCATCGACGGACTCAAGGTACTGGAAATTCTTAAGGATAAATCTCCGGACATTGAAGTGATTGTAATAACCGCTTTTGGGGAGATAGATTTTGCAATACGCGCTCTTCACCTCGATGCGTCTGATTTCATTAACAAACCCATAAATGACGAAGCGCTTCATCTTGCCATGAAACGTGCCAGCAGTCGTTATACCTCCAGAAAACAGATAAAGGAATACACGGCCCTGCTTGAAAAAGAAAAGGCCGACACCGCCCAGGAGCTCATGCGGACGATCTCTTTTAAAACCAATTTGATAGAAAGCTCGATGGACGGCATACTGGGATGTGATGAGCGGGATGATTTGATAATATTCAACAAGAGCATTGAACAGATGCTCGGCTTTTCAAAAGGCGAAGCGCTTCACAGAATGAACTTTGAACAGTTTTTTCAGCCCGGAGAAGCAATCCGCCTGAAAAAAGAGCTGGCAGGCGATAAATACGGCGGAAAAGACAGGATTTCTTTCTTTGAAACAACGCTCCTCGGATCGGCAGGACGAAGGATTCCTGTCCAGGTATCCGCCATTTCGCTTTTTGAGAATGGAAAAGAGAACGGACTGGTCTGCTTTTTCCGGGATCTTCGTGAAATCCGTAAGCTTGAAAGGGAAGTCGAAGACCAGGCTCGCATCCTTCACCAGGACAAGATGATGGCACTCGGAAAACTTGCGGCAAGCATGGTTCATGAAATCAACAATCCCCTTGCCGGAATCCTCAACTACAGCAGGCTTATGATCCGTATTCTGAACCGTGGGACCCCAACAGGGGAACATCTGCAGAAATTCCATCGTTATCTTGAACTGATTGAAAGCGAAACCAACAGGTGCTCACAGATCGTATCGAGCCTTCTGACCTTTTCCCGCAAGTCTCCGCCTTCTTTCGGAGAGATTAGCGTGGACGAACTCCTGCACCGGTGCATCATTCTCAGCCAGCACAAGCTTGAAATGAACAATATAAAGCTCAGCAGCCATATCAGCGCCGACATACCGCCTGTCAGGGGTGATTTCAACCAGCTTCAGCAATGCGTTATAAACCTTATCTTCAATGCAATTGACGCCATGCCTGAAGGCGGAACCCTGACCTTCTCAACCTCTTATGACAAGTCAAGCAAAACCGTTATAATCTCAATAAAGGACACCGGTACAGGGATCCCTGAAGAGAATATTCCCAGAATATTCGAACCTTTTTTTACTACCAAGAACAGGGAATATGGGGTCGGACTCGGCCTTTCAACGGTCTACGGTATTATGGAAAGACACAACGGCAGGGTAAAAGTTGAAAGCCATGCCGGAAAGGGAAGCACCTTCAGTCTGGAACTTCCCTCTGTTGTAGGATAAAATAGTAACACTATTTTCATTAATCCGTAATTGCAGCGGGGTACTATTTTGGAAAAACTTCCTCTCATCGAGAAAGAGTATGTTTTATGCGACCAGTGGCTTCAGCTGCTGGATCAGCTCAACATCGGCGCATTTACGATAGACCTCAACCGCAAAATAACCGCATTCAACCGCAACATGCAGGCATTGCTCGAAACTGAAGATTTCGATGTGGTAGGGAAGGATTGCAGGGAAGTTTTTGTCGGCTTTCCCTGTCACGGGAAATGTCCTTTCCGGGACTCACAGGCTCCCGACACAGAATACATGGACGTTGAAATCATTGACAAGCATGATTCAAAACACCTGATCACCCGTATGGTAACACCTATCTATTCACCCGACCACCGGATAACCGGATGTCTGACAGTTTTCCAGGATCATTCACATTTTGCGGGCCTTATAAGCCGGATCCACTATGAAGAGCGAAGCATGAAGATCATTCTTGATAATCTCGACATAGGCATCTTTACCGTTAACAGGGGCGGATATTTCACTTTTTTTAATACGGCCGCTGAAAAGATCACCGGATACAAGCGAAACCAGATGCTTGGAAGGCTCTGTTCAGTCCTTTTCGGACAAAATGGCATTCATGATGTGGAGCTTCTGAAAAAATCTATGTCGGACGGGCAGGTCAGAACCTTCAGGAGCAGCAACATTACCACAAGAGAAGGTGTTAGCATACCTATACGGGCCGATTACATGCCCCTTCAGAATGAAACGGGGGAAGTCATCGGAGGCCTTGCCACTATTCAGGATCTGACTCTTGCCCAACAGTTGGACCGCGTTATAAGCGAGCGTCACACTTTTTATGACATGCTCGGGAAAGCCCCTCTTATGCAGGCAATCTTTGACAAGGTACAGGCGATTGCAAAAACCGATGCAACTGTTCTCATCGAAGGAGAGACCGGAACCGGCAAGGATCTTCTTGCAAAAGGGATACATTCCGCCGGCGGAAGAGCTGACAAACCGATGATCAAGGTCAACTGCGCCGCAATTCCCGACAATCTGCTTGAATCGGAAATGTTCGGTTACGCCAAGGGCGCTTTTACCGGCGCCGACAGGGACAAACCCGGGAGGTTCCAGGAGGCAGACGGTGGAACCATTTATCTTGACGAGATCGGGGACCTTCCTCTTCCTCTTCAAGCAAAACTTCTCCGCGTACTTGAAGATAGAGAGTTTTATCCTCTCGGCAGCAGAAAAACAACGAAGGTAGATGTGCGAATAATTTCCGCAACAAACCGTGATCTTGAAAAACTGGCTACAAAGGGCAGTTTCCGCCGGGACCTTTTTTATCGTCTTAACGTGATACGTATTAAACTGCCTGCCTTAAGAGAGAGGCAGACAGATCTTCCGCTTCTGATCAGTCATATCATGCGTCGTCTTTGTGCTGCAAAAGCAAGCCGCCCCCTGGAAATCTCCCGGAAAGCGATGGAGATTCTGTTGAACCATAATTATCCGGGAAATATCAGAGAGCTTGAAAATATACTCGAACATGCCCTTATATTATGCCAATCCGGCATAATAGAACCCGACGATCTCCCCGATTATCTGCAAAATTATACGGCCAGACAGGCTGTTTCTCCTGTAGAGATATTCGAAAAAGATGAGGATTTCCGTGAACGTGAAAAAATCCTTCAGGCACTGAGGATTAATAACTGGCACAGGGATAATACTTCACGAGCTCTTGGGATTGAGCGAACCACACTTTGGCGCAAAATGAAAAAATACGGCCTCTTAACCCCGATTATCCCCTCCATGGATGGAGAAACGTTGCAAAAATAGTTGCAGGAATGGTTGTGCAACTTGTTTTTTGTTCATTTTCAAGCTGTTAAATTCATTTCAACCTGTTTCAACCTTCCATGTTGCACGCCTGCAACTAAAAAATAACCCTATCCGGCCCTGCCCTGTACCATATTACATCAGTATTTCATGTAACTTCAGTAAGATAAAAATAATTAACCGATTATGGCATAATCAATGCAATCAACTGACCAGTCAGTTTAAAGTTATCCGTAAACATGTGCGAGGCGTTCTTGAAACCGGACAGGGAAAATATAAAAGTGCTGGTTGTGGATGAGGATCCTGAAATGCGGATATTTTTATCAACCGTTCTCTCATCCGGAGGTTTTACGCCCGTCATAACCGAAAACGGGATGGAAGGTCTGCGCAGGGCCGAGGAAGAAAAACCCGCGATCATTATTCTGGATGTAATGATGTCCGGAAGAGTGAATTTCCAGCTCTATCACAGTTTCAGGCAGGACAAAAAACTCCGGAATATTCCGATAATAATGGTATCAGCACTCTCCTGTGACACCGTCTTTCATTTTCAGAAGTATCAGAGTCCTGATTTCGGTCACAGAGTGCCCGAACCCGATGCCTATATTGAAAAACCCCCGGAAGCGGATGAACTTCTTGAAATGGTGAACAGACTGTCATCGGCCCCTGATTCCGGGAAAAAAGGATAAATATGAATTACAGCATTGATCTCAAACTGTATCAGGAAGTAGAAAAATTCGGAGCAATGGACATGGAGGTCTGTATGCAGTGCGGGACCTGCAGCGCATCCTGTCCGCTGTCCAGCGGAACAAATCCATTTCCACGAAAGATATATCGTTATCTACAGCTTGGATTGAGGGACAAGCTCCTCAAGTCGTCCGAACCCTGGCTGTGCTACTACTGCGGAGAGTGCAACAAGGATTGCCCACGGGGAGCCGAACCGGCCGAAACGATGATGGCAACCCGCCGTTGGTTGACCGCTCAGTACGACTGGACAGGGCTTGCCAGGCGGTTCTACCTTTCCGACGCATGGGAAATCGGCGCGTTGGGTTTTGTTGCGCTTTTCATTATTTTGCTTTTCGTTCTATTCCACGGTCCCGTCATTACCGATCGAGTTGCGGTTAATTCCTTCGCGCCCGTATTGTGGATTGAGATCGGCGATTTGATTATGGCCGCGATCCTGTCGACTTTTCTGCTGTCAAACGCCTTCAGAATGTATCGCTTCATCATGAGCGGTACAAAGGTGCCGTTCCGGCTCTATATAACGGAAGCCAAAGCCTTTGTCCTGCACTTTACGACCCAGAAGCGCTGGAGGGAATGCGGGGAAGACCGGAGTCGATGGATAAAGCACTTTCTCCTGGTTACCGGCTATTTGACCATGATGACTTTGATCATCGTTTTTATCCGCTGGTTCCAGGTCGATGACAGCAGTTGGCATTTTACAAGTATCTTCGGCTACTACGCAACAGGAGTCCTGCTCATTATAACCGTGGAAATGTTTCGCAGCCGTCTTAGAAAGCAGGAAACAATCCACCGGTATTCCCACATGTCCGACTGGCTTTTTTTGATTCTCCTTTTTTTCACATCATTAACCGGCATCATGATGCATATCATTCGTCTCGCCGGATGGCCGATGGGAACGTACGTCATGTATGTCATACACCTCGCCGTTGCAGTTCCGATGCTTGTAATTGAGGTTCCTTTCGGCAAATGGTCTCATCTTTTTTACAGACCGCTGGCCGTGTTTTTAGCAACTGTCAGGGAGAAGGCATCAAAAGATTCCGGTGTCGATGTTGAAGACATAAAAGCCGAGGTCGGCGAAACCTTCATGACTTGTTTGCAATGCGGCACCTGCACGAGCGTGTGTCCGGTAAACCTGGTTTCGTCCTACAGTCCTCGCAAGATTCTGCGTCACCTCTCATTGAAAACCGGCACCGAGCATTCCGTCGACCAGGCCGTCTGGAGCTGTTTCACCTGCAATGCCTGCGAAGTGAACTGTCCCCGCGGCATACAGATCATCGACGTCATGAAGGCGGTGCGTGGACTCAATGTAGCCGGCGGAAGGATCCCCGGGTTCTTAGAGGCGCCGATGAACAGCCTGAAAGAAAACGGCAATCCCTGGGGTGGTCTTCGCGAAAATCGAACGGAATGGGTGGGGGGCTTGGACATCCCTGCTTTTAACGCTGAGCATGAGTATTGCCTGTTCACCTGTTGTACCACGGCATATGACCAAAGCAACAGGAAAGCCGGACGGGTTCTTCCCCGGCTTCTTGAATATGCAGGGGTTTCTTTCGGCAGCCTCGGAATTGAAGAGAATTGTTGCGGGGACCAGGCCCACAAGACAGGGGCTGGTGATATCTTCTCGGAGCTGGCCCGAAAAAATGAAGAGCTTTTTTTTCGTGCCGATGTACGGAAAATACTGGCCGTTTCGCCTCATTGCCTGAACGCTTTTAAAAATCTCTATCCAAATTTGAGGGGGTTTATCGACACTGAGCATTACTCTGAACTTCTGGACCGGCTCATCGCGGAAGGCCGGTTAAGGCCAGCGCTGGAAGTGGCATCCGTCGTTACCTACCATGATCCGTGCTATCTGGGACGTCACAATGGCATATACGAAGCGCCTCGCAGGGTATTGCAAAGTATTCCAGGTCTTAAGATGGTCGAGATGACGAATAACAGAGAGAGCAGCCTGTGCTGCGGCGGGGGCGGCGGCGGCGCGTGGAACGATTATCCGCGTCGTCGGAATCTTGGCGTTCTGCGCGTTGAAGAGGCTCTGGGAACCGGCGCCGGGGTAATTGCCACCGCCTGTCCCTATTGCATCCGCATGCTCAACGACGCCATAATAGAACTCGGCGTCGGAAAACAAATCGCCGTATGCGACCTGGCTGAACTGCTGTTACAGTCGGTTGTGGCGAGGGATGATGCAACCATGATCGGGCACATTGATTTGGGAATTAGTCGGGAGGTCTGCCATGTCTGAACGAATCGGATTTTATATCTGCCACTGCGGCATCAATATCGCTTATCGGGTCAGGGTGCAGGAAGTGGCCAAATATGCGGCCACTTTGCCGAACGTAGCGATTTCGCGGGATTACCTCTTCATGTGTTCCGATCCAGGACAGGAACTCATCGAAAAGGATATTAGGGAACATCATCTCACCCGCGTTATCGTGGCCTCCTGTTCCCCGCGGATGCACGAAAAAACCTTTCGGGGGGCCTGCAAGAGGGCCGGTCTCAACCCATATCGGGCATTCCACATGGTGTGCGTGCGCGAGCATGTTTCGTGGGTCACAGAAAATGAAGACGAGGCCACGGAAAAGGCTAAGAACCTGGCCAGAGCCGGTATTCTGCGCGTGGTGTACCAACATGACCTGATACCATCAGTTTTTCCGGTATGCACGAACACCCTGATCGTGGGCGGGGGAATCGCCGGCATGCAGGCATCTCTTGACGTGGCAAAGGCCGGATTCAAAGCCTATCTGGTAGAAAGACAGCCTACGATCGGCGGGCACATGCTGCAATATGACAAGACCTTCCCCACCCTTGATTGTGCAGCCTGCATAGGTACGCCCAAGATGGTCTCCGTCGGTCAGGATTCCAACATTAAGTTGCTCACCTACAGCGAGGTGGAGGAGGTCAACGGCTTCGTCGGCAACTTCAGGGTAAATGTCCGGCGAAAGGCTCGTTACGTGGAAGAACATTGTACCGGGTGCGGCGAGTGTGAAAAGTTCTGCCCGATTGATTTTCCAAATACCTGGGATGTGAACACCAAAACCAGAAAGGCCATCTACCGGCCTTTCCCCCAGGCGGTACCGATCACTTACTGCATCGACAAATACGATCGCGCCCCTTGTGTTCAGACTTGTCCGGCCGGAACCAACGTGCAGGGTTACGTGGCTCTTGTCAAGGTTGGGAGATACAAGGAAGCCGTAAAACTCATCATGGAAAAGATACCGCTTCCGGGCACCCTCGGACGCATTTGTCCTGCGCCTTGTGAAAAAGCCTGTCGAAGAACTGAAACGGACTCCGCCGTTTCTATACGTAATCTGAAGCGGTTTGCTGCCGATAGAGTGGATCTTTCCGGGTTGCCGCTGCCTGAAATCAAAGAGCGACCGGAAAAAGTGGCGGTTATCGGATCGGGGCCGGCTGGTCTGACGGTAGCCTACTACTTGCGGTTGAAAGGCTACCGAGTTACCATTATCGAAGCGCTTGATCAACCGGGGGGGATGCTCCGGGTGGGAATTCCAGACTATCGCCTGCCGCCTGCTGTTTTGGACGATGAAATTAATTATATTCTCAGCCATGGAATTGTCCTTAAAACAGGAATTAAGTTCGGATCGGACATCTCTGTTGCTGATCTCCGGAAAGAGGGATTTTCAGCCATGTTTTTAGGAATCGGCGCCCATGAATCGATGCGGATGAACATCCCCGGAGAAGAAGCGGTGGAAGGCGTCATCGATGCCGTCGCATTTTTAAGGAAAGTAAACCTGGGAGAAAGAGAAGTTCCCGGCAAACGTGTTGTTGTCGTCGGAGGCGGGAATGTGGCTATAGATGCCGCCCGTGTTGTGAAACGTCTCGGGGCCGGGCATGTCATAGTGGTTTACCGGCGGTCTGAAAAGGAAATGCCGGCCTATCCGGACGAAATAGAGGGAGCCCTGGAGGAAGGCATCGAATTTTCATATCTGACCGCTCCTGTAAGCATCCGGAGCACGGATGGTCTGGTGACCGGTTTTGAGTGCATTCGGACGGAACTCGGCCCGCCCGACGCAAGTGGCCGAAGACGGCCGGTGCCGGTTAAGGGGTCTGAATTTGTCATTGACTGCGATGCGGTGATACCGGCAATAGGCCAGAAAATGAATGTGGCCTGGGTCGAAGGAGAGCCCGGCCTTGAACTGACTTCAAAAAACACTTTTAAGGTCAACCCGAACACGTTCCAAACCGGCATTCCGGATGTATTTGTCGCAGGTGATGCAGTAACTGGTCCTGCTACGGTCATCGAAGCTGTTGCTGCCGGCCACCGGGTGGTGGCAGCTATACACCGCTATATCTGTGGCGAAGATCTCAATTTGTACGCAAAAGAAACGGCTGCCGGCAAAACTCCCGGGAGTGACTGGATGGAAATTCCCAAAGTCATTGAAAATGTTCCCAGAGCGGTACCCGCACATCTCGATCCGGTTAACCGGGCTGATAATTTCGAGGAGGTCGACGGAAACTTTTCCGAAGACGAAGCGAAGAAGGAGGCGTCCCGCTGCCTTGATTGCGGCGGATGTTGCGAATGCAAGCTTTGCGTAAGCGCCTGTGAAGCAAAAGCAATCAATCATGAAATGGAAGACAAGGTGGAAGAAATCGAGGTGGGATCAATCATTGTCGCCACCGGTTTCGATCCTCTCGATCCGACGCCGATTCATCAATACGGATATGGTAAGTACGCCAATGTCTTTACCAATCTGGAATTCGAAAGGTTGTCGAACGCCACCGGACCGACGAAGGGAAAGCTTCTTAAACGGGATCCGATGGATCGTTTAAAGTTCACGGAGCCTCCGAAGAGCGTGGCGATCCTTCACTGCATCGGGAGCCGCGATAAAAACTACCACGAATACTGCTCGCGCACATGTTGTATGTATGCGCTGAAATATGCCCATCTCCTCAAGGATAAATGCGGACACGATACCGAAGTTTACAATTTTTATATCGACATGCGTTGCTTCGGCAAAGGGTATGAGGAATTTTACAAACGCGTGCAGAGCGAGGGAGTGCGGATGATCCGAGGGAAAGCCTCCCGGGTGGATGAAAAAGACGGCATCCTGACGGTAACCGCCGAGGATACGCTTTCCGACAGGATGCTGAAGGTTCCGGTGGAGATGGTTATTCTTTGTACAGCGATGGAAGCGCGTTCAGATGCAAACGAGGTTGCGCGCATCTTCGGGATCAGCACCGGAAGTGACGGGTTTTTTCAAGAGGAGCATCCCAAGCTTGAGCCGGTTTCCACCCCCACCAGCGGTGTTTTTCTGGCAGGGGTTTGCCAGGGGCCCAAGGATATTCCCGACACAGTTGCGCAGGCCAAGGGAGCCGCAGCGGAGTGTCTCGCCCTTTCCGCCTCCGGAAAAGTATCGGTCTCCCCGATGATTTCTTCCATAGATCCGGACATCTGCATAGGCTGCCAGGTATGTATCGGCTTGTGTGCATACTCTGCAATCGAGTTCAATGCATTGAAAGGAATCAGCGAGGTGAACCAAGCCGTTTGCAAAGGCTGCGGAAGTTGCGCCGCATACTGCCCAAGCGGAGCGGCCCAGATTCGGCATTTTACAAACAAACAGATTTTTGCGGAAATAGATGGTTTGCTGGTCGCTTAACTGTCAAAATCAGATGCTTTCCCCCGATCTGAATAATATAATAAATTTTTCTGGGGCACGACACAGAAAGGAGTTGAAAGATGAGCGAGTTTGAACCGACAATTGTAGCTTTTTTTTGTAACTGGTGCACTTACACTGCTGCGGATCTGGCTGGCACTTCCCGCCTGTCATATCCCCACAATATCAGAATCATCCGGGTCATGTGCACCGGCATGGTTGACCCTCAGTATGTCATCAAGGCCTTTCTGGAAGGCGCTGACGGAGTGCTGGTCAGCGGCTGCCGCCCCGGGGATTGTCACTATATCAACGGAAATTATAAGGCCCGGAGGCGGATTAAACTGCTCAAAGAGATTCTGCCCCAATTCGGTTTTGATCAGCAGCGGTTAAGATTAACCTGGATCGGAGCCAGCGACGGGATTCATCTGGCCGAGATAATGCGAACTTTTGCAGGGCAAATAAAAGCATTGGGACCAAGTCAGACAAAACTTAAAATGGTAATCTAAATAAATAATTATTGTTGATCAGGAAACCGGCCGCATCATATCCGGTTCCAATACCTGATTCAAAACAACCTTACCGGAGGTAGTTATGACCATCACGGCTAAAATCGACCTGAAGGAACAGAATCCGCTTGCAGCCCTGCAGCAGTTCTTTGCAGGCATTCTCAAATTAGAAGATATCGCAGCCATTCTGGTCCCTCAGCGCCTTCCAACAAAAAATACGGTTATGCCCACACTGGTAACCGACCCATCTTTCCTTGGAGATGCTGATCCGCTTGCTCCGGCTTTTCTGATGAATGCAGCCAGAATTTCCTCACGGCTGACCCGCAAGCCAATGGGCGGCAAAATAGCAGCCGTATTGCGCCCCTGTGAGATCCGAGCCTTTATTGAGCTGGTAAAACTTAAACAGGCCCGCAGGGAAGATATTATTCTGATCAGTGTCGATTGCCTTGGTGCATTTCAAAACAAAGTCTATTCAAAGTTTGCGGGGCAAAACGGAACAGAATCTACCATTCGGTTTTATAAAAACGTTATGGGAGGAAATACCAACGAAATGGAAGGGGCTGAATTTGCCACGGCCTGCAAGGCATGCGAATATCCGGTATCTGCAAATGCGGATATTCAGATCGGCTTATACGGCATGAAGACCGGTGAATCAATCCTTGTTAAGGCTCAAACTGAAACAGGAGACCATATTTTAAAGCAGTTGAATCTTCCTGATACGAATGAACCGCCGGCCCGCCAGGCTGCCATTAACGCCTTGATTTCGCAGCGAACCGGCTACCGGGATGAGATGTTTGCCAAAACCCGGGAGAGCTCTGACAGCCTGGATAAAATGACTGACTATTTTTCCAATTGCGTAAACTGTTATAACTGCCGGGTGGCCTGCCCTGTCTGCTATTGCAGGGAATGCGTTTTTGTGACCGATGTATTCAACCACGATCCTTACCAATACCTTCAATGGGCCACACGAAAAGGGATTATTAAAATGCCTACGGATACACTGTTTTACCACATTACCCGCCTGGCCCATATGAGTACGGCCTGTGTCGGGTGCGGCCAGTGTTCCAATGCCTGCCCTAACGAAATCCCTTTGACGGAGCTGTTCCGCACCATAGCCGATAAAACCCAAAAAATATTTGAATACGAGGCAGGTCGCAGTCTTGATGAGAAACCACCGTTGTCCGAGTTCCGGGAAGATGAATTCAAGGAGATTGTCGGTATAGAATAGCTTACGGCGTTTAGATTGCGACTCCTGGCAAAACAGGTTGTCGGTTATCGGTTAGAGTGGTTTGGGAGGAAATGTGATGAATGATAAAATCGGAAAAGCACTTGTGGTTGGGGCCGGGATCAGCGGCATCCGCTCCGCCCTCGACCTCGCTGAGTCGGGTTACCGCGTTATTTTAATTGACCGTGCCCCCCATATCGGCGGAATTCTGAGCCGGCTTGATTACCAGTTTCCCACGGACAGGTGCGGAATGTGTAAAATGCTTCCGATGGTAAACCGGGATGCCTCTTCACAGTATTGCCTGCGGAAGGGACTTTTTCATGAGAATATTGAACTCCTTACGAGCACAGAGCCGGTATCTGTTCAGGGAGAAGCAGGTCATTACAGGGTGGCGCTGCGCAAGAAAGCCTCACTTGTCAGCGAAGACCTCTGTATAGGGTGCGGTGAATGCGTAAAAGTCTGCCCGGTTGAAGTCCCCGACAGTTTCAATGCCGGCTTTACTACAAGGAAAGCAATATATCTCCCGGTGCCTCACCGGATCCCCAATACATTTATAATTGACACCGATTCGTGCACCATGTGCGGCGCGTGCGAGCCGGTATGTCCTACCGGAGCCATCCGGCTTTCTGAACGGGAACGCAGGCAATTTAAGATTCTGGTAGTGGATGATGAACTGATTGTGCGTGATTCCCTCAAAGAATTGCTCGAGGATGAGGGATTCTCGGTCGACATGGCTGAATCAGGCACTGCGGCGTTAAAATGCCTGACCGGACAAAAATACAACCTGATGCTCCTTGACATCAAAATGCCCGGCATGGACGGTGTTACGGTTCTCCGGAAGGTAAAAGAGGGGTTTCCGGACCTGACTGTCCTGATGATGACCGCCTATGCAACGGTTGAAACCGCTGTTGAAGCCATGAAAATGGGAGCCGTCGACTACCTGCTCAAGCCTTTTGAAACGGATGTTCTGATTCCTAAAATTGCCGGCATTTACAATGAATTTGAAATTACAAAAGCACGGTTTGTCGATGTGGAAGCAATTGTTCTTTCCTGCGGAACAGGTTTTTTCACTCCGGCCGACGGAAAGGATACCTGCGGTTATCACACACTGCCGAATGTCATAACGGGTATTGAGTTTGAAAGGATAGTAAGCGGCACCGGGCCATGCGGCGGAAAACTGGTACGTCCTTCGGATGGGAAACGGATCGAAAAGATTGCGTGGTTCCAGTGCGTGGGATCACGCGATCTGCAGAACAATGCCGATTTCTGCTCCAATATCTGCTGCATGTACGCCATTAAGGAGGCTCTTTTGGCAAAAAGCGGGACAAACGGAGAAGCCGAAACGGCCCTTTTTTATATGGACATGCGCACATTTGGAAAGTCATTCCAGAGATACAGAGACAAGGCACAGGAGGAATTCGGGGTCCGTTTTGAGAATGCGCGGATCCATTCGGTCGTCCCTGAAGACGGAACCGGAAATCTGCTTGTCAGATATGTCGATATTTCCGGGAAGATTCATGAAGAATGTTTCGATATGATCGTGCTTGCTGTAGGTCAAAGGCCGGCACAGGGAACCGCGGAACTGGCCGGGATGACGGGAATTTCCCTCAATCCGTGGGGATTCGCCGAAACCGTTCCGTTTTCATTAACTGAGACATCAAGACCGGGAATTATTATAGGCGGTTCGTTTTCGGGGCAAAAAGATATAGGCGAATCGGTTATTCAGGCATCTGCAGCTGCTGCCTGTGCATCAAGAGCTATCATTGCATCCGGGAAAAACCCGATACCTGAATCGCCCCCGGAGACTATTTTGCCTGATCTCCTGCGGGAACCGCCGCATGTATTGGCAGTAGTCTGTACCTGTGGCAAATCGATCCTGACGTCCAACGATGAAACAAGGCTTTCCAAGAGATTTGAGACTGACCCGGAGGTCAACAATGTTATTTTTTCAGAGCGGATCTGTACTTCGGACGGATGGGACGAACTTGTCGGACAGATCATAAAGTACAAACCGAACCGCCTTCTTATCGGAGCCTGCCTTCCGTATATGTATGGACGGAAACTGAAGGAATCCGAAAAAGAGACCGGATTGAATGCTTCGCTTACGGAGATAGTTGATATCCGGACACCGGCAGTTCAGTTTTCAGGAGAAAACACGGGAGAAAGCCAGCTTGTTCTTAACATAGAACGCCTCCTCGGGATGGGGATCGCAAAACTCGAACAGGTGGAACCGTCAATAACTCCATCATTGCCTGTAACCCGTAGCTGCGTTGTTGTTGGCGGCGGAATTGCAGGCATGACGGCTGCGCTCACCATTGCAGGTTCCGGGACAGATGTCGATCTGATTGAACTCTCAGGGCACCTTGGCGGAAATCTTAAATGGATTACGGAAACAATAGAAGGCTTTTCAATTCAGACTCTTTTGAAGGATACCGTTCAAAGGATCGAAAAGCATCCCCTGATACATGTTCATACAGGAACTAATATCCTCTCCTCCTTCGGGCAGGCAGGACATTTTATAACAACTGTCGAAAACAACGAAAAGGAAGTCCTGACATTAGAACACGGAGCAGTAATTCTTGCAACAGGAGGAAGGGAGGCGGAAATCACCGCGTACGGCCACGGGGCAAGCGAAGCGATTGTCACACAGAAGGAATTTGAACAAAAAATCGCGACCCGTTCGCTTGATCCTTCGACACTCTCTTCGGTCGTCATGATTCAGTGCGCCGGGACGCGGGAAGAGCCGAAAAACTACTGCAGCCGCATCTGCTGCACCGTTTCAGTCAAACAGGCTCTTTTTTTGAAAAAACAGAATCCTGAAATCGCTGTTTACGTGCTTTACCGTGACATAATGACATACGGTTTCACTGAGACTTACTACACGCAGGCAAGGCAGGCCGGAGTTATTTTTATCCGTTACACAAAAGAGCGCAAACCCGAAGTCGTGGTTTCCGGCCCTGTCCCGAAGGTTAAGTGTTTTGAACCGATACTTGGAGAGAATGTTGAAATTACGGCAGACCTGGTAATTCTTGCCGCCGGCGTAGTTCCGGAACTGCCGGCCGGTCCTGCTTTTACATTCGGCGCATCATGCGATACGGACGGCTTTTTTCTGGAGGCCGAATCGAAATGGCGCCCTGTCGATTCCATTAAAGAAGGAGTTTTTGCCTGCGGGCTTGCACATTCTCCAAGGACTATTGCGGAATCGGTTGCGACAGCCGAAGCGGCGGCCCAGCGTGCGATCCGCATTCTTTCACGGAACAGACTGCCTTCGGGAAAAGTGACGGCAATAGTCCGTCACAGTCTTTGCAGTCTTTGCGGGCAGTGTATTGAAGCCTGCCCTTATGGTGCAAGAAGCCTGGATGCTGACGCCGGAAAGATTCTGGTCAATTCTTTAATGTGCCAGGGATGCGGAACATGCGCTTCTGTTTGTCCGAACAAGTCATCCGTAATTGAAGGGTTTTCAACCCGGCAGATACTCGAAGTAATCGACGCGGCGCTCTGTATCTGATTGGAGATTTATAAAACAATCCGGCACATGGCGGAAACCGGTATCAAGGAAGAAAACACGATCATCCAGTTACAGTCATAACCTATTAATATTTTGGGAATGCCATGCTCAAGCAACTGAATCGTTTTCGTCACAGCCTTGTCCTGAAGCTGATTGTATCGGTGGGACTCACTCTGCTTGTTTCAATCTCCGTCTGGGCGTATTTCAACATCCGGTCTCAGAGAACAAAGGTGATGGAAAATTTTGTTGCCGGAACAAACCGCCTTGGCGCCACCATAAAACTCGGTACTCATTATTCCATGATGTTAAACTCCCGCGATGAGATCAATGAAATAATCAAAAACATTTCAAAGCTGAAGGAAATAGAGAACATCCGCATATATAACAAGGAAGGAAAAATCAAATTCTCGAACCGCCCCGCAGAGTTGGATCTTGCCACGAATATCAAGGCTGAAGCCTGCGATATCTGCCACCGTTCAGAACCTCCGCTTGATAAACTGGATCTTTCTGAAAGGACAAGGATTTTATATTCTCCGAAAGGGCACAGGATGCTTGGTATTATCGATCCGATCTACAACGAACCCGGTTGTTCCGCCGGCGGATGTCATATCCATCCAAGGGACAAAAAGATTCTTGGCGCGCTGGATGTCGTTATCTCGCTGGAAGAGACCGACAGGGCAATTTTTTCGATTGAAAAAGAGATGATTATCCTTGCGTTATTTGTCTTTTTTATAACCTCCACCATTATTTTCTTTTTTGTCCTGAAATTCGTGAATGAACCTATCAGGAAACTCATTGCCGGAACACGCCGGATAGCTGGCGGTAATTATTACGGAAAAGTTGAAATTGACCAGGATGATGAGATGGGTCAACTTGCAAAAGCTGTCAACAGTATGGGACAAAAAATCGGTGAAAAGCAGGCGGACCTTAATGCTCAGAGGGACGAATACCAGACCCTGTTTGAACATGTGCCGTGCCTTATCACGGTTCAGGACAGGAATTTCAGACTTCTGAGATATAATTATGACTTTGCCAAAAATTTCAACCCCCAACCCGGCGATTTTTGCTTTCATGCATACAAAGGAAGAAGTGAAAAATGCCCGGTATGCCCGGTTGAGAAGACATTTGAAGACGGATTATCCCATTACGGGGAGGAATCCGGTATCGATAAAGACGGAATACTTACCCACTGGCTGTTCACCACCTCTCCCATTCGGAATGAAAAAGGCGAAATCGTTGCCGCGATGGAAATAAGCCTGAATATTACGGAAAGAAAACGCCTCGAGGAAGAGCTCAAAAAATCCGAAATAAAATATCATGCCATCTTCAACAATATTCCAAACCCGGTATTCGTGCTGAAAAAGGATACGCTTGTTATTCTCGACTGCAATGACAGCGTGAAGGGGATATACGGATTCGATAAGGATGAAATCATAAACTCTCCTTTTTTAGGCCTTTTCATGGAAAAAGAGAGGGCATCCGTTGAGGCGGAAATCAGGAATTCACCGGTCATCAATCAGGTCAAACAGCTCCACAAAAACGGGGATACAATTTTCGTCAATATCCGCATTTCTCCATCCGCATATCCCGGGGAAAAAGTTCTTCTTGTAACCACAAGCGACATAACGGAGCGTCTGGAAGCTGAACAGCTTTTGATTCAGGCAAGCAAAATGACCACCCTGGGGGAGATGGCATCAGGTGTTGCTCATGAACTGAACCAGCCTCTTTCGGTCATTAAAACGGCGAGCAGCTTCATCATCAGGAAGACAAACCAGAATGAAAAGATTGAGGATCAGATCATGTCCACTATGGTGAACAAGATTGACTCAAGTGTGGATCGGGCAAGTAAAATTATCAACCATATGAGGCTCTTTGCCCGCAAATCAGACATGGAACGTGAAAAGGTAAATGTAAACGAAATCCTGGAAAATGCTTTCGAAATCTTCAGCCAGCAACTTAAAATAAGAGATATTGAAGTTGTTTGGGACACGGAAGATAATCTTTCTGAAATAAAGGCCGATTCGAGCCGGCTGGAACAGGTCTTTATCAATCTTCTGATTAATGCGCGGGATGCTATTGAAGATTTATATCCGCCCGGACAGGATACAAAAGGAGATAAAAAAATCACTCTAAGAACCCGCTCAGCCGGCGGAACCGTCATAGTAGAAGTCTGCGACACCGGTATTGGAATCCCTGACACAATTCTCGACAAGATATTCGAACCTTTTTTCACAACAAAGGAGGTCGGGAAAGGAACCGGGCTGGGATTGTCGATCAGTTACGGAATCATAAAGGATTGCGGCGGCAGCATTACTGCCGAATCCGAACCTGGAAAAGGAGCGTGTTTTATAATGCAGTTTCCGGTGGCAGCAGAATAAAAAGAGAGGTTATATGGTTTTGGATTTCGAAGTTATGAAATATCCCGGGTCCGGAAAATTAAATAAAACGATTCTGCTGGTAGATGATGAGGCGGATATCCGTGATATTCTGGGGATAACCCTCTCTGATTTCGGCTACCAGGTAATCTCCGCGGATAACGGCGAAAAAGCTTTTCGTATCTTTTGTGAACTGAATCCGCCTATTGTACTTACGGACATTAAAATGCCCGGCATGGACGGAATTACCCTTCTCCAGAAGATCAAATCACAGGGTTCCGAAGCGGAAGTCATCATGATTACAGGTCACGGTGACATGGATCTAGCTATCAGAAGCCTCAAATACGAAGCCTCCGGATTTATCACGAAGCCTATTAATGTTGATTCGCTGGAAGTGGCATTGAAAAGGGCCTGTGATAAAATTCTCATGCGGGAAAAATTGAGGGAATATACCGAAAATCTCGAGCGCCTTATCAAGGAAAAATCCGAACTTCAGGACAATCTCTCAGCGCTGGGGCTGATGTTAGGCACAATATCCCACAGCATTAAAGGGCTTTTAACGGGTCTCGACGGTGGAATGTACCTGGTCGATTCCGGATTTAAAAAGGAAAACCTGGAGATAACCGCTGAAGGATGGACAGTCGTAAAGCAGATAGTCGGGCGGATCAGAAAATTGATACTCGACATACTGTTCTATTCAAAGGATCGGGAAATGAGCCTTGAAAAGGTTAATGTATGCTCTTTCGCCGAGGAAACGGCAATGGTAATTGAACCCAAGATACTTAACCAGCAGATTGAATTTGTAAAAGATTTTGATCCATCCGCCGGATTATTTGAAATCGACCCCCCGGCCGTCAATTCCGCTATTATCAACATTCTCGAAAATGCTGTGGATGCCTGCCTCAGGGATATATCCAAGCCTTCGCATCGGATTCTCTTCAGCGCCGGCCAAGATGGCAACCAGATCGTTTTCGAAATTTCAGACAACGGCACCGGAATGGATCAGGAGACTATTGAGAGGCTTTTTACGCTCTTTTTCTCAACGAAAGGGAAAGAAGGAACGGGTTTTGGCCTATTTATTGCCGACAGCATTATCCGCAAGCACGGCGGATCCATTGAAGTAAAATCAAAATCAGGCCACGGAACCCAGTTCCGGATAAAGATTCCCAAAATCTCTTCCGGATCAGCAGAAAAACTACGGAAAACTGAGCCCCTATCCAGACCTTCCTGACTTGCCGGAATCTTAAGGCGGAGATTATGCATAATAAGCGCTTCACGGCCTGGGTCAAGGTCAAATTTGTATAGCAGCCGGCCTTATGGCCCGGTTCCAATATCTTCACGATTGACCAGGTGAGAATTGAAAGGAGTTGAAATGAATTCAAATACAAAGATCGGAATAGTTATCTGTGATCGCTATCGCCGCTGTGCGGGCGGGAAGTGTCTCCGAGCTATGAAGAACAAGGAAGGGGCTTTCAGCATATACACGGACACTGAAGTTGAGCTCGTTGGTTTTACTACGTGCGATGGTTGTCCCGGCGGCAACATAGAATATGCGGGTGAAGAGATGGTGAAGAACGGCGCAGAGGTTATTCATTTAGCCACCGGCCTGGTTGTTGGTTATCCCCCCTGCCCCCATATCGATACATTCAAAGCCTTTCTTGAAAAACGCTATCGAATCAAGGTTGTTGTAGGCACACATCCGATACCGAAAAAGTATCTTGATATGCACACTTCGCTTGGGACATGGGAAAACTCCGCATGGAAGTCAATTATCGCACCGACCATGACTGATGAAGTAACCCGTGCAAGTTACGATTAGAAATAATAACCTGAGCCCCGGTTAAACATCTTGATGAACCGAAACAGCGAGTGCATTCTCCGCCGAAGATCCGCCAATCACTACGGCGGACTGACTTGCGGCAGGGAGCTTCAATTGTTAAAAGCTCTCAAAGAACATCAGGATTGTCGACGATCTTTTTTCTGCGGTTTGTAAAATCTGCCGCCTATTTCAATTTCGAATAAATCCCGGCCGAAAAGATGAAGGACGGCTTTGCCGCCTTCTCTTCCGGCAAGAACAGGATGACTGCTCCTTAAGTGTTTAAAATCCGAATACTCCAGAAAATTCCTGAGCCCTTCGATTTTTTCTTCCAACCCTGGCCTATTTGAATCAGGAACCTTGAAATATTGCTTAAGGCTCTCTTCATATATACGCTTTGCTTCGGTTTCGATACAGTGTTTGGATAAATCAAGGAGTATCTTCATAACTTTAAGATCTGTTTACCGCGCATTATAGGCTTTCTTCCACTGGGCACGGCGAAGTTCCAGAAGGTTTGAGAGCGCCAGATACAGGGCTCCCACTGCCAGTTCCGCACAATGGAAATGATCTCCGGGAAGGGTTTCGAGATATTCGGCAACTGTCTCCGGTGTGATTTCCCATGCTTGGTCAATCGTTTTGTTTTCGGCCATTAAAACAATGGTATTGGCGCATGCCGCGGTATTCATGCATCCGTTTATATAATAAGAGGCCGTTTCTATGATGTTATCTCTTGCTTTGAGAAAAATTTCAACGGTATCTCCACAACCGCCGGTTTTTTTACCGTAACCGTCAGGGTGTTCGATAATTTCCTGTTTATCCGTAAGAAATGCCATTTCAAGGTATTTGAGAGAATGGCTTTGCCAGAAATCGGATCCTTCCTCATTCATTATACATCTCCGTTGCAACAGCTATTTTGAAAACTCACATATGTCCAAATTTGGTTTCCGGATGGGCACCGATTAGATGTTATGCATAGCGCTCCATGAGGGAATCGATGTTTTTATTGTTATTGATGATATCACGCGTGAAATAAATATTCAAGCCATCATACCAGCCATCATACTGGATGTGGATAATAAAAACAAAAAGGCTGCGCGAGACGGCAGGGTCGATTTCTGCTGCATGTGTTCCGGGAAAAGCCGTTTTCTGATTTGCTGTAAATGACAGGTTAGAACGGAGATTATGTAAATTATTTACACATTATCTGTAGCCGGAAGCAACACCAAATCAACCCTATAATTTTATTAAATATCTATTGGTCTATTTCCTCTGAATCTCTTCTTATTGTAGCCAAAGTTTTCAGTATATCGTTTTTTTTAAATACCCGCTTAGTGGCAGAACACTCCCCCCGTTTAAAATAATACTTAATAATTTCAAATTGATATATAGAATAACTGCTTAAAGCTTTCATCTGTGGCATCTTCCTTGCTCTTTAGTATTAACAAAAGGAAAGATTAAATAGAAATACATGCAGGATTTACCACAAAAAAGGAGGTGCATCATGAGAAGCAAAATAATCAGGATCCAGGATATGCGGATGAAAGTTCAGATGCCCTATAGCCCTTGCCGCCATTTTGTAAATGGCCGCATCGTGATTCCGAAGATATGTATTTATAACTATGAATGCTCGCGATGTGCTTTTGATCAGTGGCTTGACGAGCTGGAAGCCCGTCAGGAGAGTCCGGCCGTTGCCGCATAGGACTATATGGCATTTGCCGCCACAAATCATTTTAATAACAAGGCAGAGGAGGAATCATCCTATGAATGCAAAAATTACCAACCAGGGAAAAAATGGCAGGAAACGGGTCAAGGGCTTTCAGGTTGCAGAAGACAAATGTATCTGGATGAAAGCCGGTGTGGTCAATTTCAGACTCTGTGACAATGCCTATGACTGCAATACGTGTCCTTTTGACCATGGCATGATAAAGGCCATGAATCTTGAATCACCCTCTGAAAAAGAGGCAAACCCCGTCTGGGTGCAATATCTGCGAAAAAGGTATCAGGGTTCCGAACGGCCCTGCCGGCATGCCTTAACAGGGCGTGTCGACGCGCCAAAAATATGCACGATGGACTACGAGTGCTATCATTGTGCATATGATCAACTGCTGGATGAAGAAGAATTCGTGAGACTCGTAAAGGAACCAGTCTATAAAAATGTGTCGGGATTTAAAGTGGCGGATGGCTATTATTACCACATGGGACACAGCTGGGTCAGATTTGAGCATGGGGGATTTGCAAGAGTCGGATTCGATGACTTTTTCGTAAAATTGTTCGGCGCCATCAGTGAATTAAATCTCCCGCCCTTAGGCGCAACCTTGAAACAGGATGAGGTAGGCTGGACATTCGGCCGGAACGGAAATCATGCTGCTGTGTTGTCGCCTGTGACCGGAACTTTACTCTCAACCAACTACAAGGCACTGGAACATCCGGAGATAACCAATTACGACCCTTACCAGTCCGGCTGGCTTTTTATTATAGAACCCGACATGCCCAAGCGAAATTTAAGGAAACTCTATTTTGAAAAAGAATGCTTTGATTGGATTGAACAGGAATCCCGGAAGCTGATGAGCGCAATCGGACCGCAATACGAGCAACTGGCTGCCACCGGCGGCGAGGTAATTAATGATCTCTATGGAAACATCCCTGATCTTGCATGGGACCGGCTGGTTTCCACATTCCTTCATACGGAGAAGATCTGAAAAGAAACAAAGTCGCCGTTCCAAAATACCCTTAACATTGGGAGCCGTAGCGAAAGGATCAAAAAAAGTACAGGTAATTTCGTAACGGCTCCTAACCGTTTCCCCCATCGTGTGTTTTATCATCATCGTTTTTAGCCGGGGAGAGTGCGTCACGGAGGTAAACCGAGCAGTATCGGCAAAAGTAGGGCGGCGCTTTGTCCAAATCCCGGATGCCTCCTGAAAAATGCATCAGGCATCTTTCATTCTCACAATGGATCAGGTTATAAAGATGCCCCAGCTCATGCAGAGCCACTTTGGCAACGCGTTCGAAAAGAACGGGCGGGGATGCTTCAGAGCCATCCAGGTTTCGCTTTAACCTGTGAAGTGAAATCAAGGCGCATTTGCCGCCTTGCCTGGCCTCTCCGAAAACATAAGTCAGTATCGGAACAAAAAGGTCTGCATCAAGAATGCCGATTATCTTGGTAAAGTCGTGAAAAGATACGGATTCGAAAGCTTTCAGAATGGCGCCGGCGTCGTACTGAAACCGCTTATTGTCATACGCGTATCCCGGAAATTCCATAGGAGGCGCAACTTCCGTAGCAATCTGCAGATATCCGAGGATATGGGCTGCTACGGTCTTTAGAACAATAGCATCAACTTCGCCAAAGGGGACCACTCCGACAGGCTTCATGGTTAAACCCGCAAAGGGCGTATCAGACCGTAGCGCTTGATCATCTTGTGCAGGGAAACGCGGTTTACAGTTAGAATTTTGGCGGCTCTGGTTATATTCCAGTCGCAGTCATCCAATACGCTTTCAATATACGCCTTTTCCATATCGCGCAGTGACTGTGATTCGGCCGTCCGGATTGCCGCGGGCCTAAGAAAAGAAAAGTCTTCTTTCCCCAGAGTTCTGGATTTGGATAGTACCACGGCTCGTTCAACCGCGTTTTCCAGCTCTCTGACGTTGCCGGGCCAATCATAATCCTGCAAAAGCGCCATCGCATCCCGGCTCATGTGATCCACTTTTTTAGTGGTTTCATGACTGTACTTCTCGATAAAGTGCTCCACCAGTAAGGGAATATCATCCTTTCTGTTTCTTAAGGCCGGCACCTGCATAGTAATCACATGTATACGGTAAAAGAAGTCTTCCCGGAACTTTCCCCTCTTAATCTCCTCTTCCAAATCCCGCCGCGTTGCCGATACCAGTCTGAAATCTACATCAAGCTGACATCTGTCCCCCAATCGGGTGATCTTTTTCTCTTCCAGAACACGCAGCAAATCCACCTGCATTTTGGGGCTGGTTTCCCCTATTTCATCCAAAAACAGGGTTCCGCCCGAAACGATTTCCAGAAATCCTTTTCGCGGCTGGGTTGCACCAGTGAAAGCACCCTTCTGGTATCCGAACAGCTCGCTTTCAAGAAGGCTCTCCGGAATCGCACCGCAATTGATAGCTATAAAGGGGTGTTGCGCGCGCCGGCTCTTTGCATGAATGGCCTTTGCGATAAGCTCCTTGCCTGTGCCTGTTTCGCCGACGATAAGAACTGAAGAATCACTTTGGGCAACCTCCTGAATCATATCAAATACTTTCTGCATGGCACCGGACTGACCGATAATGTTATCGAAACGGCTGATCTTTTCCAGACGCCCTTTCATGTATTCATATTCGGTAATCAGCTTTTTCTGATTTAATACTTTTTCCATCACCAGGGAAAGCTGCTCCGGCTTGAATGGTTTTAGCAGGTAGTCGGCCGCTCCCTTTTTCATAGCTTCAACAGCCGTATCAATGGATCCATATGCTGTAATGATAATGACAATCGTACCCGGATACTCTTCTTTTACCCTTTCTAAAAGCTCAACTCCGTTCATACCGGGCATCTTGATGTCCACAAACAGAAGATCATAAGCGGATTGTTTCAGTTTTTCCAGAGCTTCAAAACCGGATGCGGCCGTTTCCACCATGCATCCCAACCTTTCAAACCAGTGCAGAAACGATTCCCGCACGATCGGTTCATCGTCTACTATCATGATGGTAATTTTTTTATTCATCATAATCTTCCAAATCCCTGTCTGAAGTTAGGTTACCGGAAAAGTAAGAACAAAAGAACATCCCTTCTCGGTCCGGTTTTTTACACTTATATGACCGCCATGATTTTTGATTATACCATAAACTATCGACAATCCCAAACCGGTGCCCTCACCCTCACCCTTGGTTGTAAAAAAGGGATCAAAAATATGCGGCATGTTCTCCGGGAGAATGCCGGTTCCGGTGTCCCTTATCTCGACGCAAGCCTTGTTCCGTTCGCTGTCTGATTCTACAATCAGGTCTAATTGACCACCCTGGGGCATGGCTTCGATCGCATTGAAGGTCAGGTTCAGAAAACACTGTTGCAACTGACTCGCATCGCCATTAATCATTAATGGATGAGCCCAAAGATCAACATTCAAACGGATATTCTGAAGCTCCGCCTTGTGCCGGATCAAGGTAATGATTTCTTCCATAACTTCATTTAAATCAATATCCGTATAGCCTTGGCCATGAGGGGCTGAGCGTGAAAAAGAAAGCAAACCGGTTACGATCCTGCCGCACCTTTCCAGTTCATGCGACATCATCGTAAGATGCTGCCGAAATGCCTTTAAATCTTCCGGACTGGGGGCACCCTCATCTAAAATATGCTGCATTAAATGCGTAAAGGTTAGTAATCCCTGGATAGGATTGTTGATTTCATGCACACAACTGGCGGCAAGCTTGCCTAGGGTGATCATCCGGTCTTCCTGCACGATCATGCTGAGATTTGACTTTAATTCAGCCACCCGTTTTCCCCACCGTAAAGCAATCTCCCCGGTGATGTCACGCCATATCTCAATAATCTTGAAAATCTCTCCATCCTGATCCTTGAGGGGATACGTTACTATATTCTCGTAGATCTTCTGGTTTTGACTGCCGGTCAATTCATGAATGACGTGCGCTGATTTCCCGGTTGTTAAAGTCTCAATCATCGGGCATTTTAAAGTGGGAATGGCGACCGAGCAAGGCGCGTTTAACCGGTGTAAAATTGCATAACAATAATCGCCTATGACCTCATCGCGGGACCGCTTGACATTCTTGAGATAAGCTTCATTTGCATCCGCAATCGTGAAATCGGTATTTAATATCACGATAGCTGCGTTACTCTGCTGAATGAGAAAATCGGAAGACATTTTTTCAAGAATAACCTGATGTTCGGCTGATTTCATGCGCTGGCTGAAAGCAAATAAGAGTCGCAGCAGGCGGCCGATATTATGATCCGCAATACTGACATCCGGCGGCCGCAGGCGGATGAGCTCGTTAAAGACCTCTCTACTGTTGGTAAGTTCAACAATGTAATCTAAATTTTTAATTAAAAACAGGTCGCGGAAGTTGTCGGTGGTAAAAATGCCCATGCCTTGTGCCATTATCAGCCCTTCGGCTTCCGGATCAATGTCGCAGACACCCATCAGATTGATCTTCAGATACGGAAATTCGCCGGATTGGAGAAGCTCGAGGAAAAACTTGCAATGACTCCCGCCACCTACAATGGCAAGGTTAACAGCCGGTTTTTCGAGATTACTTTCATCAAACAGCGGCCTGGCATTCATACCACTCCCTACAACATATTTTCAGGCAGTTGAATCGCTATAACCTCTCCGCTATCATATACTTCTCTTCCAGCCGAGAGGGTCGTTTCAATAATCACCTTGCACCCTTTTATTTCTTTCACACGTTCCCGCAGCTTGCTACGGTCCGCCTGAGGCAGATTTGACCGTTGAGACTTTTTATCTGCTTTTGTTTTGCTCGCTCACTCAGTCGCGGGAAGCGGTGATTGATCCAGCTGTTTCGGTTCAAGACAAGGCTGTCAAAGCATTCAGCAACAGTTCGGCATCCTTCGCATCGGGACAGGGCGGCAGTTGTGCCATTATCCCGAGACCTTCGGAGGCTTCATGGAACTCTTCAGGCGAAAGACCGCTGACAAGGGCAAGATTGGCCATAGCGTTTATCCGAATCATATCTTTGGCGATATCCATGCACGATTGCCCTTCCACCTTCTCATCGATTATGATCAGGCCAATCAAACCTGCTGCTGCAACATGTGAGGCTGTTATGGAATCCGCCCATATAATTTCATTTGAAGTCTCTTTTCTTAATCCCTCCGCCAGCCTGGAAAAATTACCAGCATGTTGGGTAATAATCAGAAATTTTTTCATCATTTATCCTCCGGGATTCTCGTTTAACGGACTTCTGCCGAACCTGCGCACAATCATCCCGTTTTGCCGCAACAGGATCCCGGACCTGCGCAATGCGCCTGGGAGGGAGAGCTGCCACAGCAGGCAGTATCTCTTGGCCCTGGAAATTCTTTAACATTCTGACCGGTAATAGAGCTGGTGGCTGACATCAGCCTGGTTGTCAGAAGGCTTCCGCAGCTTGGACAGATCAACTTATCATCG
>JAHJJB010000019.1 GCA_018823005.1 Pseudomonadota bacterium | reverse complement strand
CTGTTTAATCCTCATGTGACTACAATGAGTATTGCACCTTCGACATCTATCGGAATCTATTCGGGATTATTCCGGTATTTGTGATGCTTATCATCCTTATATTCCTTTGTCGATTAAAAAAAAGCGGTTTTTCTTCAACAAATTGAGAGAAGAATCAAATATTTTTAGCTAAGTCCTTGACGAGTTCGATTGGTAAATATAAATTAAACAATTAATGTTTTGATGAAATTCATACTTTTCAGGGCTATGCCCGGTTTTTAACGGCTTTTTGTTAAGTCATATAATGAGGTGATACATGTTCAAGGTTTGTTGCAGATTTTTCTTCCCGGTTGTTGTTACGCTCTTTTTGACTGTTGTGAATCCGGTCTTTATTCCATCAGTCCTGGCAGGATCTCCCGGAAATAACGGTAAAAAACCTGACCAGCAGATTACGCCGGTAAAGGTTTCCGAAGTTGAAACAAAGATGGTTTCCGAGCAGATATCTCTTATCGGAACGGCAGAAGCTGTTGCACAAAGCATGGTTGCTTCTGAGGTTTCGGGGATAGTGGAATATTTTCCGGCAAAAGAAGGCGATTTCGTGAAAAAAGGGCAATTGATAGC
This sequence comes from Pseudomonadota bacterium, assembly GCA_018823005.1. Classification (GTDB taxonomy): domain Bacteria; phylum Desulfobacterota; class Desulfobacteria; order Desulfobacterales; family RPRI01; genus RPRI01. The sequence goes on along the minus strand of JAHJJB010000019.1, from coordinate 2,625 downwards.
AAAGCTGAGTTCCGAGGAAGTGGATCTCAGAATTAAGGGAGCAAGAGCCCAGAGAGAAAAGATTAAGGAAAACCTTATCTTTGCGGGAAAAGAGCTCGATCGTTTTACGAAGCTTAAAGAATCAAACAGCATAGCTTCGAACAAATACGACGAAGTTCTTTATAATTACAATTCGCTTACCCAGGAGCTTAAACGGAGCGAAGCCGAGATCGAACGCCTTTTGTATGAGCTTAAGCATAAACAGGTTTTTGCGCCGATTTCCGGTTTTGTCGCAAAGGAGCATATAGAGGTCGGCGAATGGGTTAATGCGGGAGGACCTGTAGTTACACTGGTTGATCTGAGCCGGATAAAAATTAATGTTGATGTGCCCGAAAGATACGCGGTTATGCTTTCATCCAGAAGCGATGTTAAGGTTTCAATAAAAAGCCTTCCCGGAAGGCAGTTTGCCGGAAAAGTGCAGTCGGTTCTTCCAAGCGGCGATACAGGTTCGAGAACCTATCCGGTCAGGATATTCATCCCAAATCCCGGTTTTAAGATAAAAAACGGGATGGAAGCGATCGCGCTTTTTTCCCTTGACGGCGGCAAAAATGCGCTTCTTGTGCAAAAAGATGCCGTAGTTCCGGCCGGTGACAACAAGATTGTTTTTACGGTAAGAGACGGAAAAGCTCTCCACGTCATGGTAAAAGTTCTCGGATATTATGACGGAAATGCGGCTGTTGAAGGAGACCTTAAATCGGGAGATAAGGTTGTAATAAGGGGAAATGAGCGGCTGAGGCCAGGGCAGCCGGTTATGGTGACTGAATGAAACTCATCGAAACTTCAATCAAAAAACCCGTTACCGTGACGGTAGGAGTCATACTGGTTGTACTGTTCGGATTGATTTCGCTTTACAGGATACCGATCCAGCTTACCCCCAATGTGGACCTCCCGGAAATTTCAGTGGAGACACGATGGCGCGGGGCGAGCCCCCTTGAGATAGAAAGAGAAATTATCGACGCCCAGGAGGAAGAGCTGAAAAACCTTGAAGGTCTCGTTGACCTAAAAAGTGAAAGCCAGGACGGGATAGGATATATTAATCTCAAGTTCGAGATAGGCACTGATACGGATGAGGCGCTGTTAAGGGTATCGAATAAACTTGACCAGGTGAAAAAATATCCTGCCGATGTTGAAAAGCCGCTTATCAAATCAGGCGGGAGGCACGAAAAAGCGATTGCATGGATGGTGGTAAGATCGCTTGATGATTACAAGGGCGTACTTTCCCAGGAATATGATTATTTTGACAAGCATGTAAAGCCCAGGCTTGAAAGGATACCGGGAGTCGCTTCTGTCAACATTTATGGCGGACAGGAGAGGGAGCTTCAGGTTATTATCGATCAGGAAGCCCTTGCTTCAAGGAATGTTACGGTTCCGGATCTCGTTCGGGCTCTTGATATTGAAAACAAGAATATCAGCGCCGGGGATTTCGACGAGGGGAAAAGGCGCTATATAGTGAGGACTGTCGGAGAATTCGGGAACGAAGAGGATGTCAGAAATGTTATTGTAAAGAGGATAAACGGAGTTCCTGTTACTGTTGGAGATATCGCGGAAGTATCCCTGGGGCATACGGAAAAACAGGTTGTCGTAAGACATGAAGGTACAACCACCATTGTCATGAATGCCGTGAGAGAACCGGGAACCAATGTTCTTGTTGTTATGAACAGAATCAAAGATGCTCTGGCGGAACTGAACAGCGGCATATTGAAAGACAGAAAACTGAAAGTGGAACAGGTATACGATGAAACAAACTATATTTACAGTGCAATAAAACTGGTTAAGAATAATATATATATCGGAGGCAGCCTTGCCGTCATCGTTCTTATTCTGTTTCTGAGAAACTTTACCAGCATCTTTATCGTTGCTGTTGCAATACCGATCAGCGCCATAGGAACATTTATCATCATGACGCTCATGGGTCGCAATATAAATGTTGTCAGTCTTGCAGGCATAAGTTTTGCCGTTGGTATGCTGGTTGACAACGCGATAGTGGTTTTTGAGAATATATTCAGGCATAAGGAGATGGGTAAGGGACGCGTTCAGGCGGCCTACGACGGAACTGTGGAGGTATGGGGCGCGGTTCTCGCCAGCACCCTCACAACCATTGCTGTTTTTCTGCCGATTGTTTTTGTGGAGGAGGAGGCAGGTCAGCTATTCCGTGATATCGCTATTGCGATAAGCGGTGCAGTCTCATTAAGTCTGATTGTTTCAATTACCGTTATTCCTTCACTTTCCGCATTGATTCTCGGAGATGTTAAATCCGGTAATCCTTTGAATGAAAAAATGCGCCTGTCGGCTCTTGCGGGTCTTGCCGGCAAAATCATTGATGCTTTTACCGGGTTTGTCCGACGCGTATGCGGAAGCATAACAGCTAAAATAATTGTTGTTGCTGTGATGGTTTCCGTATCCGTGGGAATATCATTTATCCTTCTTCCAAAGACCGAATATCTTCCCGAAGGAAATCAGGAAATGCTTTTCGGGATTCTTCTCCCTCCGCCCGGATACAATTTAGGGGAGCTTGAAGTTATAGCTAAAACGGTTGAAAAAGACATCCTGCCTCTTATCGAGCATGATAAAAAGAGCGAAACAGCG
>JAHJJB010000216.1 GCA_018823005.1 Pseudomonadota bacterium | reverse complement strand
AGGAACTCGCGGTTTAAATTGAAGTTCTGAATACAGCCGTTTGGAGGAGTTAATGACTCAACAGAAATCACAGATCGATTCAAATACTGAAAAATTCCCGGAATTATTGCCCGTTCTTCCGTTATTCGATACAGCTCTTTTTCCTAAAATGGTTTTGCCCCTTGTGGTTATGCAGGGCGGATCTGTTAAGCTTGTTGATGAGGCCATGGCCAAGGACCGTATTGTGGGCCTTCTTGCATCGAAAAAACCAAGCCAGGAGGCTGAAAACCCGGAAGGGGATCTTCATGCTGTGGGCACAACCGCATTGATTTTGCGGATGGCGAAGACCGATGACAATAACGCGCAGCTTCTTGTCCAGGGTCTTGGAAGATTTAAAGTCCTCGAATTTGTAAAAGGGAAACCATACCTCCAGGCAAAAGTCGAGCATATCAGTGACAAAGATTCGAAGGGTAAAGAGACCGAAGCTCTTGTTTCGAACATATTAACCCTTTTTGCAAGGATTGTCGAACTTACTCCGGCTCTTCCGAAAGATATGGCTGGCATGGCAAAATCGATTCAGGAGCCGGGAATACTTGCAGATATGATAGCCTCAACCATTAATACAACATCCGAGGAAAAACAGAAAATTCTTGAAACTGAAGATGTGCGTAAACGACTGAAAGAGGTAACAAAACAGGCTAACCATCATCTGGAAATACTCGAGCTGGGAAATAAAATACAGTCTCAGGTCAAGGGAGATATGGAAAAGAGCCAGAGGGAGTATTACCTCAGGCAGCAGCTTAAGGCTATAAAGGAAGAGCTTGGGGAGAAAGATGATACCGCAGTTGAAATTGAAGAATATAAAATAAAGATAAAGGAGAAGAACCTGCCTTCGGAGGCTCTTAAGGAGGCTGAAAGGGAATTAAACCGCCTTTCGCGTATGCATCCTTCTTCTGCTGAATATACGGTTGCGTCTACTTATCTTGACTGGCTTACAACCCTTCCATGGAACGAAAGCACAAAAGACAACCTTGATATTAAAAAAGCAAGGAGAGTACTGGAAGAGGATCACTACGGACTTGATAAGGCAAAGAAACGTATTATCGAGTTTCTTGCCGTCCGTAAACTGAAGCCCGAATCAAAGGGGCCTATCCTTTGCTTTGCCGGGCCCCCCGGAACAGGAAAAACATCCCTTGGAAGATCCATAGCAAGGGCTCTGGGGCGAAAATTCATTCGCATCTCCCTTGGAGGTGTCCGCGATGAGGCTGAGATCAGAGGTCACAGGCGAACTTACGTTGGGGCTCTTCCCGGCCGAATCATACAGGGTATCAGGGGTGCCGGAGCCAACAATCCGGTTTTTATGCTTGATGAGATAGATAAAGTCGGAAGCGATTTTCGCGGGGATCCTTCCTCTGCGCTTCTCGAAGTTCTTGATCCGGAACAGAATTATTCATTTTCAGATCATTATCTCGATGTTCCGTTTGACCTGTCTAAAGTGATGTTTATTACCACTGCCAATGTCCTCCATACAATCCCGCCAGCCTTAAGAGACAGAATGGAAGTTCTGGAGCTTTTGGGATATATGGAGGATGAAAAAATAAAAATAGCAAATAAATATCTGATTCCACGCCAGCGGAATGCACACGGGCTTAAATCGAAGCAGATAGTTTTTACAGACGGAGCAGTAAAGCGGATTATTACCGGTTATACACGGGAAGCCGGATTGAGAAATCTGGAAAGGGAGATCGCAACCATATGCAGGGGCGTTGCTACAAAGGTTGCTGAAGGTCAAGTAAGGAATGCTGAAATCAAGGTTCAGAATATTTCAAAATACCTCGGTCCTGAACGTATATATCCGGAAGTTCTGATAAGAACATCGACTCCGGGTGTTGTTACGGGTCTGGCGTGGACCCAGACCGGAGGCGAGATCCTGTTCGTTGAAGCAACTGCCATGAAGGGTAAAAAGGGGCTTACCCTTACAGGTCAGCTTGGAGATGTAATGAAGGAATCAGCGACTGCCGCTTTAAGTTTCATCAGGACAAACAGCAGTCAGTTTAATATTCCCGAAGATTATTTTGAAACCCATGATATTCACATACATGTTCCGGCAGGAGCAATCCCTAAAGACGGACCTTCGGCCGGCGTGACAATGCTGACGGCATTATATTCCCTTCTGGTAAACAAACCGGTTTTACAGAATCTTGCAATGACAGGCGAGATAACTTTAAGGGGGCAGGTTCTTCCTGTGGGAGGAGTAAAAGAGAAGGTTCTTGCCGCCCACAGCATAGGAATTAAAACCATTATTCTGCCTAAATGGAATCAAAAGGATCTTGATGATATTCCTAAAAAGATACAGAAGGATATAAAGTTTTACTTTGTTGAAAGCATGCTTGATGT
>JAHJJB010000215.1 GCA_018823005.1 Pseudomonadota bacterium | reverse complement strand
TTCGTCAAAACATGTTTCTATCTCTAGGCGGAAAGGCTTTCCCCGATCAAATAAACCTTGACTCTGATCCGGCCTCTTTAAGACCTCCGGTGCAGTTTGAGCCAGGCCGTCCTGGAAAAGAATCATCAGGATCTTTACCGTGACGCAAAACAAAACCAAAAGACGGTATAGGCTGACGCTTCTCCCCATGGGCATCATCCTGCAGGCGGATGAAGGACGCACGGTCATGGAAGTTTTGGCCGGGTCCGGCATTACAATGCGTTCTGACTGTGGCGGAGAGGGAAAATGCGGAAAGTGCATTATTTCGGTCCAACCTGCTGCCAATCTCTCCCCTCCCATGGAATCGGAAATCCGCCTGTTTGAAGCGAATGGAACACGTCTGGCCTGCCAGGCCAGAATTTTAGGCGATATCACAGTCTCCATGCCTGCATGGGGCCAGGAGGGAGATCCGGTCCTTCCCAAATCGGACGTATCGGGAAATTTTTCTGTGGCCCCTGCCGTGAAACGAATATCCATTGATGGCACACGGTATAGGGCATTGTCTTCCGGCGACCCGGCGGAGGATTTTTATGATTGGATACAACGTGAGGCCGAATCGGCCTGCGGCAGGCCTGTTTCGATCGAGGATGCGGAGGTGCAGCGCAGACTGAGTGCGCCCGTTGCCGGAAAAGGACAAAGCACCCTGGTCAGTCATGATCTCTTCGGCCTCACAACAGTATTTGAAGGGGTGCGCTCCAGGTCGACTGGTCTGGCAGTCGACATCGGCACCACGAGCATCGCAGTCTATCTTTGCGATTTTCATACAGGGGAGATTCTGGCAACCGCCGGGATGTTAAATCCCCAGCATCGTTTCGGCGAAGACGTGATGAGCCGGATCGCATATGCGTCCCGCGAACATGATGGTTTGGCTCAGCTCAATTCCCTGGTTGTCCGGGGTGTAAATTCCTTGCTCGGCGTCTGCCTTGAAAAAGCAGGAATCGACAGAAAAGATGTGGATGAAATAACCGTGGTCGGGAATCCGACCATGCAACAGATCTTCGCCGGCTTTCACCCCCACAACCTTGGCGCGGCTCCATTCACTCCCTTTAGACGGTCCGCGATAAATATGCGGGCCGCAGATGTAGGATGCGACCTTAATCCGGGAACCAATGTTTACCTTTTCCCGGTGGTTTCAGGCTTTATAGGCGGAGACATTCTAGGCGGCGTTCTGTCGGACCGCACCTATGAGCGTGATGAAACCACGCTTATCATGGATATCGGTACCAATGGTGAACTTGTTCTCGGGAATCGCAGCGGGCTTTGGGCCACCAGCTGTGCCACCGGCCCGGCTTTAGAGGGAGCGCATATTTCATGCGGAATGCGCGCATCGAACGGCGCCATCTACGCCGCCAGCATTGATCCCTCAGATCTTTGCGTCACCTGCCATGTTTTTGGAGAAAATGAGAGGAACCTGGCCCGTGGCATATGCGGATCCGGCCTCATTGATATTGTTGCTGCCATGCTGCAGACCGGGATTATCCTTCCGAGCGGCGCGCTGAGATCCGATCTGCCCGGTGGGATCGGTTCGGCTCCCGACGGGACTCGCCGAATGGTGATCGTACCGGCCGACAAATCGGTTACGGGACGGGAAATTTCGATTACCGCCAGGGACATACGCCAGGTCCAGTTGGCCAAGGCCGCCCTTGCTTCGGGAATCGAACTGCTCAAACGCAGATCCGGTATCATGCAGATTGAGCGGGTGGTACTTACTGGGGCGTTCGGAACATCGTTCAATCCCGAAAGTGCTTCAATTGTTGGAATCCTGCCCAGGAAAACAGCCTTCGGGCGTATGGAAGTAATTCCCAACGCTGCCGGGCTGGGCGCAGTCCGAGCCCTGCTGAACAAAAACCGGCGGCAGGAAATTGAAACCTTATACCATAAAATAGAGGCTCTTGAGCTTGCGGCGGACCCTGATTTTTCAACCACATTCGTGGAGATGATCCCGTTTCCGGAGCCCTCTGAGTGATCCGCTATGCGGTTATCAGAATAATATTCTGATTGGAGACGGAACATATTTATGAAATTTACTTTAAGGGAGACATGAAAAATGGATCTTAAAAACATTACCCCGGATGAGACACTGGACGTGAGAGGCCTTAGTTGTCCTATGCCAACGTTAAAAACAGCCAAAGCCATGAAAAGCCTGACACCGGGCCAGATTATCGAAGTCCTTGGAACCGATCCCGGCACAAAGAAAGATATGCCCAAACTGGCAAATAAGTCAGGTAACGAATGGCTCGGTTTCATAGATGATGAAGGCTTTTATCGCTTTTATTTACGAAAAGGGGAAGGCCCGAAAAAGGAGAAGGAATAGATGGCAAAAACTTTAGGGATATGTGTTACCACAAAAAATAGTTTCAGTCATGTAATCGGAATCGCCGAAGCGGTTAAGAATTCTGGAAAAAAGGTTGAGATTTTTTTTACAGGGGAAGGAGTTCATCAAAGCCAACTTAATGAATTCACCAGGCTTTTGGAATTTGCAAAAGTTGCTATCTGTGAGGTGAGCTATATTTCATATGGCTATAAAGGAATTGAAATACCGGGGTTGGGAGATAAGGACTTCGCGACTCAGGCACGGAACGCTGAAATGGTCGAGGAATGCGACCGTTACCTAATTTTATAGGAGGAAGCGATGAGTAAAAAGGTGGCTGTCTTGATAAAAGACAAGGCGCGGCAATATGAAGGCCTACGCTCCAGTCTGGGGCTTCTGCTTGATTTTCACACGGTCAGCATGTTTGTTCTAGATCATGAAATTGAATTGACCGAGTAGTACAAAGACAACATGGAATTTATCGATGAAATGGATGGTTTCCGGTACAGCAATATGCCGGAGAATGTTGAAAAATATGGTTTCAGGGCACAGACCCTGGAAGAAATTGCGATGAGACTGAATGAATACGACCTTATTATCCCCTACTAGGCGAGGACATAGATGAAAACCCTGCATATTTTAAGATCAGAACCAACCACGATGACGCAAAACTTCATACAGGCGACATCCGCTGACGGAGGAAACGAACAGGTTAAGCTTTATCAGGAGAATATCGATTACAACCGGCTTGTGCATGAAATTTTTATAAGCGATCGGGTCATCTGCTGGTGGTAGTTGAGAGGAAAGATGATGAACAAAAAGGAGCGGTTTCAGGCTGTTAGAGAAAGAAGGCAACCCGATTATATGCCGGTGTGGCCTAGAGTTATGTCCCAGATGATTTTCAGCCACGGACTTTTGCTTCCTGATGTAACGGGCAGGGATTGGTATGACGTTGAGAAAGTTACCGAGGCGGTGCTGGCAAATATCACTTACAACGGGTACGATATAGCAATACCAACCTACATCGACCACGCTTTTGGTGTCCCGCCGCTGGGCGGAGAAATAACGATCCCTGAAAAATTCGGGATAGCTGCCGGACCTACAGACAACAAGCCGGTTATGACCAAAGCAGACTGGCCCCGGGTGAAAAAGCTCATCGAATCATTCAATATCAGAAAAACCGATCCCCGGATGGCCGGCGCTTTAGCGGTGATCGAAAATGTATCGGAGGAGATAGGCGATGAGATACCGCTTGTAGCCTCGGCATATGTGGGGAGTGTGGCTGCGATGCATATGTTCCGTCCCAATGAGGCCATTCTGGAAGATATGTACGAAGACCCGGAATGGGTGGATGAAATGTGCCGGGTGGCTACCGATTGGACCATGGACTGGATCCGCGCTCAGTATGCGGCCGGTTCCAACAGCGTTACGTTCCTCGCCGAGGTGATGGGAACTCTGATGGTCAGCCCGTCAATGGCTCAGCGTTTCAACCTGGAGAACATAGCCCGCGTGGCTGCAATGGTGCAAAAAGAATTCGGTCAGGGTACCTGGCTGCACACACATGGTGATATGACGAATCCCAAAGCATATGCATATCTCACCGCATTGGCAACCCAAACCGGCGTCGAGGGATTTCATTTCGATGAAATGAATCCAACCGGCTGGATTATGGAGCATGTGGTCGGAAAATTTAATGTTTCGGCTTGTATCATCACCGATGGCCATCTCATAGTACACGGCCCGGTAGAAAAAATATGGCAGGAAGTGAAACATCAGATATCTCAAATCGGCGAAGGCCTGGGAATCATGATGGCCCCCAGTTGCCAGCTCCTCCCGGCCACACCAAACGAACATTTTAAAGCCTGGGTAGATGCAACTCATGAATTCGGCAGGTATCCTCTCGGCCTTTAATAATCGGGTCTCCGGTTCCTGGTTTGTGGTTCGCATAATAGGCTGAAGGTTTTTAGACTGAAGACTTTTAGTAATTTCAGCCTTCGGACTTCAGCCTGCGCTTTCCTGTTTTCTGGTTACTGATCACTGATTACTGATTACTGATCACCTGCGTCCCTGTTCCTGCCTGAAATCTTCAGCTCTTATGCCGTATCTTCTCATAATCTGCTGAAGTGCCTGCCGTTCGAGTCCGCAAAGTTTTGCCGCCTGAGTTACGTTCCCCCTGTTTGCTGAAAGAAGGCTGCTGATATAATTTTTATTAAAGAG
>JAHJJB010000214.1 GCA_018823005.1 Pseudomonadota bacterium | reverse complement strand
GATGCGGATATGCCGCCGTTGACGAAGGGCAGGTCATTATTTCTGCGATTCGCATACGCACCCATACCCAAACGGAACGTATTTATGACATTTACTATAAATCTTGTAACCAATCTTGTAGCCAAGAAATTTCAGGCATAAAAATAGGCTGCAAAATATATTGCAACCTATTGATAATATTGGTCGGGGCGAGAGGATTTGAACCTCCGACTCCCTGCTCCCAAAGCAGGTGCGCTACCAGGCTGCGCCACGCCCCGATTTTTTGGTTTTGTGAATAAGCTGGGCGTCAATTACCATGCTTAATTTTTTCCTGCAAGCTCATATTTTGAAAAAAGCATATATCGTCAACCTTGATGACTTTGTAAAAAGTCCGGATCTCACACCAAGCCACAAAGATCACAAAGTTAACATATTAATATTAAATGGGTATTTCTTCATGCCCTTAGTGCCTTTGTGAGAAAATATAGTTTTTACGAGTCCGTCAGTCTTGATGAATTCGTAAAAATCCGAAATTCAGACGGCAAAGTAAAAAGCTCATTATGCAAGGCGCACAAATCTTGAGGAATGAAGCGTACTTATTGGTACGCTGCAATGATTCACCCTGTTAAATCGGCCCTGCCGCCTCGCGCAGCGAGAATTCAACAGGGCGGAGATGAAATGCAACACAGCAGAATGACTTTTTACGAAGCTGTCATAACTGTTTACAATACATTGACATAATAAGCATTTTATCCTATTTAGCTTGACACTTATATCTGTTGATATTATGTTTAATATCCTTTAGTATACCAAAGTCAGGCAGGAGAGCATGTTTTTATTTTAACAGCTCAATATATAATCTTATTTGCTTGAAATTGCAGAGCAGACAATTATTAACAAGTTGCGAGAGTGGCGGAATTGGCAGACGCACTGGACTTAGGATCCAGCTCTGGTGACAGAGTGGGAGTTCAAATCTCCCCTTTCGCACCATCTAAAAATTAACTGAAAGTGCATTAGAATAATTATTTACACCTGTTTTATCAGAAAGGAAATGTATGCAATTTACTATTGAAGATGTCAGTACCGTGAAAAAAATTCTGCATGTTGAAATTCCACAGGAAGAGGTCGCGCTTGAGCTGGATAAGGCTTATGAAAACCTTAAAAAGACAGCAAAACTAAAAGGATTTCGCCCGGGCAAAACGCCCCGGTCGGTTTTAGAAAATTTCTTTAAAAAAGATGTCCATGCGGATGTGTCAAGCAAACTTATCCAGGACTCATTTATAGATGCGGTTAAGGAAAAAGAACTTAAAATCGTCGGTGATCCGAAAATCGAACCACCCGCCTTTGACGAAAAAGGGCCGTATAAATACGATGCCACTATCGAAGTCAAACCTGTTATTGCTGATATAGAATTCAAAGGGTTACAGCTTAAAAAAAATATTTACACGATAAGTGACGATGAAGTTGAAGCCCAGCTGAAAATGCTCCAAAAAAACTTTGCCCAGCAAAAGACCATAGAAGAAGTCCGCCCTGCGAGAGAAGATGATTTCGTCCTTATTACGTATGAAGGCTTCAAAGACGGAAAACCCTTTGACGAGACCGCAAAAACCGAAAATTTCACTATGAAACTCGGTCAGGGCCGCATAACAAAAGATTTTGACACCAATGTCACAGGAATGAAAGCCGGAGAAAAGAAGGATTTCAGCGTGATTTTTCCGGAAGATTACTTCAATTCCAAACTTGCTGGCCTTGAAATTACTTTCAACGTGACACTCAATGATGTGAGAGAAGAGATTCTTCCTGAAATTGACGATGATCTTGCTAAGAATCTCGGCAGTTTTACCACTCTTGAGGATTTAAAAAAGGCTATCAGGGAGAATCTTGACCAGGGATATAAAAAACGTGTCGAACAGGAATTAAACGAGCTGATATTTTCATCCCTTATTTCAAAAACAGAGTTTGAAGTTCCTGAAGCATTGGTAGATTTTGAGCTTGAACAGATACTTGCCGATGCCGAAAGGTCTTTTTCTTACCATAATACATCAATGGAATCCCTCGGTCTTTCAAGAGAGATCCTCTCGGAAAAATACCGCGAGACTGCTGAAAAACAGATAAGGCGTCATCTTATTTTAGACAAGATAATTGAGCAGGAAAAGCTTACTCTAAATGATGAGGACCTTGAAGAAGGTTTTAAAAAAATGTCCGAATCTTTCAACCAGCCTGTTGAAGAAATAAAAAAATTTTACAAACAAAACAAGGACAAACTCGATTATTTTAAGCACACGTTACTTGAAAAAAACGCTATCAATCTTATAATTGAAAGCAGTACCATTGAAAACATTGAACAGGTTCAGGAAACAGCAACAGAAAAAGTATAATATTACAGGAGATAGACATTGCCATTAATACCAATAGTTATAGAACAGAGCAGCAGGGGCGAGCGTGCATATGACATATATTCACGGCTGTTAAAAGACAGGATCATTTTTCTGGGAACAGCCATGAATGATGAGGTTGCAAATCTTCTTATTGCCCAGCTTCTTTTCCTTGAATCCGAAGATCCTGAAAAAGATATAAATTTTTATATTAATTCGCCCGGTGGAATTGTTACTTCAGGATTGGCCATCTATGATACGATGCAATATATCAAGCCTGACATTGCAACAGTGTGCATAGGCCAGGCTGCCAGCATGGGAGCCCTTTTGCTGACCGCCGGGACAAAGGGCAAGCGCTATTCTCTCCCCAATTCACGTATTCTGATTCACCAGCCTATGGGGGGGTTCCAGGGCCAGGCTTCAGACATAGCTATTCAGGCGAAAGAGATTCTCAGAATGAAAGAGATTCTGAATAATATTCTGAGTGTCCATACAGGAAAAAATTTAAAACAAATACAGACAGATACAGACCGGGACTACTTTATGTCGAGTCAGGAAGCAAAAGAATACGGTCTTATAGATCACGTCATTTTAAACAGGGATGACCTTGATAATATCGAAAAAGCCGGAGGCGTTAAATGACAAAAAAAGGAAACGACAGCGACAATCTTTTCTGCTCATTCTGCGGAAAGAACCAGAAAGAAGTTACAAAGCTGATCGCAGGGCCTGCCGTTTATATATGTGATGAATGTATCCAGCTTTGCAGTGAAATTATTGAAGAGGAAAGTGATAAAGCAACTCCTGAACACGATGCTCTTCTTGCACCAAAACAGATAAAGGAAATGCTGGATGATTATGTTATAGAACAGGATTATGCAAAAAAAGTCCTGTCCGTAGCCGTACATAACCATTACAAGAGACTTGATTCAACCATCAATAGCGGAGATGTCGAGATACAGAAAAGCAACATACTGCTTATCGGGCCGACCGGTACAGGCAAAACTCTGCTTGCCCAGACTCTGGCCAGATTTTTAAATGTACCGTTTACGATAGCAGATGCCACAAGCCTTACTGAAGCTGGATATGTCGGTGAAGATGTCGAAAATATTATACTTTCTTTGCTTCAGAATGCAGATTATGATGTGGAAAAATGCAAACGCGGAATAGTTTACATAGATGAAATAGACAAAATAGCCGCTAAATCCGATAATCCTTCAATAACAAGAGATGTTTCAGGCGAAGGCGTACAGCAGGCGCTCTTGAAAATTATTGAAGGAACCACCGCAAGCGTTCCTCCAAAAGGAGGGAGAAAACATCCTCAGCAGGATTTTGTAAAAATTGATACAATCAATATTCTTTTCATATGCGGCGGTACATTCAACGGACTTGATCAGATAATTCAGAGAAGACTTGGCTCTAAGGCAATGGGTTTTGGCGCAAAAATTGTTCCGAAAGAGAACAAGAATAAAAGCGAGTTATTAAAGATGGTTCAGCCTGAAGATCTTATTAAGTTCGGGTTAATTCCTGAATTTCTGGGTCGTCTGCCTGTTATTGCCACCCTTGACGAATTAAGCGAAGCTTCACTTATCCGGATTCTGACAGAACCAAAAAATGCACTGATCAAACAGTTTACAAAGCTCTTTGAAATGGAGGGAGTAAACTTAAGGCTGACAGACAGCGCTCTTTCGGCCATTGCTAAAGAAGCTCAGAAACGGAAATCCGGTGCAAGGGGTCTGCGTGCAATTCTCGAAAGCTGCCTGCTCGATATAATGTACGAAATTCCTTCCGTAAAAAACGTGAAGGAATGCGTAATCAGCGAAGACGTAATACTTAACCGGGAAGAGCCGATTTTACTGTACGAGCAATCAAAGAAACAAGCTTGATATAACAGCCCTTCTGCCGTCAACATTCTAACCTGCCTTGCTTTTTTGTCCTTTTAATTGTGACAGGTTACAAATGATTTTATAAGATAAATATTGTTATGGTTAATTTGCCCGATTTTTTTAATATTAAAAATAAGGAACAGGAAAAGGCTTCAATGAAGATACAACTTCCTCTATTACCATTAAGGGATATCGTGGTATTCCCGCATATGATTGTACCTCTCTTCGTGGGGAGAACCAAATCCGTCAATTCCCTTACCAGTGCCATGAGCAGGGACAAGAGCGTATTTCTTGCAACTCAGATAATGGCCGGCGAAGAAAGCCCCGAAGAAAAAGATATAAGCAGGATCGGAACAGTCGGAAAAGTATTGCAGCTCCTCCGCCTGCCCGACGGAACGGTTAAAGCCCTTGTAGAAGGAAAAACAAGAGGCCGGATTGTAACATATTTCAACGATGAAGACTTTTATAAGGTTGATGTTGAACCGGTTGCAGAACTTGAAGTGGACGAAACGGAAAGTATCGTCCTGTGTCGCGCGCTCACAGAAGCTTTTGATGATTATGCCAATCTTACCAAGAATATACCAAAAGACTTTGAAAAAAAGCTTTCAGGAATAACAAATCCTTCTCAGCTGGCCGATACAGTGGCCTCTCATTTTTCCTTTAAAATAGAAGCCAAACAGCATCTTCTTGAAATGCTATCCATAAGCGAGCGGATCACCTTTCTTTTGCAGCTGATTAACATGGAAACAGAAATATTCAAAGCAGATCGCGGATAAAAAGCCGCGTCAAAGAGCAGATGGAAAAGACCCAGAAGAATTACTATCTGAACGAGCAGATGCGGGCTATTAAGAAAGAAATGGGATCTGATGAAGACCCCGGCGATGAGACAAAAGAGCTTGAAAAGCGCATAAAAGAAAAAAAGCTGTCGAAAGAAGCCGAGGAGAAGGTTGCTCATGAGATGAAAAAGCTGAAGATGATGACACCGATGTCAGCTGAAGCTACGGTTGTAAGAAATTATATTGAATGGATAATCAGCCTTCCATGGCTTGAATGTTCCAAAGTGCGTTCCGACATAAATGAAGCCGAAAAGATATTGAATGAAGACCACTATGGCCTTGAAAAGCCGAAAGAAAGGATTCTCGAATATCTGGCCGTTCAGACCCTCGTGAAAAAGATAAAGGGCCCCATTCTTTGTTTTGTTGGACCTCCCGGCGTTGGAAAGACTTCCCTTGCCAAGTCAATATCAAGGGCAACCGGCAGAAACTTCGTTCGCCTTTCATTGGGCGGAGTTCGGGATGAAGCTGAAATAAGAGGGCATCGCCGCACATATATTGGCGCCATGCCCGGCAAGATAATACAATCCCTGAAAAAAGCCGGCGTGAACAACCCTGTTTTCTGCCTCGATGAAGTTGATAAAATGAGCATGGATTTCAGGGGTGATCCCTCGGCAGCACTCCTTGAAGTTCTTGATCCAGAACAGAATAACGCTTTCAACGATCATTACCTGGATCTCGATTACGATCTTTCAGACATATTGTTTGTTACAACAGCCAACACGCTTCCGGAGATTCCTCTTCCGTTGCAGGACAGAATGGAGATTATCCGCCTGCCCGGTTACACAGAAATAGAGAAATACAATATTGCAAAAAATTTTCTGTTGCCGAAGCAGATAAAAACAAACGGCCTGGAAGAAATGGATGTTCAGTTTTCGAAAAATTCCATTTATACAATCATACGTCATTACACAAGAGAAGCCGGTGTAAGAAATCTCGAACGCGAAATATCATCAGTCTGCAGGAAAATAGCACGTGAGGTGTTATCGGATAACAAGAACACCACTTTCAAGATCTCCTCTTCTTCCATATCAAAACATCTCGGCCCGTTACGGTTCAGACATGGCCAGGTTGAAGAAAAAGACCAGATCGGACTTGTCACGGGTCTCGCATGGACACAGGTGGGCGGAGACCTGCTTTATGTTGAAACGCTGGTAATGCCGGGCAAAGGAGAGGTAACAATTACAGGTAAACTTGGCGATGTAATGAAGGAATCCGCCCAGGCCGCTGTCAGTTATGTCCGGTCAAGAGCCGAATCCCTGATGATTGACAGTGATTTTCACAAGAAGGTTGACATACATATCCATATTCCTGAAGGGGCAATCCCGAAAGACGGGCCTTCGGCGGGAATTACCATGTGCACCTCCATTGTTTCGGCTTTAAGCAGGCGACCTGTTCACCGTGACATTGCCATGACCGGCGAGATCACTTTAAGAGGACGGGTCATTCCCATAGGAGGATTAAAGGAAAAGCTTTTGGCCGCTCACAGGGGCAGAATAAAAAAGGTCCTTATTCCGAAAGAGAATGAAAAGGATTTAAAAGAAATACCCAAGAGTGTTCTTAAGGAAATCGAAATTGTCCTGGTTGAGAACATGGACGAGGTCCTTTTTCATGCCCTGGTTAAAGATGAAGGGGAAACCTTGCCAAAGAAGGACGATATCCCTATTGCCATTATGCCTGAAGGAAATGCTATTGAACAAAGAGCTCCTTTAATTTAGGCTTGACAATATATATCCAAGCTGTTAAATGCTTCATCCTCTTGAAGGTTTGCTTTTACGGGCGGGTAGCTCAGCTGGGAGAGCATCGGCCTTACAAGCCGAGGGTCACAGGTTCAATCCCTGTTCCGCCTACCAAAAGCAAATTTTAGGGTGTTATGCAAAGGGCTCATTATGGGGGCGTAGCTCAGTTTGGTCAGAGCGCCGGCCTGTCACGCCGGAAGTCGCGAGTTCAAGTCTCGTCGTCCCCGCCAGAAAATACCAAGGGTTCAGGAAATTTGTCCTGGCCCTTTTTTTATTGAGGCTTTCATAAAAAACCTGCTCACTTTGAACCGAAACGGCGAGCGCATTCTCCTTAGCTTGCTACGGGGAGCTTCAATAAATTCATAAAGAAAGGCTTTGATGTCCAACCATTCTAAGGGAATCCTGATGATTAGCATAACGGCCGTCCTCTGGGGGATATTGGCCATTGTGCTCAAATATGCTCTTCAGCGGTTCAGCGGCAATACCATCATCTGGTTCCGGTTTACGTTTTCATTCGTATTTCTGGCAGGTTATTATATCTTTCATCGGCCGCAGGCTTTTGAAATTCTTAAAAAACCCCCGATTCTGGGAATACTTGCAGGGCTTGCCATGGCCGGTAATTATCTGGGATTTACCAGCGGCGTTCACCTGACATCTCCCAGCAATGCCCAGATCCTGATCCAGATCGCTCCGCTTCTGGTGGCAGTTGTGGGGGTTGTCTATTTCAAGGAAAACCTGACGATACTTCAAAAGTCCGGCTTTGGCATTGCAGCCGCAGGCTTTTTTTTATTTTACCGGGACCAGCTTCATCACCTTGTGATCTCTTCCCAGCAATACACTCTCGGCAACCTCTGGATCATTTTTGCAGCCATCACCTGGGCGTTTTTTGCAGTATTCCAGAAAAATCTGGTTCGAATCTGGGCCCCTCAGCAGACCAATTTGTTGATTTACCTGGTTGCTGCCCTGATATTTTCCCCGCTGGCCGTTTTTCACGAATTCCGGGGACTGACCCTTTCGGACTGTCTGACCCTGATCTTTCTGGGCGCCAATACTCTCATTGCTTATGGCACCCTGGGCGAAGCTCTCAAACTGATCCCTGCCAACCAGGTAAGCGCCATTATCGTCCTGAACCCGCTGATTACCCTGACTGTTGCCGGTTTCCTTTCGGTTCAGCAGCTCCCCTGGCTTTCTTCTGAAAGTACCACCCTGCTCGGATACGCCGGAGCGCTGCTGCTTCTGGCTGGCGTGGGACTGGTTGTCAAAAAGGCATAATCTATTGCTCCGGTATTTCACTTTTTGAAGCGGGATTGTCGGTGTTTAATTTTTCCCACCTGTACCAGAATGTCTTATAGCTCATGCCGAGCAGCTTTGCGGCTTTAGCCATGACGCCATTGGCACGCAACATCGCTTTTTTCATAAGATCTTTTTCCAGTTCTTCGAAATTGATTCCTCCGTCCGGAAGATCAAAATCGAATGAGCATGCCGATTCCGAATACCTCAGTTCGCTCTTTATATCCCTTAATGTTATGGTTTCAGTATCGCAGAGGATTACAGCCCTTTCAATAACCGATTCAAGCTGCCTTATGTTACCCGGCCAGTTGTATTCAACGAGGGCCTTTATCGCTGTGGAGTCTATTCCTTTTATCCTTTTTCCGAATTCGCGACTGTATTTTTCCAGAAAAAACTGAGACAGTTCAGGCATGTCGCTTTTCCTGTCCCTGAGCGCCGGAAGCTCTATAGTGACAACCTTCAGCCTGTAGTAAAGATCTTCTCTGAAATTGCCTTTTGCAAGTTCCTTTTCAATCTCCCTGTTTGTTGCTGTTATGATTCTGACATCGATCTTTATCGGATCTTTTCCCCCGAGCCTTCTTATTTCCTTATCCTGGAGGACTCTCAGAAGTTTTGACTGCATCAGGAGGGGCAGATCGCCTATCTCGTCAAGAAATAATGTGCCGTTGTTTGTTGCCTCGAACAGCCCTATCTTCCGTGACTGTGCCCCTGTGAAAGCGCCGGGTTCATAGCCAAAGAGTTCGCTCTCAAAAAGATTTTCAGGGATGCAGGCACAGTTCAGGGCGGTAAACGGCCTGGACCTCCTGGGACTGTTGTAATGAATAGCTCTTGCGGCAAGTTCCTTGCCGGTGCCGCTTTCACCCCTTATAAAGATTGTTGCGGAGCTGTGTGACACCTTTTTCATAATATCGACGGCTTCCTGCATCTTACCGGATTTGCCGATTATCCCTTCGATCCTGAACTTGTCATACAGTTCCCTCTGGAGCTGGAGATTCTCTTTTAGAAGTCCGGTACGCTCAACGGCCCTCCCGACAGTCATCAGCATGGAGTCCTTATTCAGCGGTTTGGTCAGATAGTCAAACGCACCTTTTTTCATCGCTTCAACAGCGGATGATATTGTTCCGTGGGCGGTCATGATAATCATGGTAGGATATGGTAAAGGGGAGTCCTTCTGAACGGAGTCAAGCAGCTCTATGCCGTCCATTCCTTCCATCCTGAGGTCCGTGAGTATGACATCGGGATTGTATTTCTTTATTGTTAAAAGAGCTTCTTCGCCCGAAGAGGCCGTATAAGTTTCATACCCTTCATCATCGAGTATGGTCTTTACTATGTCTCTCTGAAGCTGTTCGTCGTCTACAACAAGAATTACCGCCATCTTATTTCCCCTTCTTCAAAGGCAGAAATATCGTAACCGAGCTGCCTTTGCCTTCGATACTCTTAACTTCAATCCTTCCTTTATGTTCTTCCACAATCCTTTTTGTGAGAGCAAGCCCGAGCCCGAGTCCGTCCTGTTTCGTAGTGTAAAACGGATCAAAGACCCTCGAAAGCTTCTCTGCCGATATACCCATTCCTGTATCTTCGACGGTTATGCTTAAGTTTTCATCAGCCCCGCCCGTCCTTATCGTGACCTTCCCGCCATCAGGCATAGATTGGAATGAATTCAGTATTATATTATAAAAGCAGGTTTTTATAAATCCGGAGTCCAGGGCAAGTTCAGGCACTATCCCGAATTCCCTGATTATTGTGATCTTCTCCTTTTCGGCTTTAGCCCTGACAAGTTCCAGAACGTCTTCTATGAGCTTCCCTATATCCACCTGCAGCAGATTAAGCTCAAAGGGTCTGCTGTGCTCGAGAAAACTTTCGGCAAACCTGCTGACGCGCTGAATTTCATTTTTGATGTTAAGAATCAGTGAGTCGAAGCGCTCTTTTTCGCCCTCTTCAGCCGGTTCATATTTCTTCCGTATATGGTCGATGGAAAGGCTGATAAAATTGAGCGGGTTCCTTATCTCATGAGCGATGCTCATCGAAAATTGTCCTATGCCGGCGAGGTGCTCGGCTTTTCGCAGCCTTTCCTCCAGAACGCGTTCTTCCTTAAGTTTGCCGACCATGTAATTGAAGCTCTTTGCGAGTTCTCCTATTTCATCTTTCCTTTCAGTGCGTATTTCATGATCAAGGTTGCCGAGTGCGACACTTTTGGCAGCCTTTACTGCATCCTCTATTGGTTTTGTATACCGCTTTGCAAGTATGATGCTCAGGATCAGCCCCACCCCGAAGATGATTGCGGTTGCGGTAATTCTTCTGATGTTTTTTTTCTGCATCTGGGACGAGAAGTCTTCTGTATTAACTGTAAGGTGTATGTATCCATAATTTTTTTTGTCGACAACGACAGGAACAATTACATTATAAAATTGCCCTTCGCCTATTACGGGTTCCCCGAGTTCCGCCTTGAATATGAGCTCTTTTTTTGCTTTTGTGATCCATTTTCCTACATTTCCAGGGTCTGTGCTCGATATTATCCTGTCGGAATTGCTGATGATCGAGATTTCCTTTACGCCTTTTGTCTTCAGTTTATTAAGATAGTTCTGCAGGCGCTTATCTTCCGGGATGCCGCTGCTCGTGACTTCTTCCACTCCCATCTGGACGCCTCTTGAAATGTCGGCGATCTGTTTTTCAAACTCGCTATTGATCGATGTTTCGGTCTGGTAATAGAGCAGGATGAGTATGGAGATGAGGCTGAAGCTTAAGAAAAGCATCAGGGCAACGAGTTTCGTGTTGAGAGAGAGTCTGGAAAAGAAGTCTTTTATCATATGTATGTTAAATGGCATATATGCATTGTATATTGATTTATTATATGTAGTCAATCAGGGAAGGCCATTTAAGTAATTTCGAGCATGCAATGGAAAATCACGGGGTATCTATAATAGCTTTCGATTTCTCGGAGAGAGACCAGTAAAAGGCCCTGGCATCATTTTTATCCAGCACAATATCTATGGCTGTATATGGCGTACCTTTCAACACATTCCAGAGCATTAATATCGGACGTGTTACAAATCTCACCGATGAATAGGAAGCGTTGCTTATTCCTGAAACAATTCCTTCCGTTGAAGGTTTTATAAATATCGCTACGCCGCCGTCAAGAACAACAGTATAACTTGACGGCATGTCAGCCAGCTCAAAGGCATCTACCTTATATTTTTCATTTTTCTTGCTTTCTCCGGGTTTTATCATTTCCCTCTCAGGCTCAATTAACGCACTTTTCTCTCTCACCCGGTATGCATTGACGGAAACAGGGCTGCCCCAGCACTTAAAGTGCTTTATCTGCAGCTCCTTTAGTGAAATCCCTCTTGCCTTGACATAGACTATTTTTTCCTTCAGATTGAAAACAAAGTAAATATCGGGCTTTCGTGACAGTTTCAGTTCTTCTTCGAGAAGCCGGCTTTCTCTGATGTATATCCCTTTGTCGTCACCGGCAAAGGCCGGACCGGCAATTAAGGCGATAAAAAAAAATATGAGCCTTAATATAATAATCAAAATATATATATCCTCGTGCCGATGCCGGCTGCGGTAAAAACAGTTTTAAGGTCTTTGTCACCGACCCGGATGCAGCCGTGTGAGACGTTTCTTCCAAGCATTCTTGTATAAAGAGTCCCATGGATAAAATATCCGTTGCCGAAACCAAGCGCATATTCTCCAAGAACACCTTTTTCTATTCTTTTCCTGGGATCTTTGGGTATCTCTTCACCCTCCTCAATAAATGCCCAGTCGGGCTTTGTCCATGCGGGTGCTATGCTTTTTGACTTCACCATATATTCGCCAGTCGGGGTATCGAATACCCATTGCCGGTTGCCCGACGGGTCTTTCAATATATTGCCGCTTCCGCATGAGATGACGGCTTCATGTATCACCGTGCTGCCTTTTTTCAGATAGAGCTTATTCATGCCTGTGTCTATCACGATATAACTCCTGTCTGGAGTGAGGCTTTTTAACCTTTGCCTGAGCGCTGAATTTCTCGTCTTCAGCACATCCAGACTGATTTTACTGTATTTACTGTCCCCCGCTTTATCACTGTTGGGTGTGTTTCTGCTCCCGATATAATATCCGGCGGACTCGAGAGTAAGAAACATGATGAATAAAATTATAAATATTTTAAGAAATATCCCGGTTTTGAACATTTTTTCAGAGACCTTCTATGGCTGAAGAAAGGGTGTTATTGTGACCAACAGCTCCTACAATGGCCACAGGCGTCCCGACATCAACAAGACTGAAGAGAGAATCGATCATATCGTTGTCCATCGAAACACATCCATCCGTCATGCTGTTTTTTCCCCCGCCGTGTATTTCTATGAGTCCTCCTATTTTGGAATTTGGAGGAATAAGACCCTTTTTCTTTGCGCTGGCGAAATTCCTCATGTCTTCCTCATTGGGATAATTTATCAATAATGCCTTGTGATAAAGGCTTGCATACAGCTTCTTTGTAATCCGGTATTTTCCTTCAGGGGTTTTCTTGTCCCCTGCAAAGCTTTTATCGAGAGAACCGTTACGTCCGAGACCTACGTTATATGTTCTGAAGGGAATGCCATTTCTATAGAGTATCAGAGTACGCTCGCTTTTATTTACAATAATGGCCTGGATGCCCGTTTTTTTTGATTCAGCTATGGTCTCATCCGCCATTTGCTGCCATTTTTCTATATGACCGCGGTCCGCATAACGGTTTAGAATAGGAAACAACGCATTTTCGGCCGCACTAATAAATCCCGATAAATCCTTTAATTTAGTACCAGCAGCCTTGTAATCGCTGTTGTTATAAAGGGTAACAGCCTCTGAAAGAATCAGTTCAGCCTTTATGAGATCTTTCCTCGCAAGCCTCCCTTCATTGATCATTTCAGTCAGTCCTTTAAGAGTCTCTATTCTGTTTTTCAAAAAGGATATTTTATCTGAAATGCTCGCTTTTTTTATATTCCTTGTATCAGAAACCGTTTTTTGTAAATTAAAGCCGGATTCCAGGAGAGCTCTTGCATCCATCTGAATTGACTGGTAATCCTGAAACCATATAAATCTGGATTTTTCCTTTATCAGGTCATCTTTGACCTTCCTTAATGATATCCTGTATTGCTTAAACCCGTCTGGAGAATATATTTCAGCACCTGACAGCCAGAGATTATGTTCCTGTTTTTCAGCTATTTGTATTTCCGGAGGTAACTGCGGAGCAGAACAACCGAATACCATTATAATTATGGAAAAAATAAACAGTTTTTTAATAATATTTAGTACCATTCCGGCTCTATTCTCATAAAATCATATTAACGTAAATGATTAAAATGCTTTAAAAATTGTTGCTATTCTCATGCGTCTGTTTTTGCGAAACAGTATATATCATACTTACAATTACCAGGCTGCATTGTCAATCTCCGGGCCTGATTGGAGTCTAAAATAATGGTGCCCCGGAACAAATAAAGCACGGGCGATTTTGAATTCAAAATCGCCCGTGCCTTTTTCAGAGAACCCCGTAATCAGTCCCAAATGGACAGAGATTACATTAGCTCTTGCGGTTCAATTATAAATAGCTATCAACTATTTTTTTGCTCCAACTTTTTCCATGGCCGCTTTTACCTGGTCCGAAATCGCAGTGGCCTTGTCTTTGATTGCATTTGCTTTTTCAATCGCTACATTATAGTCTTCGGAATCAACGGCGGTCTTTACTTCGGCTAAAGAATCTTCAATGCCTTTAAGGTCGGCCTTGAATGCCTCTATATCAGCCTGTGAGCCTTTTCCTTTAGGAGCTTTTTCCAGAAGAGCCTTTGCTTCGCCTACTGAAGCTATTGCAGCCTCCTGTCCAGCCAGTGCCTTTGTCTTTGCCTCTTCCTTCTTTGCCGCTAATTCTGTCTTGAGCTTATCTGCGTCAGCCTTTGCCTTTACTAAAATCTCTTTTGCCTTTGCATAATCCTTGAAAAACTTGGCATCCTGAACCTTAATTTCATCCTGAGCGGCCTGCATCGCATCATTTAAACTCTTTGCGCCTGCAGCATCATATTTTTCTGCGCCGTCAGCTATAAATGCATCTACTGATGTCTTTGCTGCTTTCATCTCTTCGGTCGGCTGTTTTCCGCATCCTGCAAGCACGAAGACCACAACCATGGCTACCGCCATAAACTTTAAAACGCTTTTCATAATAATTTCTCCCTTTGATAATAAGTTTAATAAATTATATCAGTTTACATACCGACAATGCATATCTTCAGGGTTTTATATAAGCAATCACCATGCCAACTTAATTTGCCCTGTTTCAGCCCTTTTTGCAAAAACAGTCTCCTTTTTTGGGGAATTTCATCCTTTTTCAGGAATAGATTTTTATTACATCTGCATGCGGAAAACAGAACTCTGTCCGGCAATCGATATTCCGAATAGAGACAACCTGCCTGATAGATATTATAAATTAGACACCGCAATGAGATAAGTGCTATTATAAACGGGTAATTTTCATATTATTATGAGGATTCAAGGGGTCAAGGGTGCTAAGATTCCAGTTAACGGAAAAGCGCACGAGATGGAAAACCAAAATTAGTAAAGTGGGGTGAATATGAACCAACTGATATGTACCGGGCTTTCATGTCCTCAGCCAGTGCTGATAACAAAAAAATATCTTGAAGAAAACCCTGATGCAAGCAATGTTTCGGTTATCGTTGATAACCGGGCGGCCTCCGAAAATGTTTCAAGGTTCTTGGAAAATAAAGGATTTAATGTTAATATAAATAAACTTGATAATAGTTATGAAGTTAGCGGAACCCGTATTGCAGGCAATGAAGATCAATGCAGGCGCTACGATCGTACTGAAAGTAAAAAAATCCTCATCATGATCACGAACGATGTCATAGGAAACGGCGAAAGAGCTCTTGGCGAAAAATTGATGCTCAATTTTTTAAAGACGCTTCCTGAAATGGGAGATTCCCTCTGGCGTCTTGTTTTTCTGAATGAAGGTGTAAGGCTTTCGGCAAAAGACTCTCCAGCTCTTCCGGTACTGACACAGCTTGAAGCCCATGGAGTGAGCCTTCTCGTTTGCGGCACATGTCTTGAATATTATTCATTACTTGAGAAAAAAGGCATTGGTGTTACCACAAACATGCTTGATATTGTAACAAGCTTACAGGCTGCTGAAAAAATAATTAACTTATAAGGAGGAATATTTATGACTCTTAAAGCAATTCAGACCGATAAAGCACCCGCGGCAATAGGACCATATTCCCAGGGAATTCTTGCAGGTCAGCTCCTTTTTGTAAGCGGCCAGATTGGCATAAAGCCTGAAACAGGGGAACTTGCAGGTCCCGATTTTGCAGCCCAGGCAAACCAGGCATTAACCAATCTTTCACAAATAGTCATAACCGCCGGGAGCGATCTTTCCCGCGTTGTTTCAGTTGATGTTTTTCTGACCTCCATGGGCAACTTTTCCAAGCTGAATACGATATACCAGGAATTTTTTCAGGGCACTAAGCCGGCCCGGGCCGTTATTGAAGTAAGCGGCCTCCCCAAAGGCGCGTGCATAGAAATTAAATGCATAGCAACACTATGATATAATAGCACATTAATAAACTCTTAGCACCGGTTAAAAAGGCCTGGGATTCTCCATTCTAAGGGAGTAAGGAGCCAAAAACATAAAAGAGATTATTCTAATGGAACCGCAACATGATGATATAGTTAATCAATCTGTCCGGCTGGCCGGGTACTGGCAGGAAATGGCCAATGAGCTGTTAACATCTGAAGAAAAAGGTATTCAGGAGCAGATGATGCGGCTCCTGACTCATCCCCTGGACAAGGTTATTCTCACCAAAATAATTGACCAGAGCTTCCGCTCCGATAATGCTACGAGAGTTGCCGACCAGGTAAACAGCATTCTCAGGGAATATGGAGTTCCTGATTTTTTCTCTTCGGTTGAAAAGCTTCTGATACAGATGTTTCTCGGAATAGGCAGACATTTTCCGTTTTTTTCAGTCCCCAGGGTTATTGAAAAAATGCGCCACAACAGCAGCCGGGCAATTATTCCCGGTGAGCCCGACGCTTTGCATGCGCATCTGCAAAAGAGAAAAAACCAGGGCGTCCGCATGAACATCAACCACCTTGGGGAAGCAGTGCTCGGAGAGGAAGAAGCCGGTTACAGGCTGAAAACTTACACTGAAGATCTTCAAAACCCCGAAATAGAGTATATATCGGTCAAGATATCAACCATCTATTCCCAGATACATTCACTTGCCTTCGAACATTCCGTAAAGATTTTAAAGAACCGGCTCTCAAAACTTTACAGGGCCGCGAAAGATAACCGGTTTGTGCGCAAAGACGGAACGGTGGTTCCCAAATTTGTAAATCTTGACATGGAAGAATACAGAGATCTTGAAATCACAACTGCCGCTTTCATAAGAACTCTTGAAGAAGAAGAGTTTAAGAATCACACCGCCGGCATTGTGCTCCAGTCATATCTCCCTGACTCTTTTCCAATACAAAAAAATTTAACCGCATGGGCCATGGAAAGGGTTTCAAAGGGCGGAAATCCAATTAAAATCAGAATCGTAAAAGGGGCCAACATGGAGATGGAGCAATTCGACGCCACCGTTCACAACTGGCCCCTTGCCCTTTATGACAACAAGCTCGACGTTGACGCTAATTTCAAGCGCATGGTCGATTACGGCATGGACACGGCCAGGATTAAGGCAGTAAATATCGGAATTGCCTCCCATAATCTTTTTGAACTGGCATATGCCTTCAATCTTGCAAAGCAAAATAATGTATTTGAATTTTGTTCTTTTGAAATGCTTGAGGGGATGGCTGATCATATAAGGCGGGCCATCCAGAAAACAACCGGCGATATACTCCTTTATGCGCCGGTTGCAACCAAAGACCAGTTTATAAATGCCATCGCTTATCTTATCCGCAGGCTTGATGAAAATACAGCTAAAGATAATTTTCTGCGTTATTCGTGCAATCTTAAGACCGGCTCAAAAGAATGGTCTTTTCTGATGGATCAGTTCATTGCCTCCTATAACCACAGAGACAAGGCCGGAGAATCTCCAAAACGCATTCAAAACAGAATGGCAGAAACTTTTCCTGAAAAAAGAGGTACCTTTTACGGGGATGAATTCGACAACGAGCCTGACACCGACTGGGCTCTTTCCGAAAACAGGAAATGGGCCGACGGGATCAGGGTCAGGTGGAAAAAAGGACGGGATGATAAACCTTTTGAAATTCCGATAGTTCTATCAGGAGAAGAAATTTATTCCGGGAGGCAGACAAAAAAGTGCTTCGATCCTTCAGCGCCTGATATCTGCACCGCAATATTTGCCATGGCATCAGATGAAGACGCGGCTAAAGCCGTCTCAATTGCCAAATCAGACCCTGATGGGTGGAGGAAAAAAACATTTAAGCAGCGCCATGAGATTCTTTCTAAGGTTGCAGGAGAACTGAGGCTTGCCAGGGGAGATCTTATAGGAGCATCGGCTGCCAACACCGGCAAGATATTCGCCGAAGCCGACCCTGAAGTTTCAGAAGCTGTCGATTTTGCGGAATATTATCCCTATGCCGCCGGAACTTTCGCCGGTATTGAAAATATCAGGT
>JAHJJB010000213.1 GCA_018823005.1 Pseudomonadota bacterium | reverse complement strand
CCGCCTGTCCGGCTGCCGTATTAACTATAGCTCCCTTGACATCGCTCCCTTTCATATCGACTGCGCCAAGTTTTGCGGTATTATCCTTGCCGAGAGCCACGTTAGTGACCGCCTGTCCGGCTGCCGTGTTAACTATTGCCCCCTTGACACTGCTTCCCTGCATGTCAACTGCACCAAGACTTGCCTTATTTCCGGCCCCAAGCGCAACATTCGTCACTGCCTGTCCGGCTGCCGTGTTAACTATGGCTCCCTTGACATCGCTCCCTTTCATATCAACTGCACCAAGTTTTGCGGTATTATCCTTTCCGAGAGCCACATTAGTGACCGCCTGACCGGCTGCCGTGTTAACTATTGCCCCCTTGACGCTGCTTCCCTGCATATCCACTGCACCAAGGCTTGCCTTATTCCCGGACCCAAGTGCAACATTCGTCACTGCCTGTCCGGCTGCCGTGTTAACTATTGCCCCCTTGACATCGCTCCCTTTCATGCTCGTAGAACCAAGGTTTGCTTTATTATCCTTGCCAAGAGCCACATTAGTGACCGCCTGTCCGGCTGCCGTGTTAATAACAGCACCCTTGACACTGGTGCTCTCCATGTTAACCGCACCAAGACTCGTTTTATTGTCTTTTCCGACAGCAACGTTAGTCAATGCCTTCCCGGCCGCTGTATTGACAACAACACCCTTGACATCACTCCCTTTCATGTTCGTGGAACCGAGGTTTGCAGTATTTCCGCTCCCGACAGCAACATTGGTTAATGCCGCTCCTGCTGCCGTGTTTATAACAGCACCCTTGACACTGGTGCTCTCCATATTAACCGCACCGAGATTCGTTTTATTGTTTTTTCCGACAGCAACGTTAGTCAATGCCTTCCCGGCCGCCGTATTGACAACAACACCCTTGACATCACTCCCTTTCATGTTCGTGGAACCGAGGTTTGCAGTATTTGAGCTTCCTACCGCAACATTGGTGCTGGTCTGTCCGGCTGAAGTATTTATTACAGCCCCCTTAACACTGCTCCCTTCCATGTTTACGGAACTTAGATTAGCTTTGTTATTAGACCCAACGGCAACATTTACTGAAGTTTTTCCTGCTGGAGTATTGACAACAGCGCCTTTTACGTTGCTGTCTTTAAGATTAACCGAATCCAAGTTTGCCTTGCTTTCCGTTCCCAGGGCAACATTAACCTTATTTTTTGTGTTCGATGTATTTATTACAGCTCCTTTTACATCCGAACCAGCAAAAGCAAAAGTTGAACATAATACAAGGCCGACTGAAGCCATACATATTGTTTTTTGTATATTATTCATTGTTTGCCCCCCCATCTTTTCATTGTTCCATTATCGCTTTTTTCAAGTCTAGCTTATATTCGTAGTTAATGGAATTATTGTCTGTGAATTACCTCATACAATTGATGTGACATATTTACATGATAAAAATCGAATAATCAGTTTCGGCTGTTAATAGCTCGTTTTGAATCATTGCATTGAGTTACAATCCTCAATCATGTTTGGGATGATATTAATCCTCTTATAACCAAAAATCAATAGATTTATTGTTCGAATACAGAGTCCCATTGACAATAATCAAAATTATCAGTGTAACAATCAGAAATATCACAATATAAAATGGACTGTTCTGAACCGAAACATTGAGCGCTAACCCCGCTGCCTGCTATGGGAAGCTTCAATCAGACACCCTCACAGAGAAACAATAACCAATGCACTTCAAGACGCAGAAACTCCGGCCAACAGAGATCAAATTATTATATGTTTCTTTTTTCCGCCCTGTAAGCAAATCGCAGAAAACAATAATAAATTCAGATTGTTATACTGTAAGAATGGAAAGTATGCTGCCCTGCTTTACAGTCATATATTGCTTCAAATTTTCCTTTGCCGGACCCGATACAATTTCTCCTTTTGCATTGAATACAGATCCCATGACACTGCAGCAACGAATATCTGAACTTCCGAGAACAGGGTCAATCCGCCTCCCCATATGTGTACATTTATTATTATACGCATGAAACTTGCCGGAATCATCCCGTACTACCAGAATTCTGTCAGCAAGTCCTTTCCCTTCCAGACGTATCGAACGGTACGGCATTGAAAGTTCTCCGGCACGATTTAAATCAATTTCTATCCTCCCGTCAGAAAACGTCCAGCAGTGCGGATCCTTTGGTTTTTTGGTTTCACATATTCCAAATATTTTTTTTAAAATTCCCATATTCCTCCTTCACCGGGCCGATAAGATCGAAATCTGATAAGATTTTGAAATAATGAGGCTCTTCTGGAGATGATCCTATCAATAAAGCTCGTATTTAACCAGCCGGCCGTCAAGGCCGCCGCTGATAAGGGGTTTTTTCCAGGAGGGTTTCAGGCCGATTTTTTTTATAAGCGCCCTGTTTCCGAAATATACGTATGCATCAGAGCCCCTGCACCGCTGTTTCAGAAAATCGCCCAGGAATTTATAAAAATCTTCTATTCCGTCTTTGCTTTCCATCCGGATTCCATAGGGAGGATTGGAGACAATCGTATAGCCGTTCAGTTCCGGAATCTTTTTAAAATCTGTCACTTTCAAGGATATTTTATCACCGTATGGAAGCACTTTTATATTTTCCCTCACAGTATAAATGGCCTCTTTTGAAATGTCGCTCCCGGAAATCAATCCCACCGGAATAGAACGCATATTTTTTGAAGCTTCTTCTTTAACAGATTCCCATATTCCGGCATCAAAATCGGGGAGCATATGAAAACCGAATCTTTTTCTAAGAATTCCGGAAGGAATCCGGCAGTAATACATCAGGGCTTCACAGAGAAGAGTTCCTGAACCGCACATCGGATCATAAAACGGCTTATCCCCTTCCCAACCAGTTAGTCTTATGATTGCTGCCGCAACCGTTTCCTGTATCGGAGCCTTTACTGTTTCCCCGCGATATCCTCTTCTGTGAAGGGATCCTCCGGAAGCATCAAACCCTATTGTCGCTCTGTCATTTTCAATATGAAGATTTATCCATACATCGGGATTATCCGGATCGACGTTTGGCCTTTCCCCAAAATTGTCTCTGAAAAAATCCGCAATCGAATCTTTTAAACGAAGGCCGGCATACTGGGAATGTGTTATTTTACTGTTTGAAACTGTTGCAAATATTGCGAAGGTGTTTCTTGCAGAAAAGATGGAGGGCCAGTCGATTTTTTTTGCAGTTTTATACAGTATTTCTCCCGACTCGCACTTGAAGGCAAGAAGCGGCGCAAGCACGCGCGTAATCAGACGGGATTAATAATTTATCCGGTATAATGTCCTCTTATCGGCTTCAAAGTATATTCCCCGGTATGCCGGGTGTATCTCTTTTGCGCCAAGTTCCTCAAGTTCCAGGGCACCAATATCTTCCAGTCCGTTTGATATCTGCGCAAAATACCTGTTTGTTTCCTGATATTTAAACATCATACATAAAACATGCCTTCTGCCCGTTTTTGAACCGCAATTGTCATCCTTTCAAGAGCCTTTTTAAGCAATGACCGCTGACAGCCGAAATTAAGCCTGACAAAGCCCGGTGTTCCGAATTCATTTCCATCAAAAAGCCCGACACCGGCAGCTTCAAAAAACTTCACTGGATCTTCAATGCCGCTCTCTCTTGTATCAATCCATGCAAGATAAGTGGCTTCAATTTGCCGTGACGAAAGACCCGGCATCTTGTTTACAGAGCTTAATACCAGATCACGATTTTCTCTCAGATAATCAATCAGTGCGGCATGCCAGTCATGGCTGTCACGATATGCAGCAATTGCAGCAATGTAACCCAGGGTATTTACACGTGGCACAATTCCATTCATTGCCATATTAAAACTTTTCCGCAAAGCCGCGTTTGAAATTATGGCAAAAGAACAGCCAAGGCCAGGCAAATTAAAGGTTTTGCTTGGAGCCATAAGGGTTATTGTGCGGTCGGCTGTTTCAGGAGAAAGGGAAGCGATTGGAATATGGCGCTTTCCCGGCTCCAGAAGCAGACCGCAATGAATTTCATCCGAACTGATAACAATATTGTGCTTAATGCAGATGGAAGCAAGAGAAGCCAGTTCATCCCTTTCATAAACACGCCCGACAGGGTTATGGGGGTTACAGAGCAGAAAGAGGCGAGTTCGTGGAGTAATAGCTTTTTCCATGCTTTCAAAATCAAATCCCCAGCTATCGTTAATTTCTACGAGCGGCACTTTTATAAGGTTGCGCCGGGAGTTACCAGGCCCTGTCAGAAAAGGAGGATAAACAGGAATGGCAGTCATCACATCATCAGCATCTTTTCCTACCGCTCTGCAAACCAAATTAATCCCTGTTACTAGTCCGGGCAGCCATACTATCCACTCTTTTTCAATTTTCCACCCGTATTCGTTTTCCATCAGGCTGATTATTATTTCGTTAAGCTCCTGAGGCGGAAGGGTATAACCAAAGACACCATGACCGATTCTTCTAACTAAAGCATCTCTAACGGCAGGAGGGGAAAGGAAATCCATGTCAGCAACCCAGAGAGGAATAATCTCTTTTCCCCTGTATTTATCCCACTTCATGCTGCATGTATCGCTCCTGTCGACAGGAGTATCAAAATTAAAATAGTCCGCCATTTTCAAATTATACCCATGAAACCCGGTTAACGGCCTTAAAAGATCCGATTTGCAAAAAGCAGCTAATCCCTGTTATTTTAACTTGCCGGAAACAGCTGAGACTGTCTGTTTGTTCAGTTTTCTTGCGCAGAAAGTCCAATCCATACTGGAACCGACTCCGTGATCATCTGAAACCAGAAGATTTCCTCCAGGGGCAAAAAGCTCGTAACGCGTGTCAAGAGAAACAGCTCCCGCGCCAAATCCTACAACAATCCGTGCCGCTTTGCTTCCGGGATTGTACTTTACTATGGTTACTTTAAGAAGATAAGTTCCCTTTATATACTGGCTGCGATCCGAAATAAGGCTTGCTTCATAGCCAGCTTTATCGAGCGTTCTTACAAGATCCTTGCCCATAAAATCATTCAAATGTTCCCGTTGTTCTCTTTGGGGTTGCGTCAGATCATCACCGCCAATGTCCATCAATACATTTATTCTGGGTTTTTTTCCGGTATAAGAGGGTTCGGGCAAAGTATCGGCTTCAGCTTTCTTAGCATCTTTTCTGACTTCTTTTTCAGCTTTTTGAGTCTCTCTTTTGACTTCCTTTGACGCTTTCGGGTCACTTTTTCTCGAATGACACCCAAATGCAATGACCAGACATAACAAAGCAATAATCCATATAGATTTTTTCATGCAATATTCCCCTTTTTTTTAAGATATAAGTTTCTTGTCTCTGGTTTAAAGGTTCCGGTCTCCGGTTTCGGCTTAATTTTCATTAACATCTCAACTTGAGCATCTGACAGATGCTCCGGCAGATGCTCCGGACATATTTGAATTAGTCAGGTAGACGCCAGAGGAGACCATTATTGTGCCCGCCAGCAAAGAAAGCGTAACCGGCTCATTCAGCATAAAGAAAGCAAGAAATACCGCGCTTACCGGAACAAAGTTAATGAACAGGCCTGCCCTTGAAGGCCCTATTTTTTTTATACCTTCATAATACCATACAAACCCAAGCGCTGTTCCAAAAAATCCGAGATATACTATGCCCAGCCAATCTGAAATTGAATATGTAAACATTTTAAAAGCAATGCCTTCATACCATGCCGGAATAAAAAGGAAAGCGGTTCCGGCTATCGAAGAATATGTTATAGCAACTACAGGAGAAAGATCCGACATGACTGACTTGCCTATTAATGAAAAAGCAACCCAGCTCAAAACACAGCAGAAGATATACAATTCACCCCATCCTAAGCTGCCGCTTAAAATCTCAAGAGGATTTCCCCTCGATATTACAACAACTGCACCTGTAACGGAAATTGCTACTCCGGCAAGCTTGAATATATTTAATCTCTCCTTGAAAAAATATGCCGCAAGGAGAGTTATAAAAACAGGGTTATTCGCAATGATCAGAGCTGCGCGTCCGGCACCGATTATTTTAAGTCCTTTGAAGAAAAAAATGTTGTACGAAAATATGCCTGTCAATCCCAGAAGAATTACAGGTAAGATCTGTTTTTTTTTAAGTGCCGGAAAATTACCCTCCATTTTCCATGTAAAGAAAACAAGAAAAACCGAAGCCACCGCAAATCTTAAAAACGAGGCCGAATATGGTTCCACATTTTGCGCAACAATTCTCCCGGCAATGAATGTTCCTCCCCAGATAAAAGCCGTCAGGAGCAGTTTGATATATACAAGCAAAGCACCATCCTTAATCTGTCCAGCTGCACCCGGCTCATGCAGTTCCCCTCGCGCCTCATGCCTCATGCCTCACGCCTTTTTAGTTCTTTCCGCAGCACTTTTTAAACTTTTTGCCGCTTCCGCACGGACATGGGTCGTTTCTCCCAACCTTATTCTCTTCCCTTTTCACAGGTTTCTTTGCAGCTCCTTCGTCGCTGCCGGAAAACAACAGTTTCTGTTCTTTAGGCTTTCTTATTTCTTCTATTTTTTGGGGTTCGGATATCTGAATCCTGAACATAACGTTTACAATTTCTTCCTTGACTCTTGAAATCATGTCCTGGAACATCTCGAAACCTTCTTTTTTATAAACCATAAGAGGATTTTGCTGAGCATAACCCCT
>JAHJJB010000212.1 GCA_018823005.1 Pseudomonadota bacterium | reverse complement strand
TGAGAAAAGCCCTTTTGGGGCTGCACGGATTCCATGGATGCGGATATTCCGCCGTTGACGAAGGGCAGGTCATTATTTCTGCGGTTCGCATACGCACCCATACCCAAACGGAATAAATTTATAACATTTACTATAGATTAAATCGGAATGAATTTGCAACCAGTTTTATTTTGACCGGGAAATATTTATGCCTGAGCTGGAAAAAATCCGTTTGACAAAAGCCGTGGGTGTGGTGAGCGGGGCTACGCTGCTAAGCCGTATATTAGGATTTGTGAGAGATATTGTAATAGCAAGATGTTTTGGTGCCGGTCTTTATTCTGATGCTTTTTTTGTGGCATTCAGGATACCCAATATCTTCCGCAGGTTATTTGCAGAAGGTTCACTAAGTATATCTTTCATACCTGTCTTTTCCGAATACCTTGTAAAGAAGGGAAAAGATGAAGCTTTCAGCCTTGCTGGATCTGCAGTACGTCTCTTATCCATCATCCTTGTTGCTGTCACAATTACAGGAATAATTATTTCTCCTATTATAGTGCGGCTGATAGCGCCGGGTTTTATGGATGATCCCGGTAAATACTCACTTACAGTTTCCCTTACCCGCATCATGTTCCCTTATGTTTTTTTTATATGTCTAACGGCTCTGTTCATGGGAATACTGAATGTGCTTGGTAATTTTGCGGCGCCGGCTTTTGCGCCGGTCCTTTTGAATGTTTCAATGATTATTGCGCTATCCTTTGTTTCTCCCCACACAGGAGAGTCTGCCAGAATACTTGCTTTTGGTGTGCTGGCAGGAGGGTTTCTCCAGCTTATGCTTCAGATCCCGTTTATTATAAAAAAAGGCATATATTTTTGGAAGAATGCCGGAATATACCATCCGGGGCTTAAGAAGGTAGGGGTACTCATGTTCCCGGCGATATTCGGTGCCGGGGTGTACCAGATAAACATGTTTATCGGAACAATTCTGGCATCGGTTCTGCCTGAGGGCAGTGTTTCTTATCTGTATTATGCCGACAGGCTTGTGCAGTTTCCGCTAGGGATTTTTGCCATTGCTGCCGCAACCGCAATATTTCCGTCTCTTTCCAGGCAGGCATCTGAAAATAATATGATAGCAGTAAGGGATACTTTTTCCTATTCAATGAGAATGGTATTTTTTATTACATTACCTTGCATGGTAGGTCTTATTGTCTTAAGAGAGCCAATTATTATGCTCTTATTTAAAAGAGGTGAGTTTAATATCCAAACCGTAAGATTGACTGCCCAGGCCCTTTTATATTATAGTATCGGATTATGGGCTTTTTCATCTGTTAGAATAATTATTTCGGTGTTTTATGCTTTAAATGACACAAAGACGCCTGTCCGGATTGCTGTTATATCTTTGTTGACAAATATTGTTTTAAGCCTTCTGCTTATGATACCCCTTAAACACGGAGGGCTTGCCTTGGCGAATTCTTTGTCTTCAATGCTGAACGTAATTCTTCTGTTACAGGCCCTCGGGATAAAATTAGGACCTTTGGATGATAATAAGCTAAAAAAATCGTTAATTATAATTGCGGCATGTTCGGTGATTATGGGTGGAATTGTTTGGACGGTTGCATCAGTTGTTATTCCTGCGGAAAACATATCTTCGAGCAGTCTCTTTCTAAGTGTAAGCTGCTGTATATTAACCGGAATAGTATCTTATGGTTTTTTTTCTTATTTGCTTAATAGCAATGAGATTAGAACTTTATATGCAAGAGCCAGAAGGAATGTAATAAAAGGTGACTAAAAAGCATAAAATACTCATTGGTATCGGGTTTCTTGTGGTATTTTCATTTCTTTTACTGATATTTTTCGGGGATAATACCCTGCTTGAGCTGAACCGGCTAAAAAAGGACAGGAACCTTCTCATAAAGATGAATCAGGAGCTTGTCCGCCAGAATGATTTAATGTATAATGAGATAGAAAGGTTAAAGCACGATCCGAAATATATAGAAAATGTTGCAAGGCAGGAATTGGGCATGATCGGTAAAAACGAGATCATATTCAAAATTGATAACACTAATGATGCCGGTAAGTCTGGAAAACTAAATAGTGTCGATCCGGAAACAAAATAATATCAAATGATAATTTGGGGGAAGGCAGGAATGGTTGAGGTTAATGATTTAAATACAGTAACTATGGCGAAAATATATGCCAAGCAGGGATTATATGAGAATGCTGCCGAAATATATAACAAATTGTTGGAACAGGATCCGGACAGGCACGACATTTCAGATGCCCTTTTAGAACTTGAGAAAATGAAGTCCGCGAGCGAGAAGGAACTTAAAAAAAATCTTGTTCCTTTATTTAGTAAGTGGTTTGATCTTGCCTTGTGTAATAACAGGCTTGGACTTCTGAAAAAACTCAATAAAATGTATAATTCCTAAGAATTGTAACAAAACATTGCTGGAGTGGATATGGAAGATAACTTGCAGATTACCCTTAAAGGAAATTTTCTTTTAGCCATGCCTGCTCTTGCTGATCCTCATTTTTACAGGACAGTAACTTGTATTTCTGAACACAATTCAGAAGGTGCACTTGGAATAGTCATAAACAGGATGACTTCATCTCTAACCGGAGAAGATATTTTCGATGAACTTAATATCGAGCATATCCCGGGGGCTGAATCAATACCCGTATATATCGGTGGACCGGTTCACACAGGTGAAATATTCATACTCCATTCGGCACCGTTTACATGGAGAGGTTGTTTCATGATTACCCAGCATCTTGCCATGAGCAACACAATGGACATACTCCAGGCTATTGCAGGAGGAAATGGGCCCATCTCTTATATTATTGCGCTTGGGTGTGCCGGGTGGGGGCCGGGCCAGCTTGAATCAGAGATAAAGGGAAATGCATGGCTTACCTGTTCAGTATCAGAGGATATTATTTTTAAATTACCGGCTGAAATCCGGTGGGAAGAGACTGTGAGAAAAATGGGAATAGACCCAGCACTTCTTTCTGCAACAGCAGGACACGCGTGATTTTTTATTAATGGCCATTGTTGTTAATGATTAAGATACTCCCCTTTGCCAGTATTCTTTAATATCACCCTTCATCTTTTACTTTTGTTTTTGGCTTCTTCTTTTTAAGACAAATCTTGTCTTTTCTTACAAAAGCGCAAAGCTTTGGATTGTAATATTCCTTGCAATTTAATGGATTATATAGCGGGCATTCAGGATGTTTTTTTGACATAACCTGTTTTCCTTATAAAAATATGAATTTTTTACAAATGAAACGAAAGTAACCAGTTTTAATCTTAAATAGAGATAATTATTAATGCCATGCTTTTCTCTTCATGTTTGATGATTTGTGTCCAATATCATAAAATCTTATAATTTACAAGATATTGCCATATTATTAATATTTGATCCTGAAGATTCTGTTTTCGCACGTTGCTTATCATAAGGATAGCCGTGCGATCTTGTAAAGAGTCTTCGGATGAGGGAAGTGGGAAGGCAAATTAATAAATTATTGGAGTTTATTCAGGCAAATCAGATCTGAAGCAGCCTGGTAAGAGCGATCTTGGCGAACTCAATTGAAGGATCAAGCTCAAGCGCTACCTTATAATAATAAATGGCTTTTTCATTTTCTCCCATATCCCGGTAGTTCGATGCAATGTTTGCGTAGTCAATTGCCGAACCCGGGTCGATTTTAATAACCTTCTTGAAATTCTCTATCGCCATTTCATGCTCTTTGAGCATAAAATGGCAAAAACCCATAAGGTTATATATATCAGTCCGTTCATTATCGTAGGATTCGCCTTTTTTCAGGATATCGAGGGCTTCTTTATAATTTCCCATATTTTTTAAGCAGATACCCATGTATGAGTATATACTCGGAATGTCCTGTAAAGGAGGATCTAATTCAATCGCCTGTCTGAAGCTGGCAAGAGCAGACTCCGGATCATTTAATGAAAGATGAGTCTGGCCGATATAAAACTTTATATAATACTTTCCGGGAAGTGCTTCTCCGATTTTTATTAATTCATGGATTGCATCTTCGGGTTTAAAGTTTTCAACTGTTATCTTCGCGCAGAACAAGCCCACGCTTGTCCCGATTGCTCTTTCCCTGAAATGAGCTCCCGGCACAATAGTATAAAATGCCGGCACCTGAAGTTCAGGATGTGTTGTGTTTACAACTATTATTTCCATCCCGTTCTTTGCAAGAACAGATATGAGATTTTCGACTTCGACTTTTATATTGTTGTCAGAAAGATCAGGCAGGTTCTGAATGCTTTTTGTTGCCTTTGCGTTTATGATATAAGAGGCTTCTTCGATTCTCTTATACTTTGGAAGGCCGCTTGCGACATAGTTTGAATATGAATTGAAGTCACCGGCAAGCTGGGCAACTTCGGTAAGCGCACGGCTGAGAGCCTTTTGCGGATCTGGTGTTGTACCTGCCGTCCATACAATTTCACTCTTTTCAGGAAAAGTCGATGGGTCATAAGCGAGTACACCGACTGTAGGTAAGCCTGTCTCAAGGGAGAAGTCTGAGATATGTAAACTTATTCCGGCAGCCCTGTATTTATTTATCATTTCAACGACCATTGGGTCAGTGGCCGAATCAGGATCGATTCCCGGAACATGAATGTTGTTTCTGCTTATTAATGATGAAACGTGTCTCTCAATTATTTCGCATATTCCCTGACTTAATGCTTCTTCAACGCAGTTTCCAGCTGACGGGCCATTGAACTCGTTGATCATAAAAAACCAGTTGAAGGGAATAAGGACTTCCTGCTTTCTTGTAAGGTTATAGGCCCAGGTCCATTTTAATGTCATGTTCTCGAATATCTTCCGTGCTTTTTCAAGATCTTTGGAAGAATCATGAACCGAACTTGCGATCATTTCAAAGGATATCGCGTGCTTCTTTAAATTTACATATTTTTCATGGAAAAAGTTGCCGGAATTCCTGCAAAAAGAGAAAAAACTGAATCTTTCTGCAAGCTCCATTACAGCGCTTGCTTCTGCCTGAGATGGTGTGGCTCCTTTCCCCATCTGTTTTTTTGTTCCGGTTATGGCTGCTGCGTCTTTCCCGCATCTGCTGAAATAGACTGGTATGCCAAGTCTGCCAGTGTCTATTCTTACAGTGCTTTCAAGAATGTCAAGGTCAAGTGTTTTTAGCTTATTTTTAAAGCTTTCAATAGTTTCATCTGGTCTCTTTATTTTGTCCTGATCCAGTGTAAAACTCTTGAAAGCATCGTTTAGAGCAACTTTATATGTCATTTGACAATCCTCCATAATGTCTGAAGTATGAAAATTTTGCTTCTTTATCATTTTAAGTTATAAACATAAATTGTTTTTTAAATTGACCGTATCTTTATGTTTTGGTATTATCCTTTTTCAATCTGGAAATGATACTTTTGAGCTATCTCAGCATAAATCTGTATGATTTACTGTGCTTCATACATTGTGTATGACTTAAGCGCAACCCCCCAGGTTTCTCCGAGATAGTCCCGAAGTTGCCGATTTTAAGTATTGGAAGCTCAACTGTATCTAAAATTTGTTTTACGATGGTCACCGGTTTGAAAAATGTGGGGATGTAGCTCAGTTGGGAGAGCGCGGCGTTCGCAACGCCGAGGCCAGGGGTTCGAATCCCCTCATCTCCACCACAAAGACGTGTAAGCTGCCTCTGCTTGCAGCGGTGAGCTTCAATAACTAACAGATTTATTTGAATAACATATTATTAAAAGGTTGCTTATGAATCGCACGGCTGATGTTGACCGCAAGACCAAAGAAACAGCTATAACTATGAAGCTTTGTTTGGACGGAACAGGCAAACACGAAATAGATACCGGCATCCCCTTTTTTGATCACATGCTTTCTCTCTTTTCCGTGCATGGTTTTTTTGACCTTTTTATTACTGCAAGGGGTGATCTTGAGGTCGACTTGCATCATACAATTGAAGATGTGGGCCTTGTGCTGGGTGATGCATTTAAAAAAGCGCTTGGCGACAGAAAAGGTATCAGGCGGTACGGGCATGTTGTGCTTCCGATGGACGATGCCATGGCTTCGGTTACCGTTGATCTGTCTAACCGCCCTTATCTGGTTTACAATGTGACTCCCACGCCTTTTCCGGGAGGAAATTTTGATATAGGCCTTGCTAGGGAATTTTTCAGGGCTTTTTCAACCCAGGGAGGCATGAATCTACACATCAACGTATTCTATGGCCAGAATGAACACCATATAATCGAATCTGTTTTCAAAGCTGCGGGAAGGGCTCTTGATCAGGCAACGTCAATTGATGAGCGTATAAAAGGAGTCCGATCAACAAAAGGGGTTTTGTAATAGGAAGAAGTCCCTATATCTTTCATTTCTCTGCCGGAGTCATATTATGCAAAGCAAACAAAGTCGTTGTTTCAAAACGCTATGCTTTTTTCTTCTTATGCCATTATTGCTTGCAGCCTGCAAAACCGGCGTGATTATGGCTGAACCGTTGTATCCTCTTGATGGCATTGAAAAAATTCTCGTTATGCCTTTCGAAAATGTATCGGCCGTTTACGGAGAGGGAAATAATGCGAGATGTCCTGTATGCGGAAAAGTATTTCTTACCGGAACCATACAGGAAGGCTCTGATGTTATGCTGACCAGACATCTTGTTTCATTTATTAAAAGCAACACGGATATTAATATTATTTATCCAAATCAGGCCCAAATGGACTCAGATGATTTTAAAAGCGGTAACGAATCAAAGAGCCATGAAGTTAATAAGCTGAAAGAAAGCGGACGATTACTGGGAGCCGATGCAGTGATGACAGGTCATTTATACCGTTTCAATGAACGGATTGGAACAACTTATTCGGTGGTTTCACCAGCTTCAGTTGCCTTTGACCTGCATCTTATAGGCGTTTCAAGCGGCCGTGTTCTATGGGCAGGGCATGTAGATGAAACCCAGCGCTCATTAAGTGAAAATCTCTTTGAAATAGGTTCTTTTATAAAAAGGAAAGGGGAGTGGGTTTCTGCCGATGACCTGGCAACTTCAGGTCTTGATGACTTGCTTATAAAATTATTCAAGAAATGATTATAATACCAGCAGTAGATATTAAAAATGGCAAATGTGTCAGACTCCTGCAGGGAGAAAAGGATTTAGAGACTGTTTTTTCAGATAATCCTTCAGCGATGGCCTGCAGATGGGAGAGTGAAGGGGCTGAATTAATTCATGTAGTTGATCTTGACGGTGCTTTTGAAAAGTCTCCCAGGAATATTGAGGCCATAAAAGAGATACTCGCAAAAGTTAAAGTTGATATACAGGTTGGTGGCGGAATAAGGAATGAAGAGACCATCGGCATGTTTGTTGATATTGGTGTAAAAAGGGTTGTAATCGGGACGGAGGCACATAGGAACCCCGGGCTCGTAAAAGATGCGTGCAGACACTATCCCGGAATGATAGTTGTTGGAATTGACGCAAGAAACGGTCTCGTTGCAA
Source organism: Pseudomonadota bacterium (assembly GCA_018823005.1). Classification (GTDB taxonomy): domain Bacteria; phylum Desulfobacterota; class Desulfobacteria; order Desulfobacterales; family RPRI01; genus RPRI01. The sequence goes on along the minus strand of JAHJJB010000212.1, from coordinate 456 downwards.
TAGAAGGATGGACTAAAACAACGACAATGAAGGCCATAGATCTTGCGAAAAAATTTGAGGATTGCGGTGTGGCTGCTATCAATTTTACTGACATTTACAGAGATGGAATGCAGACGGGGCCGAATATAGAGGAAACGCGTTGCCTTGCTGAATCAGTATCGATACCGGTTGTTGCTTCCGGTGGTGTTTCAACTAAAGAAGATATTTATAATCTGCTTAAAATTGAGAAATATGGTGTTGTGGGGGTTATTACGGGCCAGGCTATTTATAGTGGAACACTTGATTTTAAAGATGCTGTACATATTTCAAAACAAAAACATGCAAATCATTGATCCTTTCTGTCAGAGTTTATTTCTGATAAATAATATTCAAAATATCTTGACACAAACATCTATGGTGGTTAACCTTAAAGTTTAATTAAGCAAATAACAGTTGCCGGTTTGCCCTGGGTGTTTT
>JAHJJB010000211.1 GCA_018823005.1 Pseudomonadota bacterium | reverse complement strand
TGATTTTCTCGTTGTGCAGGACATTTTTATGACGGAGACGGCACAGCTCGCCGATGTTGTTCTCCCTTCAGCCTGTTTTGCGGAAAAGGAAGGAACCTTTTCGAACACTGAACGAAGAATTCAGCGTGTCAGAAAAGCAGTTGATCCTCCCGGAGATTCTAAAGACGACTGGAAAATCACCTGTGAAATAGCATCCCGCATGGGATATCCAATGTTATATGAAAGCGGCAGAGCCATAATGGAAGAAATATCGAAGGTGACTCCTTCCTACGCCGGCATCAGTTATGACAGAATAGAAGAAGAAGGCATTCACTGGCCATGCCCGACTCCGGACCATCCGGGCACCCCGGTTCTTCACACCCTGGCTTTCCCGATCGGCAAGGGCGTTTTCCATGCAATTGAGTATATACCTCCTGCCGAGCAGACTGATGAGGATTATCCGCTTTATCTCACTACGGGCCGGATCATCTATCACTACCATACCGGAACCATGACAATGAAAAGCGAGGGGCTGAATGAAAGGGCACCGGAAAATTTTGTTGAAATTTCACCTGCCGATGCCCGAAAATACGGCTTTGATAACGGAACTATGGCAAAAATCGCCTCAAGGAGAGGAGACATAACGGCAAAGATCAGGATATCTCCTGCTGCTGTGGGGGGAACGGTTTTTATTCCTTTCCATTTCGCGCAGTCGGCAGCCAACAAGCTGACCAACGCGGCCCTTGATCCGGTATCAAAAATACCTGAATACAAGGTCTGCGCAGTAAAGCTTTCCAGAGCGGCGTAAGTTAAAACAGGCAACTAAAAAGCCCGTTTCTGTCATAAAGACAGAAACGGGCTTTTTTATTTCATTGATTATTCTTTGAGATTTCGAGTCGTTATGTGACTATCCCGAACTTCACGAGATACGCTTCACGCCTATACCACCGGCCTCGGAAGCATTTTAGCGCGCTCGGCAATCTCAGGAACCTTGTGTTCCCATTCGATCGCCATGAGGTGAACACCTGCCACACCCTTTAACTCCTTGAATTCCTCGATCTGTTCGCAGGCTATTTTAATACCCTCATCGGCCTGCATTTTTTTATCGACTCCCTGGAGGCGCTTTATCAGTTCATCCGGAACATCCATTCCGGGAACATTGTTCTTCATGTATTTTGCCATACCGACGCTTTTCATGGGAGTTACTCCGGCAAGTATAAAGACCTTTTCGGTAAGGCCCATATCATTTGACTGTTTAATCCACTCCCTGAATTTATCCATGTTGTATATGCACTGAGTCTGGATGAAATCAACACCGGCTTTAATTTTTTTTGCAAGGCGGTGGACCCTCCACTCAAAGGGATCGGCAAACGGATTTGCCGCAGCGCCGATAAATATTTTCGGCGGATGACCTATCTCTGTTCCGCCTAAAAATTTACCTTCATCACGCATGCATTTTACCATGCCGATAAGCTGCATGGAGTCTATGTCGAAAACACCTTTTGCCTGAGGATGATCCCCGAATTTCTGGTGATCCCCGGAGAGGCATAGCATGTTTCGTATTCCATGCGCATATGCACCGAGAATGTCGCTCTGCATTGCAAGGCGGTTGCGGTCCCGGCATACCATCTGATAATTGGGCTCCAACCCTTCCTGAAGAATTATGATGGAAGCAGCCCAGCTCGACATCCTCACGACAGCCGTCTGGTTGTCTGTGATATTGACTGCATCAACCATGCCTTTTAAATGTGCAGCCTTTTTTCTGACTTCCCCGGCATCTGTTCCGCGTGGTGGGCCAAGCTCGCCGGTAAATGCGAAATGTCCTGCCGTCAAGACTTTTTCCAAATTGCTTCCTGATTTCATTTCCATATTCTTTACCTTTTTTGCCCCATTCGGGGAGCGAAACCATCGCCTTGAGGCGAAGATTTTAGTTTGATTTTTGTCTATCTAAACCTTTTCCGGCTTTTTATATCCTGGCTGTATTACGGTCCTTGGGATTTGGTTCTGCCAATCGGAAGGAGGAGTAATTTCCAATATACAATCGAGCCGGTTTTGCGCCTTGAGCCTTTCATATATCATGTACCAGGCACAGGGCTGATTCTTATCTATCTCACAGTTCCCCTTGTTCGTTCCGCCGCACGGCCCGTTGTACAACCCTTTTGCGCACATAGTTACAGGGCATATGCCGCCCGTCAGGCCGAGAACACAGCTGCTGCATGAGCGGCACCTTTCCTCGTACCATCCGACTCCCTGGTTGACACCGATAAACGTCGTATCGACTGCTGGAAGCACCGGCTTTTCGGGATATCTTTCGGCGAGAAACTGGATTCCCGCCCCGCATGCCATTGAAAGGAGCGCATCATACCCATTGACCAGTGAATCAAGAGCCTCAAGATATTCCCTGTCGCACTGCCTTTCAACCGTAATCGCGCCCATCTCGACCGGGTTGTCTTCCAGCTTGCGCGCCATATCAAGCTCCGCGTTCAGAACCGCAACTTCCTTTTCACCCCCCGCGAGACATACTGCTACACAGGTTCCACAACCCACATTGAGAACTTTCTTGTAATCCTTAAGAAGGCTTTTAATCTCATTAAAGGGTTTTCTTTTGGCAACAATCATATGCCCTCCTCCATATTATTCGGCTGTCTCCGGATGGAATACATTAACCTCTTTAAGATCATCTCCCAGGTATTCCCGTTCGTTTGGACCGAGCACTCCCAGAGAAAGACAAATGAGTGTCCACATATGCACTACCGGATAATGACCTCCGTAGTGCTCGCTCAGTTCATGAATCTGGGCATGGCAGTTGTGGCAGCCGGCAATGCAGTAGTCCGCTCCGGTAGCCTTAATCTGTGCATCTTTCAGCCTTCCGTATTCGAGGCGCTGATCCTTGAATCCGGATTGCAGGAATCCGCCGCCCCCGCCGCAGCAGTAGTTGTTTGATCTGTTTGGCTGCATGTCTATGAAATTTTCTTCCCCAACCACCGACTTCACAACAAACCTGAGATCTTCGGCTATCGGATCACCGTAGCTCTTTCTGACTATCTGGCAGGGATCCTGCACCGTAAATTTGATTTTCAGATCCTTGTTCCAGTCGGAATTGACTTTTAGTTTTCCTTCACGGATCCATGTGGCATAATATTCATAAATGTTTTTAACTTCAAAATTATGCTTCAAATTGAATTTTTTCAGTCCGGCCCGGACTGAGAAAGTCACGTGCCCTCACTCCGTGTTGAGAAATATTTTGCACCCCAGCTTGTTGGCCTGATTGACCGTGGTCTTGGTGATCTTCTCCCAGGAATCGTTATCCGCAAGGAACATGCAGTAGTTTTCACCAGCCCAGCCATGGCTTCCGTATGTCCAGTCCGCACCGGCAAGATGGAGAATTTTCCACAAAGGAACCATTTCATTCGGCTCGGTCACCGGTTCCCTGGAATTCTGATTCAGAAAGAACTCGGCACCCTCTTTATCAATGGGCGCTTCCATGTCGGCAAATTCGGGCTGTGTCTCTCTGAATTCCTCGAGCACGTCATTTACGACGAATATGAAATCATCCGGTGATGTCCCCATGGCGCTGGTGCTTTCATTCCGAAGCGCCATATCGCATGATCCAAGGATGCCTTTCGGCCTCTGATCTCTTGGCCTGAGACCGCGGGCATTAAATACGAGCTGCGGAATGTCTATCTTCATCGGGCAGACATAGACGCACCGCTGGCACATAGTGCACATCCACGGCCAGTCAGATTTTGCGATCTCGTCATCCATCCCCAGTGCCGCCATGCGCAGGAATTTCCGCGGATCCATGCCGTTGAGTCCCGTTGCCGGGCACCCGGAAGAGCAGGCCCCGCAGGTGAGACAAAGGTTCAGGTTCCCGCCGTCAGGAATAATTTCCTTCACCTTGTCGATAAACATACTTTTCTTCTTACCGCCTAATTTGATTGATTCTTCTGCCATGATCTACTCCTTCGGTTAGGCTTTTGCCAATTATTTTAATGGATTGGGCCCAAGCGCCTTGATATGTTCCGTCATTTCTTTTGCATACGCCGCAAACGTCGGTCCTTCTCCGGAAGAAAGATTATACATGCGAACACGATCCCCTTCCAGACCGACTTCCTCAAGCAAAGCACGGGCCTGTTCAACCCGCTGTCTGGCCTTGAAATTCCCCTCTTTGTAATGACAGGAGCCTTCCAGGCAGCCCACCACATATACACCATCAGCACCTTTCTGAATCGCGCTCAGAAGGTACATCAAATCCACTTTCCCGGTACAGGGAACCCGAATTATTTTTATATTTGCCGGATAATCGAGTCGCATCGAACCTGCCAGGTCCGCGGCTGAATACCCTCAATAATCGCAGCAAAATGTGATAATGGTTGGTTCAAATTCGGCCATCACATCCCCCCCGCCAGCAAGGCGTCTATTTTACATAGTATTTGATCATCTTCATAATAGTTTAATTGAATTGTTTGTCTCGGACAGACACCGGCACATATTCCGCATCCGTGGCATATGGCTTCATCAATTTCAATGACCTGTTTTTCGGTATTAAAGACAGGAACATTGAAAGGACAGGACCTGACACAGGTCAGACATTTCACGCAGTGTTCGGTGTCCACCTGGGCGGTAATGGCCGAAAGTTTGATTTCGGATTTAGATAAAAATGTCGTAGCTCTTGAGGCTGCGGCCTGGGCCTGGGCAATGGCTTCCGTAATCAGTTTGGGGCCATGGGCCGTTCCGCACAGAAATATGCCATCTCCCGGCATATCCACCGGTCGCAGCTTGACATGGGCTTCTATGAAATAACCTTCGGGATTGCGGTTAAACTTCATGATCCCGCAAAGCTCCGTAGTATCTTCAGCCACCATGCCGGCACTCAAAGTTACCAGATCCGCCCTGATCTCAAGATTTTTCTGAAGAATATGGTCTTTTATAGTCACCATCATGCCTTCGGCGGCAGGCTCAACCTTGGGCGGATTTTCCGGTTCAAACCGGATAAAGATGACACCCAGGTTTCTGGCTTCCTTGTAAAAATCTTCCATCAGACCGTAGGTCCGAATATCCCTGTACAGCACAAAAACATTGGCCTCGGGATTCTGCTTCTTGATGATCAGGGCGTTTTTAACCGCATTCTGGCAGCAGATCCTGGAGCAGTTCTCATTTTCCTCATTTCTGGAGCCCACACACTGAATCATGACCACCGATGACAGATCGGCGGCACCTTTTTCCTCCAGAATATCCCCGAGCTGAACCTGTGTCACCACCCGTGGATCCTGATTAAAGCCGTATTCCTTTGGCGTATATTCCCCGGCGCCTGTAGCGACAATTATAATGCCGTGCTTGATGGTGCGTTTTTTATTTTCCGGACCGACCAGAACGCTTGTGGTGAAATTTCCCTTGTACCCGCTGAAGTCAACCACCCGAGCGCCGGTAATCACCTCTATTTTGTCATGGGCAATAACATCGGCAATCAGATCTTTCAGATATTTCTGAATATCCCCGCCTTCAATAGTATGGTGCAACATTCGGGAGTAGCCGCCCAGCGAGGCATCTTTCTCAAGAAGCGCCACCTGGAACCCCTGCTTTCCCAGTCCCAGGGCCGCGTTCATTCCCGCAACTCCGCCGCCGATGACCAGGGCCTGTTTATTAACAGAAATGACTTTTTCGTTGAGCTGCTTCAGCATGGCAGAACGGGCCACAGCCATTCGGACCAGATCCTTGGCCTTCTGAGTGGCAATATCGGGCGTCTTGGAATGAATCCAGGAATTTTGATTACGGATATTGGCCATTTCGAAGAGATAGCGGTTCAGCCCGCAGGCTTCTAAAGTTTCCATGAACATCTGTTCATGGGTTTTGGGACTGCAGGAGGCCACGACCACGCGGTTCAGTTTGTGCTCGATGATCTTTTCCTTGATCTTGTCCTGAGTGTCCTGAGAGCAGGTAAAAAGGTTCTGATCCGTGTAGGCGACAAAAGGCAGGGTTGCAGCATATTCGGTGACTGCCGGAACATTCACGACGCCGCCGATGTTAATTCCGCAATTACAGACAAAGACCCCGATCCGCGGGGTTTCCGCCGTCACATCCTGCTGATCCGGCATCTCAATGACCTTGGTATCGGTGCCGCGGGCCACGGCAAGGTCCGACCCTGCGGCGCAGGCAGCCGCGCTTGCCTCGGTGATTGAACCGGGAATGTCTTTCGGTCCCTGAAAAACCCCGCAGGTATAAACCCCTTTCCGGGATGTGGAGACTGGGGTGAAGGGATCGGTTTCCACAAAACTATATTTATCCAGTTCAATCCCTAATTGCTGTGCCAGTATTTTTGAGGTTTCAGGCACCTGAAGCCCGACGGAAAGAACCACCATGCTGAAAGTCTCTTCCAGAATCTCACCGGCCTCATTCACAAATCGAACGGTCAGGTCCCCTGTCTCAGGAATCTCGACAACCGTATGAACTCTCGATTTGATAAACCGGACACCGTCCTTGTCCTTGGCTCTCAGGTAATATTTTTCATAATCCTTGCCGAAGGTGCGGATGTCCATGTTAAAGATGGCGCAATCCAGATCGCCGTGGGCATGTTCCTTTGCAATCATGGCTTCCTTGACCGCATACATGCAGCAGACCGAGGAACAGTAGCCGTTTCCGCATTTATTGGTTTCCCGGGATCCAATGCACTGAAGCCAGGCGATCTTTTTGGGCTCTTCCCGGTCCAGAGGCCGGCAGAGGTGTCCTCGGTAGGGCCCTGAAGCGCTCAGAATGCGTTCGAATTCCTCGCTGGTAACCACATTGGCAAATTTTCCATACCCCAGAAAATCCAGTTTGGAAGGATCATATCCCTGGCTGCCGGCCGCCAGAATGATGGAGCCGACCGTCAGTGCGGACTCACGTTCGGTATCATCATACCTAATGGCCTTGGCTACGCACATGTTCTCGCATAGTCCGCAGCCGATGCAGGTGTCGGTGTCGATGCCAAAGGCGAGGGGAACGGCCTGCGGGTATTCGATGAAGGTGGCTCTTCGGTCATCCAGCCCTTTATTATAACTGTTGACTGCTGTAACCGGGCAATGCATGGCACATTCCCCGCAGCCCGTACATTTGACTGGATCAATATATCGGGGATGGTTGACCAGGGTGACGGTAAAATTTCCGGGTTCACCTTCAACCGATTTGATTTCGCTATTGGTGATTATATTTACGTTCAGATGCCGGCCGACCTCGACCAGTTTGGGTGAGATCACTCACATCGCGCAGTCATTGGTCGGAAAGGTCTTATCAAGCCGGGCCATCATGCCCCCGACCGTCGGCAGCTTATCAACGAGATGCACATAATAATCTGAATTGGCCAGATCCAGAGAGGCCTGCATACCGGCAATTCCGGCACCCACGACCATCACTGATCCACTTGTCTTGCCACGATCCGATCCCATTATAACTCCTTTAGCGTAACACTCTACTCTATATTAAACTTGATTATAAACAACAGGCTGAAGACCTAAGACTGAATGATGAAGGCAAATAATGTGTACCCTTGTCCCCTACTTTCAGCCTTTAGCCTAATTATAATGCCCCGAAAACAGGAACAGATTCCGTATGCCCCTTGAATTCGACCATATTGGTTTTTTCCATATCCGCCAGAAGATAGGAAATCCGTTTCAGCCCCAGCCCGATTCTCTGGCTGATGGCTCTGACAGATGTAAAACCGGCGATGATGGCCTGACGGATCAACTGTTTGTGGTATTCCCGCTCAAGCACTTCATCAAGAATCGTCTCAAATCGTTCTTTCTCCCACTTGCGGCCATATACATCGCCTTTGGCCAGAAGTTTCAGTTCTTTACCGACCATCCAGCGAAGGGTTTCGGCTTTTAATGTTTCCTCCGCGGCCGCCAGCTCCAGGGAAAACAACTCCGGATCAAATTTCCCCTGTGCCTTGACATTATCGATGACCGCTGTGGATATATCGACAAACCGCTGGGCTTCGGCGGAAGAAAGCCATGCCAGATGCAGCCGGCTCTCACCGATACCGGAGAGTTTCAGCAGTTTTTGAGTCATGAGAATCTTTTTTTCAGCTTGAATATTACCTTCCAGGTAATGGCAGTCGCCGAAATGTCAGCCGGCCACCAGAACCCCGTCACACCCGCTTTTCAATGCCTCAACAATAAAGAGCGGATCCACGCGCCCCGAACACATGACCCGGACGGTTCTCATGTTCGAAGGGTGCTGAAGTCTGGACACTCCTGCCAGGTCTGCCCCTGCATAGGCGCACCAGTTGCAGAGAAACGCAACGATTTTGGGTTCAACTTGTTCCATATTTACACCTTTTGGATAGTGATTAATAATTCACCGCTTTAAACTGCCGCGCAGACCGCCGCAACAATCTGATCATCCCGGAAATGCAGCATATCAATTGCCTTTTTCGGACAGGATGAGGCGCAAAGCCCGCATCCCTTACAGGAAGCGGAAATGTTTTTGGCTTTAAATCCCTTGCCTTCCGCATCTTCCTGAATAATGGCGCCAAAGGGACAGACTTCAGTACACAGGCCGCAACCGATACACAGATCCCGGTTGACCTGAGAGACCAGCGGGGATACCTGAATGGAGGCCCTGGCCAAAACCGTGGTAGCGCGCCCTGCCGCCGCCATTGCCTGGGCAATGCTTTCATCTAGGGATTTGGGATAATGGGCCAGCCCGCATACAAAAAGACCGTCTGATGCAAAATCAACAGGCCGCAGCTTGGCATGGGCTTCCATGAAGAAATTTTCGGCATTGACCGGAACCTTGTAAAATGCTGCAATATCAGCATTCGGTAAAGGCTCGATGGCGGTTGCCAGATTCAACAGATCCGCATGGATAAAAAGCTCTTTCTGGAGAATCGGGTCAAATACCCGGACCTCGAGTCCATCGGGAGTTTCCGTCACAACAGGTTTTTTCTCCACGCTGTAGCGTACGAAGATCACGCCTTTTTCCCTTGCCTTTTTATATAGAATTTCCCGTTCACCAAAGGTTCGGATGTCCCGGTAAAGGACAAAAACATCGGTTCCCGGCTGTTTCTCCTTGATGGCGATTGCCTGGGATACGGATGTCGAACAGCAGATCCGGGAACAATAGGGTCGCTTTTCATCCCGCGAGCCAACGCACTGGATAAAGACCACGCTGCCTGCTCCGTCCAGTTTTTCAGGGTGGTTTTCCAGATCGTGCCACCGGGTAACGGACGGATGTTTGCCGTAAAGATATTCTTCTGTTCCGGCAGCCTGACCGCCGGTTGCCACAATTGCGACACCATGTTGAATTGAATGGGTTTTTCCGCCGGCCTGAACCCTGGTTTCAAAATTTCCAACAAAACCGGATGCCTCGACAACTTCAGCCTGAGTCAGGACCGTAATTTTGGGATGCTGACTTACGCGTTCGATCAGATTTTTCAGAAACCGCTGAACATCTTCCCCGGACCAGGTTTTGTGCACATCCCGGGCAGACCCGCCCAGGATAGCGGCTTTTTCAACAATGGTAGCGTTGAAGCCTTGGTCTGCGAGGCTGAGCGCTGCGGTCATGCCTGCAACACCCCCGCCGATGATAAGGGCGGATTTGTTGACATTCACGGATAGCGAAGGAATCGCTTCAAGCAGCGTTGCCCTTTTTATCGCCATCCGGACCAGATCCTTGGCCTTATCAGTTGCCTTTTCCTTTTCCCCGGAATGAACCCAGGTGCACTGATTGCGGATATTGGCCATCTCGAACAGATAGGGGTTCAATCCAGCGTTTCTAATGGTTTCCTGAAACAGCGGCTCGTGCGTTCTAGGCGTACAGGCCGCAACCACAATGCGGTTCAGGCGCTGCTCCCGAATAATCTCAACCATTTTCTCCTGAGCATCCTGGCTGCAGGCAAAAAGGGGCTCTTCGGTATAGACCACATGCCCCAGCTCTTTGGCGTATGCTGCAACGGCCGGAACATCGGCAATACCGCCAATATTGATGCCGCAGTTACAGACAAATACGCCGATCCGCGGTTCTTCGTCCTGGACGGCCAGTTCATCGGGAAAGGTTTTTTCCTTTACCAGCGTTCCTCTGACCGCTGATAGGCTGATTCCGGCGGAACAGGCCGCGGCACTGGCTTCGACCACGGACTGCGGAATATCCTTGGGGCCCTGAATCGCGCCCGCTACGTAAATTCCTTCCCGTGATGTGGAGACCGGGGCAACATCGGACGTTTTGACGAATTTATAGGAATTCAGATCCACACCGAGGGTTTTGGCAGCCTCTATCGCTGACGCAGCAGGCTCCATGCCCACGGAAAGCACCACCATGTCGAAGTCTTCGGACACGCGCTCCCCGGCGTCTGTTGCGTATACCAGGTTAAGGGTTCCGGTTTCATCGATTTCGGTAATGGTATGAACCCTGGAGCGAATAAACCGGACGCCCTGAGACTTGGCGCGTTCATAATATTTTTCAAAGTCCTTGCCATGGGTCCGCATGTCCATGAAAAAGATGGCTGGCTCGAAATCCGGTCCCAGATGCTCCTTTGCAATCACTGATTCCTTGATGGCATACATGCAGCAGACCGATGAACAGTATTCATTATCGCAGCGGTTCAAATCGCGTGATCCCACGCACTGGAGCCATGCGATTTTCTTGGGTTCTTTTCCATCCGAGAGACGATGGATATGACCCCCGAAAGGTCCACCGGCAGATAAAATCCGTTCGAATTCCATGCTGGTAACAACATTGGGAAATTTGGCGTGCTGGTAATTATCAAACTTGTCCGGATTAAAAGGGGTAAATCCCGCGGTCAAGATGACCGAACCTACATTGAGGGTAATATCCTTTTCGGTATCATCAAATTTAATGGCATTTGTCGGACAGAATTTTTCACAGGCCCGGCACTTGCCTTTTTTAAAGTAAATGCACCGATTCTTATCAATGGCATATTTCAGCGGCACTGCCTGGGCATAAGGGACATAAATGGCTTTACGCTTAGCCAGCCCCTCATTAAATGGGTCCGTGGTTTTTGCAGGACATTTTTCCGCGCAGGTTCCGCAGGCAATACATTTTTCCATATCCACAAAACGAGGAGACTGTTTGAGGGTAATGGTAAAATCGCCGGAATCTCCGGAAATAGAAGTAACTTTGGAAAGGGTGAGAAGTTCGATGTTCATGTGCCGGCCGACCTCGACCAGTTTCGGGGAAATAATTCACATGGAACAGTCGTTGGTGGGAAACGTCTTATCCAGCTGGGCCATGGCACCGCCGATGGCCGGACTTTCTTCAACGAGGTAAACATAGTATCCGGATTCAGCCAGATCCAGAGCCGACTGCATACCCGTGATACCACCGCCCACAACCAGAACCGACCCGATTTTATTCTCTTTTACAGACCCCATTATTTCTCCTTAATCAACTTACAGGCAATACCCTTTTTACAGAAACCATAAAAAACTGTTAAAAAAGCAGTGAAACAAAGGCTTTATTTAACATTTACCATATATTATTATTCAATTCCTGATTAAAATAATGTGAAAGATTTTTCTGTCAAAGAAACAGGCAAGTGTCAAGGATTTTATAGCCAAAAATAATTATTTTCCATATATGGTATTTTAATATAAGTTGCGAGAAGATAGGTTCAAGAATATAAATCGGATGCAGGACTCCTTTGCAGGAACAGGAAGATAGTAACTGCAAATCAGCTGTTTAACTATATGAATAAACACGCATTATTAATCAAAGATATTG
>JAHJJB010000210.1 GCA_018823005.1 Pseudomonadota bacterium | reverse complement strand
AGGGCATGGAATTATTTCTGCGGTTCGCATACGCACCCATGCCCAAACTATTTAATGATCTCCAATCGGAATGTTATTTTGAGAACCGCTATAATGGCACGGTGCGCATTATAGCGATTGTCGGAATAATGTTCCGATCGGATCTCGTTCATACGGAATAAATTTATGACAGTAACTATAAAATCAGCCTTTTACAAAGCCGTCTTATCTGTACATAGCATCGATAAGATCTTTGAAAGCTTCATTAACGCTCTTTCTCTTGACCTTCATGGTAGGCGTAACTTCACCGTCTTCTTCATAAAGCTTCTTTGGAAGAACCCTGAACTTTCTGATACTTTCAACCCTTGACAATGTTTCATTTACCTTGTCAACCTCACCCTGAATCAATTCCTGAATTTCGAGGGCCTGTGTCAGGTCTTTATAGGTCGAAAACTGGATCTTCTTATCCTGCGCATATTTTACCACGTTGTCTTCATCAATCATGATAAGACAACTCAGGAATTTTCTTCTGTCGCCAATCACCACCGCATCATTTATATATATGCTCGATTTCAGCTTGTTCTCAATATACTGAGGTGTGATGTTTTTTCCGCCGGCAGTAACTATGATGTCTTTCTTCCGGTCGGTAATTTTTAAGAAACCGTCATTGTCTATTGCTCCGACATCGCCTGAGTATAGCCATCCGTCTTTAACCGTTTCAGCGGTTGCCTTTTCGTTTTTAAAATACCCTTTGAATACGCCCGGTGACTTTACAAGGATTTCTCCGTCTTCAGCTATCTTTATTTCTGTTCCGGGAAGCGGGGGGCCGACAGTTCCGAATTTTACCTTTCCGATTCTCGACATGGTTGTGACGCCTGTTCCTTCAGTCTGCCCGTATCCTTCAATAAGGTTAACTCCTATCGACTGAAAAAAACGGAGCACGTCGGGAGATATGGGGGCAGCGCCCGAATATGCAACGCGGAAGCGGTCAAAACCCATTCTCTCTTTAAGCTTCCGGAAAACGGCAAAATAGGCAAGTTTGAACAAAAGTTCAAGATAAGAAGGCACCGCTTTAAAATCCATCAGGAGCGCAGCTCTTTTTTGCCCTATTTTGAGGGCTGTAAAAAAAACCGCCTTCTTGAACCACGTGGCATCGGACATTCTTATGAGTATAGCCGAATAATATTTCTCCCATATTCTTGGTACGGCATATCCTACCGTAGGCGAGATCTCTCCCATGTTATCGGTAACAGTATCTGGCTTTTCAACAAAGTTTACAATGTACCCGTAAGTTATATGGACAAAGACTGAAAATAATCTTTCGAAGATATGGCAGAGAGGCAGAAAGGAAAGAACCTCGTCGGAAGGATAGACTTCATTTGTTTTGGAAACCGCATTTGCCATCCATGTCACATTCCTGTGCGAAAGCATTGCCCCTTTGGGAGGCCCGGTTGTTCCGGAGGTATAGATAAGCACGGAGAGATCTTCCGGACCGACCGCTTCAGCCCTTTTTTCAAAAAGTTCAGGGTGTTCTGCAGCGACTTTGCTCCCGAGTTCAAGCAGATCGGAAAAAGTCATGACCATAGGGTCTTTGAAAGTCCTCAGGCCTTCCGTATCCCACACTATTACCTTTATCAGTTGCGGGACGTTCTCTTTAAACATGAGCCATTTATCAAGTTGCTCTTCATTTTCGACAAAAAAGAACTTCGATTCCGAATTGTTGATCACATATTCAACCTGGGGCCAGGCATTGGTGGCATAAACTCCCACTGAAACTGCTCCGGAGCATTGTATGCCCATATCCGCGATAATCCATTCCGGGCAGTTATCCCCGATTATTGAAACGCAGTCGCCTTTTTCAAGGCCCATCGATATCAGAGCGGAGCCCACATATCCGGCCCGTTTATAATATTCGTTCCAGGAGATGTCATGCCACAGTCCGTACTCCTTTTTCCGCATGGACACCCTGTCGCCATATTTTGATACGGTATTTTTTAAAATCCCCGGGACGGTATTTAATTCAACGCCTTTTATCTCCACTGCTTCTTCCTCTTCCACCTCTGATATCCCTTTGCAGAAGCCTCCGATCGAACTCCCATATAAAACTCTCTGACATCCTTATCTTCCATCAGATCTTTTGAACTTCCCTTCATAACAAACCGGCCGTTTTCGAGAATAAGACCAACATCTGAAACCGATAGAGCCATTCTCGCATTCTGTTCCACAAGAAGAATCGTAACTCCTTCGGAATTTATCGCTTTAATTATCCTGAAAATTTCCTTAACAAGAATCGGCGAAAGGCCGAGGGAGGGTTCATCAAGAAAAAGGAGTTTAGGCCTGTTCATAAGAGCCCTTCCTATGGCAAGCATCTGTTGTTCCCCGCCGGAAAGTGTTCCGGCCCATTGATTTTCCCTGTCTTTCAATATCGGGAAATTTCTGTATATTCGTTCAATATCTTCCTTTATTCCTGATTTATCCTTTCTTACATAGGCCCCCATAAGAAGGTTCTCTTTTACAGTAAGTTCTTTAAAAACCTCCCTGCCTTCAGGAACATATGAGATGCCCATCCGTACAATCTCTTCCGTATCAATCCCGTCAATACGTTTACCCATATATTCTATGGTTCCCTTATCGGGCTGGTCTTCAATAAGACCCATTACGGTCTTTAAAACAGTCGATTTTCCGGCTCCGTTATTTCCGAGGATTGCCGTAATTGTCCCTTCTTCAACTGAAAGAGAGGCTCCCCGTATGGCATAGATCAGGTCATAATAGGTTTCAATATTCTTTATCTCAAGAATCGTGCCCAACGGTTTCATCCTCCCCTAAATATGCCTTTAACACCTCGGGATGCCTCTGCACCTCCTGAGGTGTTCCTTCCGTGATAGATTTTCCGAAATTAAGAACCAGAATCCTGTCTGAAATATCCATGACCATGTTCATGTCATGCTCGATAAGAAGCATTGTGATCCCAAGCTCGTCCTGAATATCCTTGATCCAGAAAATCATATCCTGCTTCTCTTCCGAATTCATTCCGGCGCAAGGCTCATCAAGAAGAAGCAGCTCAGGTTCAAGCGCAAGAGCCCTCCCGAGCTCAATCAGCTTCTGGGTGCCGTAAGGAAGGCCCCCTACAAACTTGTTTCTAACAGACTGAAGATCAAGAAAATCTATTATCTCTTCGACTTTCCGGCGGTGGGTTATCTCCTCTTTCCCAGCATATGAGCGCCTTCCCCACATGGTTGCACCATGGAAAATGCCTGTTTTGATATAAATATGGCGGCCAAGCATGATGTTTTCCATTGTATTCATATGGCTGAAAAGCTCGATATTCTGAAAAGTACGGGCTAAACCGAGACGCGCAATTTTATCAGGCTTTTTGCCGTGCATCTTTTTTTCTTTAAAAAGAACACTCCCTGAATCAGGTTTGTATATACCGTTTATACAGTTAAAAAGTGTCGTCTTCCCGGCGCCGTTTGGCCCGATGATTGCAAAAATCTCCCCTTTATCGACATTAAAACTTATATCCTGGAGAGCTTTAAGCCCGCCGAAAGAAATAGAAAGTTTATCAACATTAAAAAATGGCATTGTTTTTCTTTATATTTTTGTAAATTAGGAGAATGGGGGGGTGGGATTCAGGAGTTCAAGGATTCAAGTGTTTGTTTTCCGACCACTCGAATCCCCGAACCCTTGACCCCTCGAACCCCTATGTCATTACTCGTATTTCGTCCAGTCGGTCAGCATCTTGTAACCGCTTGTTTCAGTGCATTGAACAAGAAAAACCTCGTTAGTT
>JAHJJB010000209.1 GCA_018823005.1 Pseudomonadota bacterium | reverse complement strand
TTCGCTCACAATGATTGCGGTTTTTCTGATTTTTTCCGGCAGCCCTGCATTCAGCGCTGATGCGAAATTATTGCGGATGGCTACAACTACGAGCACAGACGACACCGGCCTGCTTGATTATCTGAAACCTTACTTTGTAAAAGAAACTGGAATTGACATCCAGTGGGTCGCCACCGGAACAGGCAAAGCCCTTAAGCTTGGAGAAAACTGCGATGCGGATGTTCTTCTGGTTCATGCACCGGCTCTTGAAAAAAAATTTGTAGCAGACGGTTTCGGCACAGGCCGCAATGTTGTCATGTATAATGATTTTGTCATGATCGGACCTGCATCCGATCCGGCAGGTGTAAAGGGAAACAGCGTCAAAGAAGCCCTGAATGGCGTTTCATCAAAAAAGATGAAATTCATAAGCCGCGGGGATAAGTCAGGCACTCATCAGGCCGAAATGAACCTCTGGAAATCGTCCGGTCTTCCCGTGCCGGATAAGGAATCATGGTATATTCAGGCAGGCCAGGGAATGCTTGCAACCATCCAGATGGCTGCGGAGCAAAACGGCTATACTCTTACAGACAGGGGAACTTACATAAAGTATGAAGATACAATGAAGGGAAATCCGCCTTTAAAGATACTTGTTGAGGGAGATGATCTTCTCAAAAACATTTACAGCGTCATAGTCGTAAATCAGGCAAAATGCCCTAATGTCAAACCGGATCTTGCCAAGGCTTTTTCAGACTGGATGAGCATGCCTTCAACCCAGAAGCTGATTACCGGCTTCAAACTTTCCGGAAAACAGCTTTTCTTCGTTTCTTCGAAATAAGGTCAAAATGAATTTTCTTTTAGACGGCCTTCTTCAGGCAATTCAGTTGCTGATAACCGGAGATGGCGAAACATATTCGGCTGTATATGCAACTCTCAGGGTATCCACCTATTCGATGGCTGCCAGCCTGCTTGTCGGCATTCCGCTGGGTTTCTTACTGGGCCACAATGATTTTTTATGGAAAAAACATGTAAGGACAATAGTGGATACCCTGATGTCTCTTCCGACCGTCCTTGTCGGCCTTCTGGTCTATGCATTTTTAACAAGCCGGGGTCCCCTAGGAGAATATGGACTTCTTTTCACCCTTGAGGGAATAGCCATAGGCCAGACAATCCTTGCGCTTCCGATAGTAATTGCGCTGACCGCTACAGCGGTCGAAAGTATTGATGATAAACTAAGAGTGACACTGATATCACTTGGCGCCGACAAAAAACAGGTTTTTTATTCTACTGTATGGGAGGCCCGATACGGCCTCCTGGCTGCCGGCATGAACGCTTACGGCAGGGTGCTTACCGAGGTTGGCATTGCAATGATGGTCGGTGGAAATATCAAATGGCATACGCGTACAATAACTACCGCCATTGCGCTTGAAACCAACAAGGGTCAGTTTGAGATGGGTATAGCGCTTGGCCTCATCCTGATGGCAATAGCCGGTATAGTTAATTTTTCACTCTCATTCCTCAGGAACCGTTCATAACCATGCATACACCTGTCTATCAACTGTCCGGCATTAAAAAATTCTATAACCGGCATCCGGCTGTTGATATTGAAGAACTCTCTATTCACGCAGGATCAATCACCGGGCTTGTCGGACCGAATGGAAGCGGAAAGAGCACACTTCTCAACCTGCTGGCCTTTGTGGACAGCCAAACAAACGGAACCATTTTATTCAATGGCCGGAAGGCTGAACCTTTTTCCGAAGCAGTCAGGTTTCGCGTAAGCCTTCTTGCTCAGGAACCCTATCTTCTGAAACGCTCGGTCTTTGATAACATTGCATATGGATTGAAATTGAGGAAGGTCGACTCTTCACAGTGTCAGAAACAGGTGAACGAGTCCCTCGCTCTTGTCGGGCTTCCTCCTTCCGAGTTTTCAGGCCGTCCCTGGTACATGCTTTCAGGCGGTGAGGCACAGAGGGTGGCTCTGGCTGCACGTCTTGTCCTGAAACCGGAAGTTCTGATACTGGATGAGCCGACAGCCAGCGTAGATGCCGACAGCGCCCGGCAAATTATGACATGCGCGCTCACGGCTTCGCGGGAATGGGGCACAACCCTTGTTGTCGCAAGCCACGACTGGAAGTGGCTCCACGAAATATGCGGCGATGTTCTTCAGATGTTTAAGGGAAAGATAATCGGAAACGGCACGGAAAACATAATATTTGGTCCATGGAATCAGGGGCATGACGGTTACTGGGAGAAAGCGCTTGAAGATGGTCAGAGGATCCTTGTATCTGAACCACCCGGCCCTTCTGCAGCAGCAATGATTCCGCAGGGCCATATTTCAATAAGTCTCGCCCGGCCCATCGTTAAACCGGGTGAGCACTCCCTTCATGGAGTTCTTTCCCAGATATCGCTCGAACCTGTTGCAAATAGGGTAATGATTAATATGAGGGTAAGCAACCAGACCTTTTCATTTCGGATTACTCTTGATAGAGCTCGTGAGATGACTCTTTTTCCCGGACAAAACATTTATCTTGCTTATCCCCTTACCGAAGTTGTCTGGTATTAAACGACATAAGCCATCAGTCCGTCTGTGCCTCCATACCTCTGAACAGCTATAGTAATTCTCATAAATATGTTCCGTTTGGGTATGGGTGCGTATGCGATCCGCAGAAAATTTGTCTTAAGGTTTCGACACGCCCCCATATGGTCGATAAATGTTGTACAGGCGGATACCATAAACGGCTCCGTGAGCA
>JAHJJB010000208.1 GCA_018823005.1 Pseudomonadota bacterium | reverse complement strand
TTTTACGACCGTCGGACGGGAGTTGCAGAATGAAGTCATCCAGAGGATCAGCCACGATGGGTTCTAGAGCAACGGCAAGAATCCTTGAAATTCAGCGGATGTCCACGGAAGACGGCCCGGGAATCCGCACGACCGTTTTTTTTAAAGGCTGCAGCCTGAAATGCAAATGGTGCCACAACCCGGAAAGCATTTCAATGCAGCCCCAGGTTTACTGGATTGGTTCAAGATGCCTTGGATGTAAAACATGTTTGGATGTGTGCCCGTCCAACGCGCTTTCACATACGGAAGCAGGCGTTGAAATAAACCGTTCGGCCTGTACAGGATGCGGGGCATGTGCCAAAGAGTGCCCCGGGGCAGCCATGGAACTTCTGGGAAAAGAGTGGACCATTGACGACCTGACAAAAGAGGTTGTAAAGGACAAGGCCTATTTTGAAAAATCCGGAGGCGGTATTACCGTATCCGGAGGTGAACCCGGAATGCAGGCCGCATTTGTCGGGATGTTTCTGAAATCCCTGAGGGAAGGAGGGATCCACACAGCCCTCGATACCTGCGGCTTATGCTCAACCGAAGCGCTTAATCAGCTTCTTCCCTATTCATCCATGGTGCTGTACGATTTCAAAGAAATTGACTCCGAAAATCATAAAAAATTCACAGGAGAGCACAATGACAGAATTCTCGGCAATCTCCTGTATGTGGCAGAATACGTAAGAAGCCATATTTATCCTGCAGCCCTCTGGATCAGAACACCGATTATTCCCGGCATGACCGCACGCGAGGAAAATATATCCGGGATCGGACGCTTTATTGCGGAAAACCTGGGCGATATCGTGAACCGCTGGGAGCTGTGTGCATTCAATAATCTCTGTAAGGACAAATATCTTCGCCTGGGTGAAGAGTGGGTGCTCCGGAATGAATTGCTGATGCAAAAAGAATCCATGGAACAGCTTGCCGGGATTGCAAGAGAATCCGGTATAAATCCCGATATTGTTGCATGGACCGGTTCCACAAGCCTTGAAGAAAAAACGTTTCGGGAAAACAGATCCGCCGCAAACTAAAAAGGAGAGCCAGACAATGCCTGATACCAGAAAAGAATTTACGGAAAATGAAATCAAAGCCTTTAAACCGGAAGAAAAAATCGGTCTTGTGGCCTCCATCAACCCGGAAGGACTTCCCCATATCTCTTTGATCACATCCATTCAGGCGGCAGGCCCCTCCATAGTAACCCTTGGAGAGTTCTGCAAGGGAAAGAGCAAGGAATATATTCAAAAAAACCACAATGCCGGCTTTTTAATCATGACTCTGGACCGGAAGCTGTGGCGGGGAAAAGCGAAGTGGACACATCTGAGAAAAGAGGGCCCTGAATTTGAGGCTTACAACAATCTGCCCATGTTCCGCTACAACGCCTATTTTGGAATCCACACGGTTCACTATCTTGACCTTATAGAAACATCCGGGCAGGAAGGTTTGCCGCTTGGGCAGATCATATATGCATCTCTTGTTACCAGATTCGCCAAGGGAAGTCTGAAAACCTCCGGGCAGATAAGAATTCTCAAACCGTTTGCGGAAAGCATTTTCAACCGGCTTGATGCATTAAAATTTATCGCATGGATTTCAGATGACGGGTTCCCGGTAATCATACCGGTTCTTCAATGCCAGGCAGCAGACAGCCGGAGAGTCGTTTTTTCCTCAAAAGCCTACCGGAATGAATTGAAAAAGATTCCAAAAGGAACCACTGTTGCGGTTTTTGCCATGACCATGAAAATGGAAGATGTCCTGATCCGGGGAACATTCAACGGATTTTCAACGTCCCGTTTTGCTGAAGTAGGCAGCGTCGATATCGACTGGGTATACAACTCCATGCCCCCTTGTCACGGGCAGATCTATCCGGAGATCCCATTGACTCCGGTTGTTGAATTCTGAAAATTAACAATCAGATCAGAGAGGAGGGCAGCGGGCCCATAAAATTATGCGTTTCTATCCTTTCCCGGTCCATCACCTCTCCGCCCATTGACATTAAATTTTAGTTATAGCGGTTCTCAAAATAACATTCCGATTGGAGATCATTAAATAGTTTGGGCATGGGTGCGTATGCGAACCACAGAAATAATTCCATGCCCTTCGTCAACGGCGGCATATCCGCATCCATGAAATCCGGGCAGCCCCAAATGGGTCGTTCTCACGGGGCCGTTTATGGTATCCGCCT
>JAHJJB010000207.1 GCA_018823005.1 Pseudomonadota bacterium | reverse complement strand
GGGGCTGTATGGATTTCATGGATGCGGATATTCCGCCGTTGACGAAGGGCAGGTCGTTATTTCTGCGGTTCGCATACGCACCCATACCCAAACAATGTTAACGAACTCAATCGGAACATTATTCTGACAATCACTATAGATGAAAGCACTGACAATAAAAAATGCATCTGTAACGAAAGAATCGCTATAGACCGCTACACGAAAGCAAAAAAGCTCTTGCAGTTTGTGCATGAACTAAAATAAAAATACTATTAAAATAGGAGGTTTGTATGTTTGGAATAGGGATGCAGGAACTTATAGTAATACTTGTCATTGTTCTGATTATTTTTGGACCCGGCAAACTTCCTGGAATAGGATCTGGTCTCGGTAAGGCAATAAAAAATTTCAAAGGTGCAACCACAGAGGCTGAAAATAAAGAGCCTGAAAAAATTAATGATTTAAAAAAATCCTGATAACAGATTTTTTCAATTTATTCCTGCAAAAGACCAAATCTCTTATGTGCTGTTTGCATTTACTGCAATGGAATAAAATATCGACTAAAAGAAATAACCGATAATATTTATATGAAGGGACACGCTTCCTTGTAGTCAAGCATTCGACCATTCTAACGGGGATTCATCCTTTCATGCGGAAGTAATTGATCGATATCCTCTTCAAAAACCCTACCACCCGACCACTATTTGATCTTTTCTATTGACAAACTGTATATGTTAGAAATATACATATTTCTATGGAAATGGAAAAGGATGAAATTGTTTCCAATTGTATTGGCTTTGACTGGGATGATGGCAACTTGCTCAAGAATTGGGAGAAGCATGGCGTATCAGCATCGGAATGTGAGCAGGTATTTTTCAACCATCCACTCGTCATAAGCCAGGATGTCGGGCATTCCAGTTATGAGACAAGGTTCTATACTCTAGGGAAAAGCGATTCAGGGAAACACCTTTTTATCGTCTTTACCGTGAGAAATGACCTTATACGGATCATTTCAGCTCGAGATATGAATCGCAAGGAAAGGGAGGCGTATAAATACCATGAAAAAAATACCTAAGTTCAAAACTGAAGCCGAAGAACGTGATTTTTGGGCAAACGCTGATTCTTCTGACTATATTGACTGGTCAAAGGCAAGAAAAGTGTTACTTCCTCGCATCAAGCCTTCTTTAAAGACAATTTCTTTACGCCTGCCCGAGTTCATGATTGAAGAGTTAAAAATCATAGCCAATAAGAGAGATGTGCCATATCAATCACTCATCAAAATATTTCTATCGGAGCGTATTTCTAAAGAATTAAACGTCTAATCTTTGAGAAGCTCCATTTATCTTGTTCCAATCCTGCCTCTGACGAGTTTGAATATTTCAGGATCAGTAAGATCCACTTCATCCGCCGACACTGTCATACGATCCACAATCGCCCAATTTGGGGCTGGTTCCCCCGGCGGACAACCCTCCACAGGAATGTCTTCTTTTTTAAACTTTTTAAGGCAATCGCCGACCAGGATGAGCTTATCAGGCGGGATGTCTTCGGGGATTTCCTTTTTACGGCCGACCAGATATCCATCATGGCTTCGGCCAGGTCGGCCTGATGCATCTGATAGTGAACCTTGTCCTGGACCACACCTTCTTATAAATTCACTTTTTTTTATATTTTAAACCAGAAACAAGAACTTGTAAATCTATTAAGTCAGACTGTTTATCTTGATGAAGAACTGAAGAAGGTCATCAGTAGCCAGTGGGAAACTCGGAAAAATAATCGTGTGATGTTGCCTTACGTCTCTCTGAACGAAAAGGGCGACAACAAAATCAAACGGTTTGATAAAACTTGGAATCACGCATGGGCAAAATTTCGGGCATAATCATTGATATTAACGAAAAAAGGGCTAACCAGCATGTTGGCTAACCCTCTTTAAATATTGAATTCTTAAGGTGCCGAGGGGCGGAATTGAACCGTCGACACGCGGATTTTCAGTCCGCTGCTCTACCGACTGAGCTACCTCGGCTTACTGCTTACTAACAGAAAACGCAGATATTTTTATATGAGTCTCTGAAAGTAAAGGTTTTATTTATTTTAACCCCTCATTCTTGTCAAGGTTTTTTTGCCCCATATCTCCAAAAAGAAACTGTATCAGGGCGCACGCACAGATGGTAGCTGTTTCGGCTTTAAGGATACGAGGACCGATGCTTACGGTTATAAATCCGCGCTCTTTTACCTTTTCAATTTCATTAACCGAAAAACCTCCTTCAGGCCCGAACATTACAAGAATTTTTTTCAAATAATCGTGATCGGCAGCAAGGCTCTTCGGATCAAGAAGGTTTTTTTCATTTTCCCAGAACACTATTTTAAGATCACAATCCTTTTCAAGCGCTATAACATCTTCAAAAGGAACAGTTTTTCCTATTTCGGTGATTTTAACGCGCTTGCATTGTTTTGCTGCCTCTTTTGCGATTTTCTCCCATCTTTTTTCGCGGGCAGAAAGGCGTTTATCGTCAGGTCTCGGAATTGACCTCTCGGAAATAAATGGTATCCATTTTGTAATTCCGAGCTCGGTAAGTTGTCGGACAAGATCATCCATCTTGCTTTCCTTAAGGAAGGACTGAGCCACAACAAGCTCAAGATCAGACTCGACGGCCGGGCGGCAGTAACCTGTGACTGAAAACTCAACTTTTCCGGAATAAATGGCAACAATTCGGGCTTCGTACTGTTTCCCTGTCCCGTCAAAAAGCCCTATCCTGTCTTCCGGTTTCAAGCGGAGAACATTTATTATATGCCTCGCATCAGCACCTCTTAGGGTCGGCACCGGAGCGGCAAGCTCAGATTGGTCAACAAAAAAAAGTCGCATGTTTCCTCTTTATATTTTTAACAAGCTTCCTGCAAATAAAATTTATGGAGCAGGAGGATTCAAGGGGGCATGAGTTCCGGGATTGAAGTGCAAGGAGCAATACAGTTCGCCTCGACGGGGACTTTTTGCGGGGTTGTCAACAAAAAGGTAAACAGCTTGACACACATAGCCGCATATGATAGTTTCCCAAGTAATTGTTGGGACTTGTTTAGCTTTCGCCTTATTTCTAAGAGCCTTATTAAAAATGGGGGATCATTATGGACGAAAAGGACAAACCCGTTAAAACTTATCCGGAAAAAGATTCTGACAGCGATATGGAGTTGATGAAACTTCTGGATGAAATGAAAAGTGAATTGGATAAAGATGAAGAAATAATCGATCTCACCGAGGTAGTTGATAATCCTGAGATTCAGGAATCGAACATTATTATGTCCGACATTATTATGAAAGATCTCGATGATGATACAGAGGTAGACAATTTTCAAAAAGATGACTTTACTGCCTCATTGGGCCTCAAAATAGAAGACGAGATTGGTGTGCCCGGAGATATTTCTGAAACCGTTGAGCTGGATCTTGCCCCGGGAGAATCAGAAACAATATCGGTATCTGCAAAACAGCTTGAAGAGGCTATTGAACGGGTGGTTCAGAAGATGCTCGGAGAGAAAATCGACGGCATACTTTTTAAAGTGATCGAAAGGGCTGTTTCACAGGAAATAATCAGGTTAAAGAATATTCTTCGTGTTAATGAAGAAGAAGATATCGACTGATATAATTTTCTTTTACCGGGGACACATCCCTGGGACAGTCCAATAAATTTATTTAAATAAGACCGGGGATTATTATAATCCCCTTTTTTTATTAACGGCAAGGATGTCGGCTTCGTAAAAAACCATTCTCACACAAAGATCACTGAGAACACAAAGAAAAAACTGAATGTTTTGAATAGGTCTTTCTTAGTGCTTTTGTGGCTTCGTGTGAAAATCGGACTTTTTACGGGTCCATGTTTTTGGGAGTAATATCTATGAGTTCAGATTTGCTTGAAAAGAGTTATGAGCCGCGGGGAGTTGAAAAGCGCTGGTATGAATTCTGGGAGAAGGAACATCTCTTCGCCGCTCTGGAAAAAAGCAATAAAAGAAGCTATTCAATTGTAATTCCGCCGCCAAATGTAACAGGCGTGCTTCATATGGGGCATGCCCTTAATGTCACCATGCAGGATATACTTTGCCGTTACAGGAGATTACGCGGTGACAATGTACTCTGGATGCCCGGGACAGATCATGCCGGAATTGCAACCCAGAATGTTGTTGAAAAGAAACTGGCTTCTGAAGGAACTGACAGGCATAAACTGGGCCGCGAAAAATTTATAGAAGCTGTCTGGGAATGGCGCGGACAATCAGGCAGCGCCATTATAAACCAACTCAAGCGTCTTGGAGCCTCATGCGACTGGAAACTCGAACGGTTTACCATGGACGAAGGTCTTTCAATTGCAGTCCGGAGGGTTTTTGTTCAGCTTTATGATGAAGGCCTTATATACAGGGGCAATTATATAATAAACTGGTGCCACCGCTGCCATACCGCCCTTGCCGATCTCGAAGTCGAGCACGAGGAGATTGACAGCCATCTGTATTATATCCGATACCCTCTTTCGGACGGTTCCGGAAGTATAGTTATTGCGACAACCCGACCGGAGACAATGCTTGGAGACACCGCCGTAGCAGTGAACCCCGATGATCCGCGATATCAGAATCTTAAGACAGACTCGGTTATCCTTCCTCTTTTGAACAGAAAAATACCCATAATAATGGATGGTTATGTTGACATGGCTTTTGGAACAGGGGCTTTGAAGGTAACCCCTGCTCACGATCCCAATGATTTTGAAATAGGGAAGCGGCACAGCCTGCCTGAAATAAAAGTTATAGATGATAACGGAAAAATGACTCCCGAAGCCGGAAAATTCGAGGGGCTTGACCGCTTTAAATGCAGGGAAGCGGTTATAAAATCACTTAAGAAGGAAGGGCTTCTTGAAAAAATGGAGCCGATAAAGCACAATGTCGGGCACTGTTACAGATGCAAAACCATCGTTGAACCTAACCTGTCCAGGCAGTGGTTTGTCAAAGTAAAGCCCCTTGCAGAAAAAGCAATCGATGCAGTTGAAAACGGAAGCACAAAGATTGTCCCTGAAATCTGGACGAATACGTATTACGACTGGATGAGAAATATAAAAGACTGGTGCATTTCGCGCCAGATCTGGTGGGGTCACCAGATACCGGCATGGACATGTGACAAATGCCGGCATATCATCGTCTCGATGGAAGCACCCGAAACATGCCCCGCATGCGGGAACGTCATTCTGGTGCAGGAGACCGATGTTCTTGATACGTGGTTCAGCTCCGCCCTCTGGCCTTTTTCAACAATGGGATGGCCCGAAAACACGCCGTTACTGAAGACCTTTTATCCAACATCCGTCCTTGTTACAGGTTTTGATATTCTCTTCTTCTGGGTTGCCCGGATGATGATGATGGGCATTCATTTCATGAAAGATGTTCCTTTCAGAGATGTGTACGTCCATGCCCTTGTCCGGGATGAAGAGGGTAAGAAAATGAGCAAGTCAAAAGGAAACGTCATTGATCCCTTAAAAATTATCGATCAATACGGAACTGATGCTTTCCGGATGACACTTGCCGCGTTCGCAGCACAGGGCAGGGACATCAAGATGTCCGAAAAAAGGGTTGAAGGATACCGCCATTTTATCAACAAGCTGTGGAACGCCGCCCGTTTTTCGCTCATGCACCTGAAGCAGGGTCACACTGAAATCAAATTCGCGGACCTGTCTCTTCCGGACAAGTGGATACTTGCAAGGCTGAAACATACAAGTGAGAGTGTCGCCGGTTCAGTCGACACTTACAGATTCAATGATGCCGCAGGCACTTTATATAAATTTGTCTGGCATGAGCTATGCGACTGGTATCTGGAAGCCATAAAACCCTGCCTTTACGGGCATAAGGGTGAAGAGAAAAAAGATGCCGCACTGAGCGTTCTCCGGCGGGTCCTGCATGACACACTTATTCTGCTTCATCCCTTTATACCGTTTGTCACGGAAGAGATCTGGCACAAACTTCCAGGAACAGAAGGTTCCATCATGAAAGCTGTCTTTCCCGCAGACGAGAAAGATTTCGTCTCTTTATCCTGTGATCCGGAAGCAGAACCAATGATGGATCTTATTATCCGGATAATAACAGGTATAAGAAATGTAAGAGGAGAAATGAACATATCTCCTTCAGCATCTATCGATGTAATCCTGCAGTCGGATGACGACTCTCTGAGAAAAATCCTTTCCCTTAACGATGATATTATTATCAACCTCGCAGGTCTGAAATCTTTTTTGGTGGAGGAACCCGGTAAAAGACCCAGGAGAGCGGCGATGACAGTCGTAAGCGGTGCAATAATGTATATTTCTCTTGAAGGAATAATTGATTTTTCAAAGGAAAAAGACCGCCTGGAAAAAGAACTGACCAAACTGAAAGATGATATTGCCGCTTCGGTAAAGAAGCTGAGAAATGATGATTTCCTTTCAAAAGCCCCGGCAGACATTGTCGATAAGGTAAGAGAAAAACATCAGATTTTTGTTGAAAAACAGCAGAAGCTTATGACAAACCTTGACAAGATCAGGAGCATTTAAGCATCATAGCGATGACTTTGTACGCCATCTGAACTAGTTGAAAAAACTGGAATCTGACATTATGCATTTCATAAAAGAGCTCATCCAAATCGCACTTAAAGAAGATATTGGTCCCGGTGATATAACCACGGATAATATAGTTGATCCTGAAATCATGGGGAAAGGCATTATTGTTGCCAAAGAACCGCTCGTGATCGCAGGACTTGAAATATCGAGGGACGTTTTTACCTGTATCGACCCGGAGGTTATCTGCAGATTTCTGTTTAAAGACGGCGATTCTGTCGCAAAAGAGATTGTCGTAATGGAGATTGAAGGAAGACTTCGCACTCTTTTAAAGGGCGAGCGCACTGCTTTAAACTTTATCCAGCGTCTGTCAGGAATAGCCACAAATGTCCGTTCCTATGTTGAACATCTTGATGACAGGAATATTCGCCTTGTTGATACCCGGAAAACGATACCCGGATGGAGAGTGCTTGAAAAATATGCTGTAAGAGTCGGCGGGGCGTATAATCACAGAATGGGGCTATATGACGGCGTATTGATAAAGGATAATCATATTGTTGCATGCGGCGGAATCACAAAGGCAGTTGAAAGCGTACGGGGCAAAGTTTCACATCTTGTTAAAATTGAAGTTGAGGTCTCCGATTTTCCTTCAGTAAAAGAAGCCCTTGAAGCAAAAGCAGATGTTATCATGCTGGATAACATGGACATAGACCGGATAAGAGAAGCCGTTGCTCTTATTGGTAATAGAGCTCTTATAGAAGTTTCGGGAGGAATCACCAAAGAGAGCCTGAAGCTTTTTTCCGGTTCAGGGGTAGATATTATTTCAGTAGGAGCCCTTACGCACTCAGCAAGGAGTATGGATCTGAGCATGCGGATAATTCAATGATACCCCTTCGGGACACAATATCCTCTAAAAATTATCCGGTCGTAAACAACACAATAATTGGTATAAATATAGTTGTTTATCTTGTCCAGATGGCTCAGGGCTCAAATCTTTACAATTTTACTTACCTTTACGGTCTTGTGCCTGCACGGTACTCTGTACTCGAAGTCGCTCGTTATTTTTCAATATCAGAACAGATAGTTCCCTTCATTTCTTTCATGTTTCTCCACGGTGGTTTATTGCATCTTTTAGGCAACATGTGGACCCTGTATATATTCGGGGATAATGTGGAAGACCGGCTTGGACCTTTACGCTACCTCGCATTTTATTTAATCTGCGGCCTTTCGTCGGGCTTAACACATCTTTTTTTCAATTATTATTCATATTATCCGACAATAGGTGCCAGCGGAGCCATAGCAGGTGTGATGGGCGCTTACTTCATACTTTATCCCAATTCAAAAATTTTAACCCTGATCCCCATAATTATTATACCGTGGATTGTGGAAATACCGGCCTTTTTCTTTCTTGCTTTCTGGTTTCTGCTGCAATTCCTGAATGCCGCCGGAAGCAATGGACAGGCAGGCGGAATTGCGTGGTGGGCACATATCGGCGGGTTTCTATTCGGTATGCTCTGGCTGAAAATATTCACCATTATACCTGAAACCGGCTTATCCGGAGCAGTACGCGGTTTTACTGAAAGGAAAAAGAGCAACAGACTGCAGGTTATAAGGCCGGTTGTTTCAGCAAACGATAATAATCTTTACGGGACTATTCATATCTCTCATAACGAAGCACTTCTTGGAACACAGAAAATCGTCAGTCTTTCCATGGGATTCCGGAAAAAGCTATACAAGGTCGTAGTTCCTCCGGGTCTGACAGAAGGAAGCGTTTTGCGCCTGAAAGAGGCAGGGCAGGAAATAAAAGGCGGCCCGAAGGGGGATCTTCTCCTCAAAATGGCCATTGGGCCCTGAACCTGAAACTACTCAGGCTTTTAGACTATAGACTGAAGGCTGTTAGGGTTTTTCGAAAAAAACCGGCTCATGAACTGATGTCATACCCATTTGCTTTGATCTATCTCGAACCTTTCTCCTACAGTCTAAACGCCTACAGCCTATCAAGTATTACCGCAGGTCCAGTCTGTAGGATTTAATCCTCATGGCTGGATGATACGACTGTTTTACTTTTGCAAGACCGGGAATATTCATGTCGCTTTCCTTATTGATGTACCCGTACCCTTCAAAAAGGCGCTTTGCGCACAAATTGTCGAAATACTGGTAAAGCCCTTTTATGCCGGCAAAAGCCTTTTCAAAATGAAGCACGCCCATATTATCCGTAAGATAAGAAGCAATTCCGAAAGCGCTGATCTCTCCGTCCACACGGAGATATATTCCCTTTGCATCAATAATATCAATATGTTGAATCGTTTTTATGGCAGCCTTTTTTTCACAGGCCAGATCATCGTTCCCGGCTGTATCGCAATCCCGCTCTTTACACCATTTCTCCAGAAAATCTATGCATTCCGATGAAACAGATCTGTTTATTTCACCAGCTTCCGCACGCCCTCTTGACAAATAATCCCTTTCAAACTGATGGATCAGATTTCGCTTCTGCGAATATTTATTCCCTTTAAGTTCAGCAAGGTCGGCTGCCTGATAAACATAGTCCTCATATTCTTTTTGAACAGTTATCTTAAATAAAGATTTGATCTCTCTTTTTGCGTATCTTTCCATGTAGTCACCCGGAACAAACCAGTAGCTCGTAAACCCAAGCTTTTCGGCAAGCTCATAAAGTTCTTGGGGAGAATATTCCCTTGAAGGAGAGACAGGAAGTATGAGGTGACGGTTCTCTTTTTGTTCTGCAAATTCCGCAGCAACAATTAAGGCATCATTCTCAATAGCACCGTAGGGCATGTAATATTCATTGCTCCAGGCCAGGATTGAAGGAAGCGAATAAACGCAAAGCGGATATCTCTGGTGCCTGAAAAATCCTTTCAGTTTGGAATAATCGGAATATTTAATATGTTTCATTTTCATGTCAGTATTTTTATCATCGGCATCGAATCAGGCATTATCTTATATCCAAAGTGCTCGTAAAATTCGTGCGAATTTCTTTCAGCAATCAAGGCAATCCATTTTATGCCGTCTTCTTCAAGGCGGCTTAAAACTCTTTTTACAATTTCCGTTCCAACACCCATCTCCCTGTATTTCTCCTGAACAGTCAGATCCTGAATATATGCATCGCTTGCCCTGTCGCTGATCGCTCTACCCATACCAACAACCTCTTCACCTTCAGTCGCAACCATGAAGCAGTGGCTGCCGGCAATAATCCTCTCAACCAGGAGTGGGTCATCCGGAACATCCTTTGCCCACCACCCTGCCATGCGATAAAGAGAGATGATATGCCTGATCTGATCTGAAGACGGGGTAAGGAGAAATTTATAATTTACCATTTTATGATTTGACTTGTTCTGATTCTTCTTTATAGAGGTAGGAAACCCTGTTGCGGCCTTTTTGTTTTGACAAGTACATGGCTTTATCTGCCCTCTGGATAAAAGCAGAGACCTCCTCTTTATAGGAATATTGTGTTGCTCCTATACTTATCGTTACGTTCGCCATTTTTCCCGGTAAAGGATTAAACACCTCTGCTTCAGTTGCAGCCCTTATCCTTTTACCAACATTAACAGCCTTTCTGCCGTTTGTTTCGGGTAAAATAATCGTAAATTCTTCTCCGCCATATCTATGGGCCGAATCCATAATCCTCAGACAGGAATTAATAATCTGCCCTATTCTGAAGAGGACCTTGTCACCTTCAAGATGACCATAAGAATCATTGAAATCCTTGAAACGGTCTATATCAAGAAACAAAAGAGAAAGAGGGCGCCTGTACCTGTTCGCCCTGTCCAATTCTATCTCAAGCTGGGCATAAAAATGCCTTGAATTATAGAGAGTTGTGAGGCTGTCTGTTATGGCAAGCCTTTCAAGTTTGCCAAGCAGCATGTATCGTTCCTTTGCCTGCTGGCGCTCTCTCAGCACCCTTTTCAGCCTTAACAGGAGCTCTTCCAGGCGGAACGGTTTGAATATAAAGTCACTCGCTCCTTTTCCTATAGCATCAACATAGGAATAATCACCGCTGTAGCCTGTAATAACTATTACTTCAGTGTCAAAATCTTTTTTTATTAAATCCGTAAGCTCAAGGCCGTTCATGTCCGGCATCATGATGTCCGTTATAACCACATCAACATGCTTTACTTTTAAAAGTTCAAGAGCATTAACGCCGCTTTCGGCCTGCAAAGATTTGTAACCGGAAAAATCGATGAATTCACTCATCGATTTTCTTATTGCCGGATCATCGTCTACTATTAATATACTGGCATCCATTTTTGCGATTGTTTTATCAGCATTAAAAGGTTATAATAATCTAATAAAAGCCGGCCGGTCTTGACATGATTTGAAACAATCTGATAAAAAGCCGGGTTTTGGCTTTTTATCAGATCCCCGCAGCAAGTCGAAAGAAATACAATTGCTGTTGCAGTTAAAGGTTGTAAGGGTTAAGTACCTCTAATTTAGAGAAATGTCAACTGGCACCAAGATTATGAGTAATGTCCATACTCTTTTTTTCGAAAAATTGAAAGTTTAATGTTATAATACGTCAATAAAGTTTTGAATAATGAATAATATAAGAAACTTCAGCATAATAGCACATATTGATCACGGCAAATCGACTCTTTCAGACCGCCTGATCCAGGCCACCGGGATTGTTTCTATCAGGGACTTTAAGGATCAGATTTTAGATAGCATGGACATCGAACGGGAAAGAGGAATTACAATAAAAAGCCAGACAGTCTGCCTTCCTTATAGAGCAGAGGATGGCAAGCAATATTTTTTAAATCTGATCGATACCCCGGGTCATGTCGATTTCTCATATGAAGTCTCAAGAGCACTCGCTTCGTGCGAAGGCGCCCTCCTTCTTGTTGACGCAAGCCAGGGGGTTGAAGCTCAAACCCTTGCAAACCTTTACCTCGCTATGGAGCATAATCTCGTAATTATACCGGTAATTAACAAGATAGACCTGCCTTCGGCCGACATCGAAAGGGTAAAGCTTCAGATCGAAGAGGACCTTGGGCTTGACCCCTCAACCGCCTTACTGGTATCCGCCAAGGAGGGGATAGGAATAGATAATGTGCTTGAAAGCATAGTCAAAATTCTACCTGCCCCGACAGGTGATCCTGACGCTCCCTTTAAAGCCTTGATTTTTGATTCCCATTATGATGCCTTCCGCGGCACCGTTGTTTATTTCAGGGTCCTTGAAGGAAGGATCCGGACGGGAGATGTCATAACTTTCATGTCCAACATGATTTCACACAAGTCTGAAGAGATTGGAATATTTCAGCTTAAACGCATTCCGAAAAAAGAAATTTCGGCAGGCCAGGTCGGATATGTTATTGCGGGCATAAAGTCCGTTACTGACACCAGGTGCGGTGATACCATAACTTTAAAAAACCGTCCGGCAGACAAACCTCTCCCCGGATTTAAAGATGCAAAGCCTGTTGTTTTTTCTTCTATATATCCTGTTGCAGCAGATGAATACCAGGAACTGGCAATAGCCATCGAGAAGCTCAAATTAAATGATGCCTCCCTGATTTACGAAAAAGACATGTCTGTTGCCTTAGGGTTTGGTTTCAGGTGCGGTTTCCTCGGACTTCTTCATCTTGAGGTTGTGCAGGAGCGTCTTGAACGCGAATTCGATCTTTCCCTGATCCTGACAGCGCCCTCTGTTCAGTATATCCTTATAATGAACGACGGCACTGAAATGATAATTGACAATCCGTCCCTTTATCCGGATCCAACCAGAATCGGAAGCACAAAGGAACCCTATATTCGCGCAGCTGTAATCGTACCGGACAGGTACATGGGTGCCGTTATGAAGCTCTGTCTTGACAGGCGCGGAATCAATAAGAATTACCAATACCTGACAAGCAACCGCCTTGAGATGATATTCGAACTTCCGCTTGCCGAAGTGATTTTTGACTTTCATGACAAGCTCAAATCCATAACCCAGGGATACGGCTCTTTTGATTATGAAATAATCGATTTCAGAGACACCGACCTTGTTAAAATGGATATTCTGATTAATGGCGAACGTGTTGATGCTCTGTCACAGTTAGTTCACAGCGAAAGGGCCGTTGAACGGGCAAGAATGGCTTGTGAAAAGCTTCGTGAAGAGATTCCGAGGCAGATGTTTAAAATCGCTATCCAGGGAGCGATCGGGGCAAAAATAATTGCCAGATCCACCGTTTCCGCTTTCAGAAAAGATGTTACTGCAAAATGCTATGGAGGCGACATCACCAGAAAACGCAAGCTCCTTGAAAAGCAGAAAAAGGGGAAAAAACGGATGAAGATGGTGGGAAAAGTAATGATCCCGCAATCAGCCTTTCTTTCGGTATTAAAAACAGATTCGGACTGACCTTGACGGCTTAGTAAAAAGCTAATTCTCACACAAAGATCACTGAGAGCACAAAGAAAACCCGAATTTTTTAATAAGCCTTTATAGTGCCTTTGTGTCTTCGTGTGAAAAACAGATATTAATTTTCAAAAAACCGGGGTTTAAATGGGAAAAACAATTGCAGAAAAAATTTTTGAATCACATATTATTGATAATCCATGTGATGATATTTATGTAATCAGGCTTGACGCGGTTTTCTGTCATGAGATTACAACGCCTATTGCAATAAACGACCTCATAGCCCGGGGCAAAGACCGGGTTTTTGACATATCTAAAGTGAAGGCCGTGATCGATCATGTCTCTCCAGCCAAGGATTCCAAAACTGCCACTCAAGGCAAAATATTACGTGATTGGGCGAGAAGACATAAGATCAGGGATTTTTACGACATTGGCAGAAACGGGGTGTGTCATGCTATTTTTCCTGAAAAAGGCTTTGCCAGACCGGGATTTACAATAATAATGGGCGATTCCCACACCTGCACATATGGTGCTTTCGGGGCTTTTGCCGCGGGAGTCGGGACAACCGACCTTGAGGTCGGTATATTAAAAGGCGTATGCGCGCTTCGTTACCCTGAAACCATAAGAATAAATGTTACCGGCAAAATGCAAAAAGGTGTTTTTGCCAAAGACATTATTCTTTCTGTAATCGGCCTAATCGGCGTAAACGGGGCGACAAACAACGTCATTGAATTTGCAGGCCCTGTTGTCTCAAATATGAGTATGGATGCGAGAATGACCATGTGCAACATGGCTATAGAAGCAGGAGCGACCTGCGGAATATGTGCGCCGGATATGACCACCGTAGAATACCTGTGGGACTTTATCAGGGATGAGTACAAAACAAAAGAGAAGGCTCTTGAGGCGTTTCAGATACTTTGTTCTGATCCCGATGCCTCCTATGCAAAAACAGTTCAACATGATGTTTCAAGCCTTGAGCCGGTTGCAACATTCGGATACCGGCCCGATAATATTAAACCTGTAAAAGCGATGGAAGGCACGAAAATCGACCAGGTTTATATAGGCTCGTGCACAAACGGAAGAATAGATGACCTGAGAGTAGCGGCGGAAATATTAAAGGGGAATAAAATAAGCGATTCTCTTCGGGGTGTTGTTTCTCCGGCTACTCCGAAAATCTACCGGCAGGCCCTTGATGAAGGGCTCATTACCGTTTTTCTTGAAGCCGGATTTTGCGTCACAAATCCGACCTGCGGAGCCTGCCTCGGAATGAGCAACGGAGTCCTTGCAGAAGGAGAAGCCTGTGCTTCCACCACAAACAGGAATTTTATCGGGCGGATGGGAAAAGGCGGAATGGTGCATCTTATGAGCCCGGCCACTGCTGCAGCAACCGCCATAGCAGGTCATATAACAAATTCAAAATTATTTAACGGCAGATAAAAATTATGAAAACTTTCAGCGGAAAGGCACTTTTTCTTGACAGAGATGATATTAATACGGATGAAATAATTCCTGCAAAATATCTCACTGAAAACACAAAGCAGGCTTTAAAGCCCTATCTTTTTGAAGACATGAACCTTGAAGGTTTCAATAATAAGAAAGATCTTCAGGAAAAGAGCATCATCATAACCCGGGAGAATTTCGGTTGCGGATCATCGAGAGAGCATGCTCCCTGGGCGCTTGAGGCAAACGGCATCAATCTTGTCATTGCCTCGAGTTTTGCCAGGATTTTTAAAAGGAACATGTTTAACTGCGGGATGATGGCAGTTGAGCTTTCCCCTGAAGTCATAAACAGGATTTTTTCGGTTTTTTCAAACAGCGAAACGGAAATCGAGACTCTTTTCGATGAAAGCTCTTTTACCCTGAAGGCCGGAGAGATAAAAGAATCCGTAAATTTTGAGATTTCGGAGTTTGACAGAGCGCTGGTTATGGCAGGCGGCTGGGTCGAATACGCCGATTCCAGATACTGATGGATTCGTAAAAGTCCGACCTGCTTTTACGATTTTATGCAGTTCGTGCCGCTTCCCACCCGATTAAGGCTTTCTTTCTCGCGGATCCCCACCGGTATTGATGGATTTTTCCGGATTTAGCAATCACCCTATGGCAAGGAATTAGAAAAGCAACAGGATTGACAGCAACAGCGTTCGCAACAGCTCGAAATGCTTTAGGATATCCTAAATAAGAGGCAAGGCTCTGGTAGCTTACAACCCATCCCTCAGGGATGCTTAATAACGCTTTCCATACATTAATTTGAAAGTTTGTACCTTTAAGATGTAAGTTAAACGGTCGCAAATTTTTAGTTTGATCAATTTTGAATATGCTATTCACTATTGAGCTTACAGCTCTGGATGTTTCAGTGAATGTAGCTCCGGGCCACGTTTGAAAAAGCTGATTAAGCGCTTCCGAACGTTTATTCCCTTCTACAAATCCAAAATGACAAATACCCCGTTCGGTGGTGGCAAGTAAGCAATCACCGAATGGAGAATAGCTGAAACCATAGGATATTTTTAACCCGACGGCCTTCATTTTATATTCACCGGGAGTCATTGCTTCGAAAGTGACAAATAAATCATGGAGACGACTGGGACCAGAAAGGCCTGCTTCCAAAGCGGTTTCGAGAAGGCTCTTGGACTCGGCCAGTTTCTGTTTGGTATAATCAAGGGTCGTAAATTGCAGGAATTGGATAGGACTAACCCCCGCCCACCGTTTAAAAATTCGATCGAAATGATATTTACTCAGATGAACGCTTTCTGCAATTTGTTCAAGGTTCGGCTGAGATTTGAAATTGGCCTCAATGAATTGAATGGCTTTCTCAATCCTTATGTAATCTTCCGGCTTTTTTGAATAATCGTTCAAATGCATTTGAGCCTCAATATTGTTTTCATTGCTATATACTATAATGCCATAATGAGAAGATGACGACCCGAATCTTGCTAAAAAATCAGCAATGTTCGGGTTGCAGGATCACCTTATATAAGATTATTAAAAAAATAACAAAACAGAGGCTGATTCGTTAATAAAAATTTTAAGATTGTTAAAGAGAAAAGATGAAAACAGAGCACAAAAATCACACATGAAACATTATACGGTTAGTATCTCCTTTGCTTACATTATCTATTTTCGAGTATTGGCCACTTCGGGACCTGCAAATATTCTGCTTGTCACTTTTTTAATTCCCATCAGTGCAATATTACTCGGAGTTATGCTGCTGGGAGAGCGACTGGGATGGGAAGCATTTGCCGGAATGGGAATGATCTTTATCGGCTTAATCGCAATAGATGGCCGATTGATAAAAAGGTTTAAGAGGGAAAAAGCTCCGCATTATGAAATTTAGCTTGCGTTTGAACCGGAATAGCGAGCACATTTATAGTAAGATGCTATTCCTTACGGTTGAAGATTCCCCGTAGTTTGCTTCGGGTAGCTTAAATAAAGCTCTTTTTACCCTTGTAATGGTCCACACACAAATCAGATATTGATGACATCGCCTGTTGCGCGGTGACAGCCATTTTTCATTCTTCGCTGAATGGCGGGATGATCCATAGCACGTCGTATGATTGGAGGGTAATGGAGAGCACGTCCTGTTTCGTGTTGAACTCCTTTTCACTCAAAAGGTCCCGCCAGGGACCCTTGAACCCTCCCACATCTTTTAGCGGTATATGAACCTTGCACCTCGATCTGGTCACATTGGTGAGGGTCACGACCAGCCGGTCTCCGCCCGGAGATGTCCTCATCACTGCAAACACCGCCGGCGATAGTGAGAGAATCTTCTGAGGACCGCCGGGGTGAAAGGCCCTATGAGTAGTGCGCGCCAGGATCATTTTCCCAAGGGCTTTGTTGATCCTGAATTTTTTGCTCTTGGAATGAGTCATGGATCTCATAATAGACAGGTAATCAACGATCGCACGATTGATCACGCGGTTTTCACTGGTTCCATTTCCATCTACCGCTGCATGGTCATTATGAGTGCCGAAAAGACTGTGCAGGTATATACCGGGCACCCCCTGAAGAACAAGAGCTATGGCACGGGAGGCGATAAACCGTTTGATCTGAATTCTGAGCGAATCGCCGTCCTCTTTCCTGTTAAGAGCGCTGTACCAGGTTATATTAAGTTCATATGGAACATCCGTGCCGTCCTCCGCGGTTTTGTAGGAAATAAACCCTCCATGATTCTCTGTTCGTTGACAGAGCAAATCAATATCCTCCGGAGAAAGAATATCCTTGGCCCCCAAAAGACCGATCCCATCATGAGAATCGAGAAAATTAAAAAAGGTTGCAGTTTCGTAGGCCGAGGACATGGAATTGGCCCAGGCAGAGAGAACTTTCGCGTCGCCGGCGCAAAAGGCATGAAGCACGAGCGGAGGCAGGGCGAAATTATAGACCATATGCGCTTCATCGCTGCCGTTGCCAAAGTAAGCGATGTTTTCTTTGTGGGGCAGATTGGTCTCGGTGACGAGCGCCACATAGGGCGCAACGGCAGAGATTATATCCCGCAGGAGCTTGATGATTTCGTGCGTCTGCTCAAGGTG
>JAHJJB010000018.1 GCA_018823005.1 Pseudomonadota bacterium | reverse complement strand
TCGACGGCCTTTTGAGAATTAACGAAGCCGCTCAGTTGAACGGTGCCCTGGTAAGTTTCTACACTGATCTGAAATGATTTGAGAAAATCATCTGCTGCAATAAGAGATTTTATCTTGGTCGTTATGACCGAATCGTCAATATATTCACCTGAACTTTCACGTGTGCTTGTCGCTGCACAGGCTGAAAAGGTGGCGATAAGCATTACAATCAATAACAAATGGATAACGATATTTCTCTTTTTCATAACGGTAAATCCTTTCTTTAAGTTTGTTGTTAAATCATTGGTTGATAGATTTTTTCTTTTGATCCCTGTCATGA
Organism: Pseudomonadota bacterium; assembly: GCA_018823005.1. Taxonomy (GTDB): domain Bacteria; phylum Desulfobacterota; class Desulfobacteria; order Desulfobacterales; family RPRI01; genus RPRI01. The sequence continues at coordinate 6,383 of JAHJJB010000018.1, read as the reverse complement.
CATCAATCTTTGTCATGTCCTCTACCCTTGTCATGTCCTCCGCCTCTGTCATGATGTCCTCCGCCTCTTCCACCCCTGCCATCTACATCAAATCCTACCCAACATCCTCCAATAGATATAAACATCATCACTAAAACCATTGACAACATTATTATTCTCTTCATCGTCCCCTCCTTTGATAAGAACTGGTAAGAACTGATAAGAACCTGCTCTTTTATATTTTCTCAATCCTCCCCGGATGAAAAACAGTGTGGAATACCATTTCCTGGGGCTCTTTCAGAAGATTCCTTGCACCCCGGAGAACCCTGAAATTGGCCGATTTCATGTGGCTCATAAGGTTCTCCCGGGTATCCCATTCTTCAATAATAAAGAGTCTGTTTTCATCCTCGATACTCCGGCAGAACTCACAGCTCTGACATCCCTTTTCCATCCTTATGGAATCGGACAGTAAAGTTACCGTCTGTGACAGCTCCATGAGCTTCGCAGAAAGAACATTCATGCGTATGATTGCGAGGATCATGCAAATGTAACAGCAAATGGCATGCCATCAGGGCAAGAAAAACCTGAGGCTTAGTTTTATTTTATAATATCAGATTGTTAGTTTAAAAGGGGGAAACGGCCGGGAGGTATGAAATTATGTGCCAGACATCAATATGTGGAGGAACCTCAACATATAGTGAGTGTCCATAATTTGTTTCCGAGTGGAAACTATTATAGTAAATATCATAAATATGTTCCGTTTGGGTATGGGTGCGTATGCGAACCACAGAAAATTTGTCACAGGCTTCGAGAACGCCCCAAAATAGACAATAAAGATTGTACAGGCGGATACGATAAACGGCTTCGTGAGAGAAATTCTTTGGGGCTGTACGGATTTCATGGATGCGGATATTCCGCCGTTGACGAAGGGCAGGTCGTTATTTCTGCGGTTCGCATACGCACCCATACCCAAACAATGTTAACGAACTCAATCGGAACATTATTCTGACAATCACTATAGATGTTTTGATGGCAGGTGTACAGTCTAATCGGGTTCATTTGTCTCCGGCCGGACTATCCCGAGCTTATGCATTCTTGCTCTTAAAGTGCTCGGGTGAAGGCCCAGGATCGCTGCGGCTCCGTTCTTCCCGTTGATGAGCCATCTCGTTTTAGAAAGGGTTTTAAGGATCTGATTTCGCTCCATCTCCTCCAGGGTCATCATGGCAGGCAATGGAGATAACGAATTATCCAGTCTGTCCGCCAGTTGCAGAACCGGACCGTTGCACAGGATCAGGGCCCGCTCAATGACATTTTCCAACTCCCGGATGTTTCCGGGCCAGGTGTATTCCTTCAGCGTCTTCATCGTCTCTTGCTGGATCGACATGATCTGTTTACCCAGTTTCTTGGCATACCTCTCTACGAAAGCCTCTACCAAGATCGGGATATCATCCGCTCGCTGCCGTAACGGGGGAACTGTGATGGGGAAGACGTTGAGCCGAAAGTAAAGGTCCTGCCGGAACCGGCCCTTCTGCATCTCTTTCTCAAGGTCTCGATTTGTCGTTGCTATAATCCGTACATCGACTTTGATGGTATGGCTCGAACCCAGGCGCTCAAACTGGTTATGCTGAATCACCCGGAGCAGCTTCGACTGCAACTCCAGCGGAAGCTCCCCTATCTCGTCCAGGCAAATAGTGGAGCCATTGGCGATCTCGAACCGGCCTATCTGACGAGCATCGGCCCCGGTAAACGCCCCCTTTTCGCGGCCAAACAGTTCGCTTTCGATTAAATTGGCCGGCAGGGCGGCACAATTGACGGTGATTAACGGCCGGTTCTTGCGAGGGCTAAGGTTGTGAATGGCATCGGCAATCAGATCCTTTCCTGTACCGGTTTCGCCCAGTATGAGGACTGTTGTGTCTGAAGGAGCGACCTGCTCTGCCCGATAGAGAACATGTCTGAGGCAGTCGCTCTGCCCGAGAATCTTTGAATATTTATTTCTTAATCTTATCTCATGACGGAAGTAAATATTCTCGGCCTCCAACCTGTCTTTCATTGCTTTTATCTCGAAAAGAGCTTTTTGAAGTTCGAGGGTCCGCTCATCCACTCTTTGTTCCAGTTCTTTTTTAGATCTTTGTAAAGCCTCTAACAAAAATTTCCGTTCGGTAATATTGCGGATGTTGCACTGAATCACTTTAGAATTATTAACATTATATACACTGCCGACAAATTCTACGGGAAAGGTCCGTCCATCTTTCATCTCAAGCTTTAACTCTTCGGAACGGAAATATCCTTTGTCCCGAAGCTCCCCAAAGGCAGCTTTGGTTGCCTCAAGACCTTTAAAGACGTCAATATCCCAGAGTTTCTTACCCAAATAACGCTCATGCGGATAACCCGACATTTCCACCATGATTGTGTTCACATCCAATACTTTCTCTGTTTCGTAATCAAGGATTAATATCCCATCCCGAGCTGCTTCAAAAAGCCTGCGATAGCGTGCTTCAGAAACATTTACCGCCTCCGCTGTCCTTTTCATCTCGGTGACATCCATTAGAGTAACGATACTCCCTTGAATCTTTTTCTTCCGGTCTAATAATGGTCGCGCACTGAGCAATAGATCAAACACCTTGCCATCATCCCGACTGAAGCTGACTCCAACGCTGACGACAAACTCACCCTCCAAAGGCATTAAAATGGAAAATCGGGACCGACTGGCGCCTTCCTGGTTGACCCAAAGAGCAAACATGTCATCAAAGTGCTGAAGCAGGAGGTTCTTACCGCAAAGCTCATGGGCCATCCTGCTTGCCCTGGTTATTTTCCCGCTCACATCACAGACAATTATGGCTTCTGTTGCCTGTTCAAGAATGGAGCGGGAAAGTCTTCCTGCTTTCAGAATCTCCTCGCTTCGTTTCTGATCGGATAAATCAGTAACAACCATGCAGACTAGCAGCGTATCGCCTGTTTCCAGGGAAGAGCAGGAGAGATGTACTGGGATATGAACTTCATCTTTAGCGCGAAGAGAAATCTCGCCTTTACCCCTCTGGCTGAGGATTCCATCAAACAGCTTTTTTTCCGCAGGCGGGATGACATCATGTATCGACGAATTGATTACCTGGAGTGGGCGCATTTTAATCATTTCTGCAAACCGTTTGTTGCAATAGATTATAGTGCCGTCTGCAATTACTGTGACTGCGCCTTCATTCATCGTTTCCAGAAGGATGCGGTAAGGAGTTTCTGCGCCATTTAAAGTAAAAACCTGATCGCCGTCGGTTCCCGCAACAACCAGGGCATCAACCTCGCCATGATAAATAGCATGCAGCGTTTCTCCGGCCTCTTCCAGACGCCTGCGCAGATCTTCATTCTCAGCCAGGAGCTGATCGTTAGTCATTTTATCCTTTTTCATAAAGTCATATGTTCCATTAAGAATTGTGGATCACGCATCTACTTCTCGTTGAGCCTTAAATCCAATCCGAATAGAACCCGATCCGTATTTGAGAGATCGCCTATAAAACTTCGCAGAGGCAGGGGAAGTTTTTTAATGAGCGTCGGAGTAGCAATGACCTGTTCCCCTTTGGCGAGGGCAGGATACTTATAGACATCAATCACCTCAAGTTCGTAACGTCCGCCAAGATGCGCATCACAAATATTTTTGATGTTTTTGATAGCCCTTTGTGACTTCGGCGTTAAACCGGTAACGTATAGCCGAAGGATATAAATCTCCTTTTCTTTTTCTTCAGGTATTTGTCCTGCCATTGCTGTCTTTTTTTTAGTTTTCACATCCTTGCTCCTTCTTTATAGCAAAACCGCCCTTTCTCTTTGCGTTCCATCTATCATTCTTGTTTAAACCCGCTTTTTGAGATTGAGGCCTACAAGAACCTGCTCGCTGTTGGAGAGGTTCCCGATAATTTTCTTGATCGGTTCGGGAAGTTTCCTCACTAAAGTTGGGATGGCCAGAATCTGGTCTCCTTTGGCAAGCTGAGGATTCTTAATGAGATCAATCACTTCGATGTGATATTTGCCTTTGAGATGTTCTTCGCAGAGCAGCTTGAGATTGGCAAAGGCCTCTATCGATCTCAGGGTTTGCCCTGCTACATAAAGTTTTAATTCCCAGGTCTCATCCTTACCCTTTACGTTTCTTTTGGATTTTGCCGCCGGTTTCGGTTTCATTTCATAGCCCTCTTGATGGATTTCTTGTCCGCTTTGCGCATTTGAACCATCGCCTTCTGTTCCCGGGCAAGAAGTTTCTGCCGCTCCCTTTCTTGTTCACTAATATTTTTTATCTCGGCGCTCCCAGCTTCAAATTCGGCATGTAAGGCTGCAATCTTAGCCTCCAGTACCTTCAGCTGGCTCTCAATATTGATCTTTCTCAACGCAATCTCCTGCAGATGAGCAAGTTCTATCTCTTTCTCATGGGTTTCCTGGACAAGTCGTGCCGACCCTGTAAGAACTCCTGCCGGACCGACATAGACGTCGAGGAGGTTGATTCCTTTGTCTGTAAACAGGAACTCGCGGATCTGGTTGGAGTGGTCCATTCCGCGGGACTTGAGGATATATAACCCGCGGTTTCGCTCCCCGCCGCTCTCAATACTTCGAAGCAGAATCCATGTATCGGCCAGAGAGGAGATGTCCGCCTCAGATTGTTCAAGTGCATTCCCGGCAGAAGTCAGAGTGGTAAACATGGTCGTAATCTGATTCATCTTCAGAAAATCGACCAACCGTGTCAGCATCGATTTGACATCGAGAGAATTCCCTGAATGTATGAAATTTGTTATCGGGTCAACAACCACGACGGACGGTTTGAATTCATTAGTCGCCCTGTGCATCGTCATGAGGTGAGTTTCCAGCCCGTAAACCGAAGGCCGCTCGGCATAAAATCTTAAAAGGCCTTTTCTCACCCAGGGTTCAAGGTCTATTCCGATGGATTGCATATTGCGGATAATCTGCGCTTCCGATTCTTCAAAGGCAAAGAATATACACCGCTCTCTGCGCCTGCATGCCGCATCTACAAAAGAGGCTAATACGCTGGTCTTTCCCGTTCCAGCCGTGCCGGAGAGGAGGATACTGCCTCCCCTGAAGTATCCTTTTCCTTCGAACATAGTATCGAGGCGCTGGATGCCACTAGAGATCCTCCGAGTCGTGACAGGGTGTTTCAGCGCGAGGGATGTGATAGGAAGCACGGAAATCCCCCTCTCTTCAATCAAGAAGGGGTATTCATTCGTGCCATGGCTGGAACCCCTGTATTTGACGACCCGAAGTCGGCGGGTAGAAAGCTGATCTGACACCCGGTGATCGAGAAAGATGACACAATCGGAGACATATTCTTCAAGACCCTGGCGGGTGAACGTATTTTCTCCCTTTTCACCCGTAATGATGGTTGTCATGCCCTTGTCTTTGAGCCATTGGAAAAGTCGACGCAGTTCGGCCCGAAGGATCAGGGGGTTTGGCAACCCTGAGAAGAGAGATTCGATGGTGTCGAGTACGACCCTTTTTGCCCCTATCGAATTGATCGCGTGTCCGAGGCGGATGAAGAGGCCTTCGAGGTCATATTCACCGGTCTCCTCGATTTCGCTTCGCTCAACCCTGACATAATCAAGCAAAAGTCGTTTGGATGCGGAAAGCTGTTTCAGATCATACCCGAGAGATGCTACGTTTTTGCTAAGTTCTTCAGCTGTCTCCTCAAAAGACATGAAAACCCCCGGCTCATTATACTGGGTGGCACCCCTGACAATAAACTCCATGGCAAAGAGAGTTTTGCCGCTCCCGGCAGCCCCGCAGACAAGTGTCGGACGACCCTCCGGCAATCCACCGCCGATGATTTCATCAAAGCCCTGTATTCCTGTCGGAGTTTTCGCTAAGCAGATACTTCGTGATTTAACTTTTCCCTTGGCCATAAACATTCCACCTCCATGTGATAACTTTGAGAGACCTTTGCATAACGCCCCCTTTTGCCCGATTACTGCGTCATGCTCAAATTTCAATCCTCGAGATACTCAATGTATTCCTGTGGTTGAAATTATCGCATTCCTTGTACTTGGCCAAAATTGGACGTTCTTCAAAGGTCTCTTTAACAATTGAACCGAAACAGCGGGCGCCGGACACACGGCAATGCCGGACGGCATTCCCCGATGCTTGCGGCGGGGTTAGCGAGCGAATATAGAATCGATCAAAAATCCTTACGGTCGAATCCGCCTCAACGCACCTATACTTGCGGCGGGGAGCTCCAATACAATTATTCCGTGAAATCGCAATGATATTTACAAACAATCGGCCTGAATCTTCATGATCATTTCTTCGTGTCAGATTTCATCTGACATGCTGATTTGACAGTTGTGCTGGTGAAATAAAAGTCTACCGGGCAAATACAGATGGCAGCACCAGCAGATTTGCGATACCGCCTATCCATTTATTGT
>JAHJJB010000206.1 GCA_018823005.1 Pseudomonadota bacterium | reverse complement strand
CCTTCCCGCATACTGAAAAAGGGAATGCTTGTTCTTGCCAAGGAAGCAGGAGCGTATTTTATACCGATTGCCTGTTCAGGCACAAAGGTTATTACTTTCCACAGGGCTTGGGACAAGACCATAATTCCGTATCCCTTCAGTAAAATTGTTATGGAATTTCACACTCCTATCCTTATTCCTAAAGATATTTCCGAAAAGGATATGGAGAACCTGAGGATAAAAGTTGAAAGGATACTCAACGAACTAACCGATAATGTTGATAAAATAGCAGGCTATTCCAGATAAGCCGTCAGACGTTGAAGAGCACATAAAATGAAAATAATCGGATGGCAAAGTAAAAAGTCCATATGCAAGGCGCGCCAATCCTGAGGAATACCGCAACCGCGGGATCCCGAAGGGTGCGTACTCATAGTACGCTGCAATGACGAAGGGTGCAGCGCAACACAGCAGAGGGACTTTTTACGAAGCCATCAGACGTTGAAGCGGAAGTTTATGATATCCCCGTCCTGTACGCAGTAGATCTTGCCCTCAAGCCTTACTGTGCCCTTTTTCCGGGCCTCCGGGTATGTTCCGGCATCCATCAGGTCTTTGAATGAAACAACTTCCGCGCGGATAAATCCTTTTTTTATGTCAGAATGAATCACCTCGGCGGCATCGAGCGCTTTTGTCTCTTTTTTAATAGTCCATGCCCTTACTTCATCTTCGCCGACAGTAAAAAACGATACGAGGCCCAGAAGTTCATAAGATTTTTTTATTACTCTTTCCCTTGCGGATTCTTTTATGCCGTATTCGGATAGAAAATCGCCGGCCTCCTCAGAAGACATGCGTGAAAGCTCCTGTTCAAGCTTTCCGCGGATAATCATGCATTCTTCTCTTGTCAAAAGATCCTGCACCTCGGGAAACCCGGCATCATCGTCGTTATTGTTGAACAGAACAAGAGCCGGTTTCGCCGACACGAAAGCAAAACCTCTCAAAACCTGAGCGGATGCTATTTCCGGAATTTTTCTTAATGGAACCTCTTTTTCAAGGCTTTCATGACAGGACATAAGAAGGGTGAGTTCCTCCTGGTCCGTTTTTTTCCCTCTTTTTTTGTCTGTTTCAATCCGCTCTAAGCGTTTTTCAACCGTTACAAGGTCGGCAAGGATAAGCTCCTGGTCAAGTTTTAGATAGTCTTTATAAGGCATTGGAGCATCAAGTCCGTATCCGGAAAAATTTCTTACAACATGTATCAGGGCATCGCAGTCTCTGACCGGCGTCCAGATATTCTGATCTTTCTTTGCCTCGCTTTTCTGCGTATGAATTGCGGGAAGATAATATTCTACTTTTGCGAAAATTGTTTTTAAGGGTTTATACATATCCGCCAGAACCTCAACGCGGCTGTCAGGCACCTCTATTGTTCCTATGCGGTTTTCAACCTTGTGGCCATCATCCTGGATATTCTGGGTAAGAGCTTCAAATATTGTTGATTTTCCGGAACCGGGCAGTCCGGTAATTCCAAGTTTCATATGATTGTTTTCCTGAAAACATTTAATTTAAAAAAAGGGGCCAAGGATTGAAGCTCCCCGTAGCAAGCTACGGGGAATCTTCGACCGGAAGGACTTTTTATCTGTTTTTGATTCGCTTGCTAACCCCGCTGCAAGCAGCGATGAATGCGCTCGCTGTTTCGGTTCAAGGGTTCGGGGGTTCGGGTGAAAAAAAAATGACGGCATTATGTTTTCAAGCGCCGTTGCTGGGAATAAGTGTCCTTAAGACATCTTCCTTGCCGAGAATTCCAACAACTTTTTCACCTTCAACAACCGGCAGCGTGTGAAAATTATTGTCGACCATCAGAGCCGCAACTACTTCAATCAATGTATCTGGTCTGACAGTTACCGGGTTTGGGGTCATGGCTTCAGAAACGGTGATGGCCGAAATTTTCTTAGCCTCTTTTTCGAGGTTTTTCATGGAAGAAAAAGAGATAAAACCATCAAGAAAGGAAAAAAAAGATGGAATAGGAAGTTTTTTCTGCTGTGCGATTACGTCGCTCTGGCAGATAATCCCAACGAGTTTTTCGTTTTTGTCAATTACCGGAAGACCATTTATATGGTTTTCAAGAAGGAGTTTTGTGGCATAGGTAATTTCAGTTTCAGGGGAAACTGAAATTATGTCTGTTTTCATTATGTTTTTAACTGTCAGCATGTTTTTTCCTTAAAGGGTAATAATGGAATCCGGTTTACAAGGATGAATAAGTATATTCGGGTAATGATATTAAGTCAAGATATCACACCAAACCGCAAAAATCACAAAATCAATCTTTCACACGTTATAGTGATTGTCAGAATAATGTTCCGATTGGAGCTCGTTCAAATTGTTTGGGTATGGGTGCGTATGCGAACCGCAGGAAATTCGTCACAGGTCTTCGAGGACGCCCCCAAAT
>JAHJJB010000205.1 GCA_018823005.1 Pseudomonadota bacterium | reverse complement strand
TCAATCATATGCTGGCCGGGAGCAACGCTTTTATATACTTCGATTGTTTTTTCATCCAGGGCTTCTGTATGTTCAATCATCATTACGCTGTCCGTTCCTTTTGGAAGCATACCGCCGGTTGAAATTTTTACGGCTTCGCCAGGGTTTACGGAAAAGGAAGGAGATTCACCCATGGCTATGGATCCGACCACCGAAAGATATGCCGGGTTTTCTTCAGACGCTCCAAAAGTGGATGAGGCCCGGACAGCGAAGCCGTCCATTGTTGACCGGGAAAAACCGGGAAGGTCGATATCGGATATAATGTTTTCGGCAAGGATTCTTCCGGGTGTATCCTGCAGGGAAATCTGCTCTGTTGCGACCGTTTGAAACAAAGATACATATTCGAGAACCTTGTTCAGATCTGTAACTTTAAAGAAATCTTTCATTACTTTTCCTGTATTAAAAGGACTGTGCTTCCTTTTGCACGGTATCTTTGCATAATACCCCGTTAAAGGCCCGGTTGAGGTATGAACTTATGCGTGCCACTGTAATCTTTTTCACATCATAGTCTATCCGCCTGAGCTATTATATCTGTAACCATAAATCGAAACAAAAACAATAGGATTATGCTTATCCTGCTCTTGCAATAATAAAGCAAAGGTGTATAATTGCTCAAATATAAATTTTATCGAAGATTCCCCGCAGCAAACTACGGGGAATCTTCGACCGTAGGGAATAGAGTCTATTTTTAATTTGCTCGCTAACCCCGCTGCAAGCAGCGAGGAATTCGCTCGCTGTTTCGGTTCACTTAATCTCAGCAGAATGAGGAAAAAATGACAGATGAACAAGAACTTCCTGAACCGGAAGTTTCGCCACGTGCTGAAAAACCAAACTTTCTGACAAGCGTCAGTTTTGAGGAATTCAATTTGCCTTCCGAGATACTGATGGGAATAAAGGATGCAGGCTTTGCTTTTTGCACACCAATACAGGCTAGGGTATTGCCTTTATCGCTCATAGGCAAGGATATTGCCGGCCAGGCACAGACAGGGACAGGAAAAACCGCGGCCTTTCTGGTTACGGTCATGTCCCGCATTCTGGAGTTTAAAGACAGGGTGGCTGGGTTTCCATCGGCTATTATTGTCGCCCCGACAAGAGAACTGGCTCAGCAAATCGATGAAGAGGCCAGTATTCTTTGCCGTTACACCGGGTTAACCCACGTGCAGGTGGTTGGGGGTGTCGATTATCAGAAGCAGGCCGATATACTTCGCAAAGGAGTTGATATTGTTATATGCACTCCCGGGAGAATTATCGATTATTTCAAGCAGGGAATTTTCAAAACAGCAGAAATAAAGATCGTGGTGATCGATGAAGCCGACCGCCTTCTTGACCTGGGTTTCTCAAAAGATATGCGGTATATCCTGCAAAAGCTTCCTCATTATCAGAAAAGACAATCCATGCTTTTTTCGGCAACTCTTTCATACAGTGTCCTGGAATTGACATATGAATACATGAATCTGCCGGAATTCATTTCTGTTGCGCCTGAAGAGGTGGTTGTTGAAGGGATAAACCAGAGCCTTTTTCATGTCGGTAAGGATTCCAAGTTTTCCCTTTTGCTTGGTCTGTTTAAGAGGGAAGAGTGGTCAAGGGCTCTTATTTTTGTGAACACAAAATCTGGAGTCGAATGGGTAACAGAAAAGCTGAAAAGAAACGGTTATCCTGCCGAGGGAATAACGGGTGATCTGCCCCAGCGCCAGCGTTTCAGTCTGATGGAGCGTTTTAAAAATGGCAGCATTAAAATTCTGGTTGCAACAGATGTTGCTTCCCGGGGCATTCATGTTGAAGATATAACCCATGTAATTAATTACGATCTCCCCCAGGATGCCGAAAACTATATTCACCGGATCGGGCGCACTGCCCGAGCCGGTAAGGATGGAATTGCCATCTCCCTCGCTTGCGAGGATTTTGTATTATACTTAGAGAGCATAGAGGCTAAACTGGGCCACAAAATACCTGTAGTCTGGCCTGAAGACGACTGGTTCGTTGAAGATACAAGCAAACCTGTTTTTACCAGAAGCAGGCATGGAAAAGATACAAAAGAGAGATTTAACCGGGGACGGGAAAAACAAAAAAGCTTTCCGGCAAGGACTCCTGCAAGGCAGCCTGTGAGAGCGCCTTTAAGAGAGCTTGAGAAAAAACCAGGAAAAGATCATTTCCCGGGCAGCTTTTTTGGTTTTGCCCCTGAAGGCCAAATAGAAGAAAAAGCAGAAATAGATCCGGAATTTGAAGAAATTGCAGAATTGTCCCCGGAGCCAAAAATAATTGTGGAACCGGCCGAAGCACAAGGAGAAAAACCCAAACCTAAAAAGAAGCGCCGGTTTAGAAGAAAAATCCGGAAAAAACCGGAAGGAGTGGCAGCGGCACCAAAAGAAGCCTGACGAACTTTTTATGCAGAAGTATTGGCCTATTTGGATCATCTCTAAATTTGTTGTTGATCCTATAAGGATTCAAGGATTCCAGGGTACAAGTGAAATCCTTAGAAAACAAACGCTTGAACCCATGAATCCTCGAACCCTTGGCCCCTTTCTCCTGACTAACCGGGACAAGAACCGCATATTTTAATATATTTGCAGAGAACCACAATGGGATACGTGTTTAACAATCAGGATACCAAAGAATACGACCAGTGGTTTGAAAAACCGGATAACAGGCTTTTTTCAATTCTCGAAAAAAAGCTCATGATAGAGATGCTTCGGCCTTCCCGGAGGGAAACAGTTCTCGATATAGGTTGCGGAACAGGTGAAAGCCTTATTCCGTTTTTAGACATGGGGCTTTCCACAACCGGAATTGATCCTTCACAGGACATGCTCGATTCTGCTTTTCATAAGCTGGGAAACCGTGTTGAGCTTAAACGGGGTTTTGCCGAAGACCTTCCCTTTGATGATAATTCTTTCAATTATGCCTCCTTTTTCACATCACTGGAGTTTGTTGATGACCCTGGAAAAGCTATAGAAGAAGCCTGCAGGGTTGCGAAAGACAAGGTGTTTATTGGAATTCTCAACAGTTTTTCGATTAATTTCGTCAGCATGCGGACAAAAGGGATTTTTTTCGAATCGGTATACAGGCACGCAAGATTTTTTAATGTCTGGGAAATCAAGAAGATTATCAGAGGCTTGTTGGGAGATGTCCCGGTATCATGGGAAACGGTAAACAGGTTTTCTTTTCCCGCGCAGATAATTGCCGATAAGTTTGAACAGACCAACATAGCAAAAAAATATCCGTTCGGATCCTTTGCGGGTATAGTTGTCACCCTTGTTCCGCGGTTCAGAACAACACCTCTCACAATTACCTACCCGAAACAGACCAGCAGCGCGGTGGCGGGATAAGCCGGCATAAGGAGAGACCTTGGAAGCCCTTCTTTATGAACACCTTAAGGATAAAATAGTCAGGTGCAATCTTTGCAAACACAGGTGTGTCATTGAAAACGGCAAGAGGGGGATATGCGGTGTTCGTGAAAACCGGGAGGGGATTCTTAATACCCTTGTTTACGGAAAGCTTATAGCAAGGCACATAGATCCCATAGAAAAAAAACCCCTTTTTCATTTCCTGCCCGGAAGTCTATCCTATTCGATTGCAACAGCCGGGTGCAATTTCAAATGCCTTTTCTGCCAGAACGCGGATATTTCTCAGATGCCCTCAGAGTACAAAGGCTTGATAACAGGGGACAATTTTACGCCTGAAGATGTTGTTTCTGCTGCGATAAAAGGAAAGTGCAGGAGCATCTCCTATACTTATACTGAACCTACGGTCTTTTTTGAATTTGCAAGAGATACGGCGAGGCTTGCCCGTGAAAAAGATTTAAAGAATATTTTTGTAACAAATGGCTACATGTCCAGAGAAGCGCTTGGCATGATTCAGCCCTTTCTTGATGCGGCAAATGTGGATTTAAAGGCATACAACAAAGACTTTTACAAAAAAATGTGCGGGGCAAAGATAGAAAATGTCAAGGAAACATTAGTGGATATGAAGTCTTCCGGCATTTTTGTGGAAGTCACAACCCTGCTTATTCCGGGCTTAAACGATGATAAAAAAGAGATTGAAGAACTTGCCCTGTTTATTGCCGATTCACTTGGCCCCGAGACTCCTTGGCACATAAGCAGGTTTCACCCGACTTACAAGCTTGAAGACAGGCCTTCTACTCCCGTTGAAACTCTTGTTGCTGCAAGAGAGATCGGGATAAATTGCGGATTAAAATATGTTTATACAGGAAATGTCCCCGGGGAAAGCGGAGAAAGCACATTCTGTTACAGTTGCAGAAAGGTTCTTATCTCCAGGCTGGGCTTTAACATAAGAAAGAATGTGGTTGAAAACAGCAAGTGCCCATATTGTGGAGTGCATATAGATGGAGTGTGGTAAATGAAACGCTGGAACGGTTGGGGTGATCTTTCGGTTAATGTTGAACTTCCTGAAAAGGGGCTTGAAATACTAAAAGGACTGATCGGAGAAGGGTCTCCCGGAGAGGACTTCCCTCTTGAAAAGATTCTGGAACACGTGCCCGCTTCAAACATGCCTTCACATGACCTTGTGTCTGTAAATCATGAAACAAGGCTCCACCATGCACACGGGCAGAGCATGCCGGACTGGATAGATCTCCGGTGCGGCACTATGAACAAATTCCCGGACGGAGTGGCATTTCCTTCGACGGTTGAAGAACTTGATGATCTTATGGAGTTTGCCGGAAAGCACGGAATTGTGGTTATTCCATACGGCGGGGGGACAAGCGTTACCGGGCATCTTAAAATACCGGATACCGGGCGGCCCGTCCTGAGCCTTTCTTTAAGAAGGCTTAACAGGCTGACAGAGTTTGATCCGGAAAGCCTGCTTGCAACCTTTGAAGCGGGAGTGCTCGGTCCGGAACTCGAGGCAAGGCTGAGGGCAAAAGGTTTTACCCTCGGTCATTTTCCGCAGTCTTTCGAGTATTCTTCTCTCGGAGGCTGGATTATGACCAGATCAAGCGGCCAGCAGTCTTTTCATTACGGAAAAATAGAGAATCTTTTTGCAGGCGGTGAACTGCATACTCCAAAAGGAGTCATGACTTTGCCTCCTTTTCCAGCATCGGCAGCCGGGCCTGATCTGCGCCATCTTGTTCTCGGAGCTGAAGGAAGGCTGGGTGTGCTGACAAAGGCCATTGTTAGAATAACCCCCCTGCCTGAGCGGGATGATGTTTACGGGTATTTTTTCCCGTCATGGGAATCGGGTGTCGAAGCGGTGAGGGAGCTTGCGGTAAGCCGCTTGCCCCTTTCAATGATAAGGCTAAGCAATCCGGTCGAGACATTTACAAGTCTTGCCATGGCCGGGCATGAAAAACAGACCGGCCTGCTTGTGAGTTATCTCAATCTGCGCGGCGCAAGGGAGAAAAAGGCATGCATGGGCCTTATAGGTTTTATCGGCGGCAATCGCCTTGTTTCAGCCGTCAAAAAAGAGGCGAAAGCAATCCTGAAGCGTTTCAAGGCCGTTCCTGTGGGCAAAGTAATGGGTGAAGCGTGGAAGAAAAACAGATTCAGAATGCCCTATCTGCGAAACACCCTCTGGGAATCGGGTTACGCGGTAGATACGTTTGAGACAGCCCTGACATGGGACAAGGTTCTTCCTGCCGTAAAATCGATTGAAGAAAGGATAAGAGGCGCCCTTGCGGAGTATGATGAAAAAATTCATGTCTTTACCCATCTTTCTCATCTTTATACAACCGGCTCCAGCATCTACACAACCTATGTTTTTCGCATACCAAAAACAGCGGAAGAGACTTTAAGAAGATGGCAGATTCTTAAAAAAGCCGCAAGCCTTGCAGTGGTTGCCGCAGGGGGGACAATCAGCCATCATCACGGGGTTGGTTTTGATCATAAGGAATACATGGCTGCCGAAAAAGGGCCGATCGGTATGAGTATTTTAAAAAACATGTTTAACCATATCGATCCTGATGAGCGCATGAATCCGGGCAAATTGTTGTGATAAGGCGTGAGGCGAAAGGCGTGAGGCAAAAGCCGAATATCGTACTTCGGACATCGAATATCGAAAAAAATGAAGTCCGATATTCGATGTCCGAGTAGGGCATAAGGCGAGAGTTCAGGAACCAGAAACCAGAGACCAGAAACTTAATAAATTGGGACCAGTTTTATGAACATAGCTGATTTGAGAGATGAGTGGGATCTTGTTGTTGTGGGCGGGGGGATAACCGGTGCGGGTATTTTGCTTAACGCTTCCCGGATGGGATTGAAGGCTCTTCTTGTTGAACGAAATGACTTTGCGTCCGGAACATCGAGCCGCTCTTCCAAACTTGTTCACGGGGGATTGCGTTATCTCAAAGAAGGTCGCCTCTATCTGACATATATTTCCGTAAGAGAACGGGAAAGACTTATAAGGGAGGCCAAGGGACTGGTTGAGCCCATTGGTTTCATGACGCCGGTATACGGCAACAGAAGCCCCGGAAGACTCTCTCTCGAAGCCGGGCTCAGGATTTATGATTTCATGTCGCACCGCAGGGATCACAAGTTTTACGGTCAGAATGAATTTTCAATGCGTGTCCCAGGAGTAAAGCAGGAAAATCTTCTGGGAGGTTTTTATTTCAGAGATGCTCAGGTTGATGATGCGAGGCTTGTGCTCCGGGTAATCAAGGAAGCTCTCTTATCGGGCGGATGTGCCATAAATTATGCCGGTGTTACTGAAATAAGCCGGAATGCCCGGGGAGATGTAGCCGGAGTCGTCATACAGGAGAGTGAAACGGGTGAAACAAAACAGATCTTGACCCGCGCCGTAATAAATGCAACAGGCTCATGGGCTGAAAAAATCCATCCCTCTCCCGACCAAAGCCTTCATCTGCGTCCTTTAAAAGGAAGTCACCTTGTATTCCCGGGATGGGCATTTCCATTTCCCGAAGGCATTACTTTTTTTCATCCTGCCGACAGAAGACCCATATTTATTATCCCGTGGGAAGGAGCTGTAATATACGGCACGACGGATGTTGACCATAAAAATGACATCTCTCTGGAGCCGGTTATCAGCAACGAAGAGATTTCATACCTGATGGACGGCCTCAACGCTTTTTTCCCTTCTCTTGAAATATCGATAAATGACGCTTTATCCTCCTATGCCGGAATAAGGCCCGTTTTAAGCAGAAAACAACTTGCTCCCTCAAAGGAGTCCCGTGAGCATGTTGTGTGGATAAACAGAGGTCTTGTGACGATAACCGGCGGAAAGCTGACCACCTTCAGGAAACTCGCGGCCGATGCCCTGAAAGCGGCCATGCCGTTTCTACCTCAGGCTCAACCGGTAAAAGACGAAGAGACTTTCAAATCAATTCCGGAGAATATTATAGATGACAGAATTTCTCCTCTGCTGTTGCGGCGTCTTACCGGGCGATATGGCGAAGGCGCAAAAGAGATTTTAAAAGATTCCGAAGCTGACGATTTATCTTTTATTCCTGGAACCACTACTGTCTGGGCTGAAATACGATATGCGGCAAAACATGAAGCGATAAGGCATCTTGAGGACCTGCTCTTAAGAAGGGTTCGAATAGGCCTGATAACTCCCGGGGGCGGAAAAGAGCATCTCGGGCGGATAAGGAAACTGTGCGCTCCTGTTTTGCCATGGGATGAGGGGAAATGGGATGCGGAAATAAATATGTATCTTGAAAAGTGGCGCCGGGCGCACTCTGTAGCCTGAAAAACGGCCTTTTTGCCCTCGAAAAACTCATTATAGGCCCGATTTAAGGGCTATAATCGGCAGTATTTCATATCATATCAAATAGTTTGTGCGGCCCGACCCCAATAAATCACCTGCTTTCTGCCCGGCACAGAGATTTTCTACTATTTTGATCTCTATTGCGTCAGCATTACGAGACTGTTGAACAACATCTTTTACTTCTTACGTCAACCTGTCACAGGGTCAGCATTTATTACTTTGCGCCATTCATGGTAACGCACCAGAGCTGCCAATGCACGGGCGGCACGCTCGGGTTCGGGGAAAAGCGGTACCCCGTTTTCCATGAGCAACTGGACAAATCGCTCCTCAAGCCCCCGCCAGGTATATCCCACCACGGGTTTGCGGGCCTGCAGGTGCAATTGGGAAAACGCCCTGGCATATTCGGCCACCATCTGGCCGGCTTCGCTTTCAAGGCGCTCGGGGGCAACCCCCATTTGTGCCATGGCCCGGCGGATCACCGGCAAGGGGATGAGAAAATAGACCATCAGCATGGCAACATTATTATCTTCCAGCAGCACCTTTGGAATGGCCGCAAAAAAGTCCATTGGATTTTTTGAAAAGGTCAGGTCAACGGGATTGGCCACCGATCCGGTGTGGGGCACATAGGGCTGCAGAGCTTCCAACGTCTGAACGGAAAGATCGGGAAGAGTCAGACCAGTCCGGCCTACAGCATCGGCTGCAACCGCGCCGGGTCCACCGGAATGGGTCTGAATCACTACCCCGCGGCTCCTGGGTTTGGGCTGGGTTCCCAATACCCAGGCAAAGTCGAACAATTCAGTCAGGTTTGCTGCCCGGATGATGCCGGCCTGGCGAAAGATGCCGTCATAGAGGCGATCCGGTCCGGCCATGGCTCCGGTATGGGAGCTTCCGGCCTTGCGGCCGGCCGGACTGCCCCCAACGTAGAGGGCCACAATGGGCTTTTGCGGCGAAATGGCACGGGCCGTTTCTACAAAGGCCCGGCCCCGGGTAAGGCCTTCGATATACAGAGTGATGACCCTGGTATGGGGGCAGGCTCCCAGATAGTCCAGACAATCCACGATGTCGATGCAGGCCGAATTGCCCACGCTGAAAGCCGTGCTAAACCCAAGATGGTGCCGGGCCATGTAGTTGAACATCTGGGTGATAAAACTGCCGCTTTGGGAAGCCAGACCGATGAACCCGGGCCGGCCCTCAAAGGGCAAAAAAGTGGTGTTGAGCTTATGGTGGGGGTTGGCCACCCCCAGGCAGTTTGGTCCGATCAGGGTGATGCCGTAACGCCGGCAGATTTCCACCATTTCGTATTCCAGGGTCGGCCCCTCGCCCCCCACTTCCTTAAACCCACCGGAAACCACGACGACCTGGCGGATCCCCATGCGGCCGCATTGTTCAATGGTCGGATTGACCGAAGCTGTTGGCAGGACCATCACCGCAAGATCGGGGGTTACGGGAAGATCCAGCACGCTGGCGTAGGCGGTCAGGCCCTGAACGGTTTTTTCTTTGGGGTGGACCGGAAAAACCGGCCCATCAAACCCCATGCCCAGAAGGGACATTAAAATATTTGTTCCCATAGATTCGATTTTGTTGGAGCCGCCGAAAAAAACTATGCTCCGGGGGTTGGCGACCCGGTAAAGCGGGCTTTGGTCAATGCGTGACAGCATGGCTTTTTCCTTTCTTCAGAACGACCAGCGCATCAACTGCCACGATCCGCCCTTTGGGGCTGATGACCAGGGGATTGATGTCGATTTCTGCGACCGACTCGTGTTCCAGACCGATGCGGCCCAGCCCGGTCAGCACCGCCACCAGGGTCAGGGCATCGGCCGGTGACTGTCCGCGAAACGCCCCCAAAATGTCCTTGCAGCGCAAGCCGGCCATCATGCCGGCAACATCGTTTTCATTCACCGGGGCCATGCGCATTACGGCATCATCCATCGCCTCAGTCAAGACACCTCCGAGCCCCAGCATCACGCAGGGACCAAACTGGCTGTCGCGCATCAGGCCGGCCATCAATTCTCTCTGGCCATCTACCATCTCCTGCACCAGGACTCCTTCCAGCTCGAAGCCGGCAGCACTGGCAAGCTTCTCATAGGCTCGGCCCACCTCATCATCGGATTTGAGGTTCAGCATCACCAGGCCCCTCTCGCTTTTATGCATCAGAAGAGCCGAGCAGGCCTTCAATGCCACCGGTCCGCCGATCCGGCGGGCGATTTCCATGGCTTGGCCGGCATCTTTGGCCAAAGCTTCCCGGGTAACCGGAACTCCATAGCAGGCCAGCAGGCGCTTGGATTGAAATTCGGACAGGGCGCTTTGACCCCGATCTATGGCCTCGGCCAGAATTTTTCCGGGGGCCGGCATATTGATTTCTTGGTTCATGGCAATCCTGTTCCTGCAGTGATAATTATCCGGGCTATTGTGTTTCAATGTCGTGGAAACCACCTGCCTGAAGGTTTCGTACCACAATAAATGTTGCAACTTCAGCAGATACGGCTTTAATTCTTCTGTTTCCGGTCAAGCCGTTATCGTCAATCGCCCAGCTTATAGCCCTTGTTGCAACCAAGGAGTCGATTTCGTTAGTTATCACAAACCATTTGGCATTGCCAGAATCAAATAATATGGATGTTGGAATATCTTTACGGACAAAAAAAACCATTATAAACCCGATTTAGGGGCCATAATTTGAAGCATCCCATGCAAGATCAAATAGTTTGCACGGCCCCCAATAAACCAGTTCGGTATCCGTAGAAATTAATAAAGATGGAAGCTGATTTATAGTGAAATTATGGTGCTGTCATATACCGTAAATTGCAGGCAGCAGGAAGGAAAGAGCAAGCCATATAATCAGCATCAGCGGCAGCCCAACCCGGAGAAAATCATTGAAAGTATATTCGCCTGCGTTCATTATGAGCAGGTTGGTTTTGTAGGACATAGGGGTGGCATAGCTCATATTGGCTCCGAATATTACCGCAAGGACAAACGGTTCGGGAGGCTGCCCCAATTGGGCAGCAATTGAAACGGCAATAGGGGTGCCGATTACCGCTGTTGCGTTGTTGGATACGATGTTTGTAAGAATCGCCATAAGAAGCATAAGGCCGCTGATCACGAAAGCAGGGGAAGCTCCTCCCGCCAAAGCCACAAAAAGTTGTGCCAGATAATTTGCACCACCGGTCTTCAGGAGTGCAACCCCGAGGGACAGACTCGCTACCACGATAAGGATTACCTGGGTGCTCAGGGCCTTTGAAGCATCACGCCATCCCAAGCATCCGGTAAGGATCATGAGTAGCGCCCCCAATAGCGCGCTGATAGCTATCGGAAGGATGTCCAGGGCGGCCAAAACAACTATGCCCAGCATTATGAGCAGTGCCACCGGAGCTTTTCGGGAGAAAGGCAAATCGGTTGTGGCATCGAGGACTATGAAATCCATCTCTTTTTTCAGGTCGGCTATCTGCGGGCGTGGTCCCTGAACCAGAAGGATATTTCCGGCTTTGAGACGGATATCCCCGATTTCATCATATATCTTTTCCGGATGCTTGCCCGCGATATGTATAGCCAGGATGATCACCCCGTACCTGTCTGCAAACCGCATCTCGCTGAGAGTTCTTCCCTGAAGGCGGGAACCCTCTGCTACGATTATCTCTGCTATCTGCTGATCTTCGGCCTTCAGGGGATGATCTTTATCTACAGGATTATCCTCCGAATCCTCCGGATACAGGGTTCCCTGAATTATCTCTTCAAACTCCTTCAATCGCTCGGGAGTATCCCGGATGACCAGATGATCACCGGCTGTCAGCACAATGCTTGGAAGCGGCAGCATGAATTTGTTGTGCCCGCGTTCAACACTCATGACCTTCATTGCAGCATCGGTCTTTCTGATGGCTTCGGCCAGTGTTTTGCCTTCGAGAGGGCTTCCTTTGAGGATAGCAAGATGGGCCGTGAAAACCCTTGGAGATGTGTCCGCGAGAGACTGTTCCCTCGCAGGCAGCATCCTCGGCGCCAGAAGCCAGAGATAGGTGATCCCGATGCATCCGGCAATAGCCGCCGGCATAAGAAAATCGAACATTTCCATCCGCTTTAAGCCCAACTCCCCAGCCACGGAGACAACAAGCAGGTTTGTGGAAGTTCCAATGGTAGTGCAGGTCCCCCCCAGCAGGGTGGCAAATCCCATGGGCATCAGAACCGAAGATACCGGCATACCGGTTCCGAGAGAAACCTTTATCAGTATGGGGAGAAATAATACAACAACTGGAACATTGTTTATAAATGCGCTTATGAATGCACTGATCAAAAGTGTCAGAAGGAGAGAAATGGCCGGACTGACTTTCCAAAACCGGGTCAAAGCCTTCCCGACCGGTTCCAGCGCGCCAGTGCGCACGATTCCCTGCCCGGCAATCATCAAGGCGCAGACGGCAACAAGCGCCTCATGGCCGAAACCGTGGAAAAAATCCACGGCCCTTAAGAAGTGTCCATCCAATTTGAAAGGAAAGAGCTCGAATCCCACGGCCAAGCTCATGAGGACCATCAAGCTTGATGATTCGAGTGGTATCTTTTCACGGGTGAACAGGATAAGTGCAATTACTGTGAGAAACATCACCGACATTGCATGAAAATTAGGTGGGGGTGGAAGACTCATTATAGGCAACTCCACTAAAGGTGTGAAAAAAGCAAACTACAGCGACCTGGTTCCTTTTGCCCGGTAATATTTAATTGTTTCTATATGATTTCACATTGAAGTGTTCTGCATATTCTTGCTTTCAAATCAAGCTCAATCGCATACCCACACAAATAGACAGAGCCATCAAACCGTGAAGCCTCTAATAAAACTTCAGCATCTTTTAATCTTGCTTGAACAATTTCTTCTATTTCCGTTTTTTGTATAAATATTTCCACATATTGTCGTATTATCAATAAAACACGTAAAAAGAATTGAATTTTCAATGTTTTAAGGATATTGGTTGTTATAATGGAAATCAAGAATAAATTTACACCAGATCCCAAAATATAACTTATGGATCGGGTGCGACAGGTTCTGAGCCATCTTGCCGCCCATCTTCTTGAAAACGGCATCAATATTCGGGTTGTTCAGGAGTTGATGGGGCATTCAGATGTGAAAACGACTGAAATCTATACCCATGTCATGGAAAAAGATATTTCAAAAGCTTTAAGCCCTCTTGATAATTTGTGATTCCGAACAAGGCATGAAAAATATTGTCAAAATGCAGGCCGGGATATCAGGGATATCCTTTACATCTAAAGTTTGAAATCTGAATAACTAATAATTTCAGGAGAACATTGAATATTCCGGCCAAGTCGGTTATGAACGGATTCAGGACATGGCAGACCCGGCGCGTCCTTTAGACAGGGCGCGGGAGTTCTGGAAACAGCACGGCAGAAATAAAAAGTGGATACAGCAGCAGATGATGGGCAGGAGACCCGCAACAAACTGACAGATTACTTGAAAGACCATGAAATCAAAAGCGAGGTTATCGAACATGAATAAAGCACCTTCCATAAAAGAATGGCAAAACCTGTATGATGTAGCTTTGAAATTTAAAAAACTGGAATGCTGGAGTTGGATGTACGATGACAACCTGTTTGGTGTTCAGAATCCGGAAGATGGAGAAATCGGATACTGTTGTATAATGGGAAATCTCGGAGTAGTGTTTGCCATTGCCGTATATCTGGGAACAGATGGCCTTGAAGGATATCTTAAAATTCAATCCGGTGAAATCAAAGAAACAGACCCCTATGCGCTCCGAGCGCAAAAATGCCTTGTCGCTTCCTTTGAAGACAGAAATTATGTACAAAAAGAGGATCTTCAAATAATAAAAAAACTCGGGCTAAAGCTCCGCGGACGAAACGAATGGCCTGTGTTCAGAAGTTATCTGCCGGGTTATTTCCCTTGGTTTCTGACAAAAAAAGAGGCGCTGTTTTTGACTGTAGCCATGGAACAGGCCATGGTTGTGGCTTTGCGCTTCCGGGAGGATGACGGATTGCTCACGCCGCCCGGTGAAGATGAATATCTGGTCAGGGTACCCGATAAAACTGAGAATATTATCATCTGGAAAGACAGGTGGATGAAACCTGTTACCGATGAAAAAACAATAATTATTGATGACCGGGTCGATGAAACCAGAATTCAGAGGATCAAAAAGAAGGCCGTCCGTATAGACGCCGTCTGGGAAATAGATATCGCGTTTGCCCCCACACCGGTTGCTGAGAAAAAGGAAAGACCCTATTTCCCCAGAATGTTTGCCGTTATGGATCATCGTTCAGGATTTGCTTTAGACACTTATTTGTTTGGAATCTCTGATGATGCTTCAGTCTTCAGAGATCATTTTCTCGGCTTATTAGATAAGATGGGGGTGCTGCCGCAGGAAATACTGATCAAAAATGATGAAACGCTACAACTTCTTGAGCCGATTACATCGCAGCTTAAAATAAAGGCGACTCAGGTATTGGAACTGTCAGCCTTTGAAGAATTCCTTGACAGCATGTTTGGTTTTTTTTCGGACAAATAACGGTGTGAGAGTTGATAATGAATAATAAAGATCTATTACTGGCTATAGACAACGGAACCCAGAGCTTAAAAGCGCTGATATTTGACCTTGAAGGCAATCTGCTGGCTAAGGAGAGGGTCCATTTCAACCCTTATTTTTCTAAACATCCGGGGTGGGCGGAACAGGACCCTGAAGTCTTCTGGGAATCCCTCTGTATTGCCTGCCGGAAACTGTTTGCCGGCCAGCCTTCATACAGGGAGCGGATCGCCGGCGTTTCACTTACGACGCAGAGGGGTACGGTTTTGAATGTGGACAAAGAGGGAAAAGCCCTGCGTCCTGCCATTTTGTGGCTCGATCAGCGAAAAACATACGGGCTTCCCCCTCTCGGCGGATTCTGGGGATTTCTCTTTACCGTTACAAACCTGAAAAAAACCATTGATTACTTCAGAGCCGAGGCGGAAGCCAACTGGCTCATGACACATGAGAAGGATGTGTGGAAGAAGACCCATAAATACCTCTTGCTTTCAGGGTATCTGACTCACAGGCTGACCGGCAGGTTTGTCGATTCAATCGGATGCCAGGTCGGATATATACCTTTTGATTATAAAAATTTATGCTGGGCCAAGGACTGGGACTGGAAATGGAAAGGCCTGCCTATAGAAAGGGATCTGCTTCCCGAACTGATTCCGGTGGGAAAACTTCTCGGAAACATTACAAAATCCGTTTCTGACCAGACAGGGATACCGGAAGGACTTCCCCTGATAGCAGCAGCGGCAGACAAAGCGTGCGAAGTCATTGGCTCAGGAAGCCTTGATCCGTCTGTCGGCTGTTTGAGTTACGGGACTACCGCCACAATAAATGTTACACATAAAAAATACGTTGAAGCCGTTCCACTTCTTCCACCCTATCCTTCAGCTGTGCCTGGATACCATACGATCGAAGTTCAGAACATGCGCGGTTTCTGGATGGTAAGCTGGTTCAAGGAGGAATTCGGATTCAAGGAACAGCAGATTGCGGAGATGGAAAGAGTGGATGTTGAAAGCCTTTTTGACAAGCTTGTTGCAGATGTGCCAAAGGGATCGATGGGACTCGTTTTGCAGCCTTACTGGACGCCGGGATTAAAACTTCCCGGTCCCGAGGCAAAAGGCGCTGTCATAGGCTTCGGGGATATTCATAACAGGGCCTATTTTTACAAAGCTATACTGGAAGGTCTTGCATATGCTCTCAGGGAGGGAAAGGAGAGGATCGAGAATAAAACAAAAATCCCTATAACAAGCCTCCGTGTTTCAGGAGGCGGCTCCCAGAGCAGGGTAGCGATGCAGGTCACGGCCGATGTCTTCGGGATACCAACTGCACGGCCCCATATTTACGAAACATCGGGGCTCGGCGCTTCGATTGATGCGGCTGTCGGGCTCGGTTTTCACATGGATTTTGAAACAGCGGTAAATGCCATGACACGAATCGGGGATGTGTTTGAACCTGATTTTACGGCGCATAAATTATATGACGAACTGTACAGGCATGTATATAAGAAGATGTATAAGCAACTTAAGCCTTTGTATGAAAAGATAAGGGAGATCACAGGCTATCCAAAATGAGGCTCCGGTTTATGGTCTCTGGTTTGCAGTTTCTGGTTTTTTTATCTGCCTGACTCCAAAGACTATGAATCGAGAACTTTCAATATCCACTATTCGGTTTTATCAGGGCTAATCAGATGTCATGCAAAGATTTTTCTTTCTGTTCTTCTTTGCGGCAGCCTCAATGATATCGGCTGCCTTTTCGGGAAGGCTGAATACATCTGTTCCGGAAATATAATTCCTGCCGCATTCCTGCCATTCGGCCTTTTTTTCAGATGTCAGCATATAATAAAGAAGCTGATTAAGTTTCTCCTGCTCGAATTGAGAGGGTATCAATTCTCCGGCTCCGCCGTTTCTCACATGATAACTGTATCCGCAGACATCAGATGCCAGAACGGGTAATCCGGCGGCCATTGCCTCAACAAGAACAGTGCCGGTATTTTCTCTGTAAGCCGGGTGCAGCAAAAGATCAGCAGCCATCAAAAACCGGGGGACATCAAAACGGCCTCCCATGAAGCGCACTCTATCCTGAATCCCGAGCTGTCTAACAAGGTTCTGAAAGGGTTTTGCCTTGTCTTCACCAAGAACAAGCATAACAGTCTTTTTCAGCAAAGCAGGTTGCAGGGAAGAAAGGGCTGTAATTGCACGGTCAAGACCTTTTGTTTTAAAGCCTGAACCTATAAACAGAACGATATTCTCATTTTCCCCTATGGACAGTTCAGTGCGCAGAGTTTTGCGGATTTGGGGGGCATCAGTTGTCGCAAGGCGGTTTTTATCGATGCCGGGAGGAAGCAGGTGAAATCGGTTTTCATCTGTTCCGTAGAATTCAATAAAAGAGTCTTTTTCCTTTTCGGAAATAAGGAGAATTTCAGTATTAGAATCTTTCTCAAACACGGCCCGCTCAAATCCGGAATATGTCCGGCAGCGTCCGCTCAGGCTATAGAGAAAACCTCTTTCACGTGCCTTTGCTGCAAAACATGAATCCGCAGCAAAATAAAGATCAAGGCCAGGCATTTTATTGAATCCAACAACCGCGTCATATTTATTGGCATCAAGGTGCTTTAAAGCTTTTTTTACAAAGGATTTGCACCTCAAGTGGTTTGCCAACCCCTGTCCGGCAAAGACCGAAACATTTATATCATCCGGAACTTCTCCCTTCCACGCGCTGCAGAATAAACTTACCTGATGTCCGCGGGACATGCACATCCTTGCGATTTGCAGCATGTCCCGCTGCATTCCGCCAAAAGTAATGTATTCAAAAAGGCAAAAGGCTAATTTATATTTTTCTTTCACTTGACCTCTTTACCCCTCGACTCCTTGACCCCTGATAATATTATGCTCCTTACGGCATCAAAAACCGCAGTGACGGTTATATCATCCATGCATTTTATATTGCCGCATTCTTTCTTGAAACAGGGGCTGCAATCAATGCCGCTCCTTATTATTTTATGGCCGTTTCCATAGGGTCCTGTGCGCAGAGGGGCAGTCGGACCGAAAAGGGCAACTACCCTGCAGTTCATTGCGGCAGCAATGTGCATGGGTCCCGTGTCGGTGCATATCAGAACCGAACATCCTGAATAAAGATATGCGAGCTCTTTTAAGGTTGTGCTGCCTGCAAGGTTTATAATTTGATCCTGTTTGCCGCCGGTCTGCTTTATTATATCCTCAATTATCGGCCGATCCTGCACGCTTCCTGTAAATATTATCCGGCAATTGATCTCTTTTTGCAGCCTTTCGGCAAGTTGAGAGAATTTATCAGGTTTCCACAGCTTTGTTTTCCACTTGGCCATCGGGTTGACAGCTATAATCGTTTCACCTCCGGAAAATGAGGCGAATATGCCGTCAGCAAGCTTTTTATCCTCTTCTGAAACCGGAATTTCGCCTTTCCGGACGCCAGTATCACATCCGAGATGCCCGGCGACCTTCAGATAACGGTCAATTGCGTGCTGGTCATAGTCAACGGCAACAGGCGCCTCTTTTAAGAATAATGAAGCGCCTTCTCTTCCTCCGCTCATTCCTATTTTTCTTTTCCCCCTTGAAAGGGCTGTTAAAAAACCGCTTCTGAACAGGCCCTGCAAATCAATGACAATATCGTATGAGGATAATCTTAATTCCTTGTAAAAACGGATTGCTTCAGAGGATATTTTTAAGAATTTAAAGGGGTTAAGAATATTCTTCTGCCATCTTTTTCTTCCGGAAATTATTATGCGGGTTATGGCAGGATGCCCCGATATTACCTGTGAAGCCTCTTCTTCAACCAGCCAGTCTATTCTGGAATCCGGACAACTCTTTTTCAGAACCTCCAGGAAAGGAAGCGCGTGAACAACGTCTCCGATGGAACTTAATTTTATTATAAGAATATTTTTATAGTTGGGCATTATTTCTGAACTTTTCCATCTCATCCCAGACTTCTTCCGGTTCAATTGATAGCATGCACTTGAAATCTGTCGGACATTCCGATTTAAGACAGGGAGAACAGGCAATATCATGCCTTATTATTTTTGTTTTTGATCCACGGGGCCCTGTCGCCACATGGTCGGTTGATCCAAAAATTGCAAAGGTCGGAACCTCGAGAGCAGCGGCAACATGCATGAGGCCTGAATCGTTTGTTACAAAATAACTGCATTTACTGATCAGTCCCATTGCTTCACCGAGTGAGGTAGTGCCGCAGAAATCGGCCGCCTTATTTTTCATTAAACCGGCCATTTTATTTCCGATATCTTTTTCTTTTTTGCTCCCGAGAATTATTACCTTAGCTCCCCACCTTTCGGAAGCCCGGTCTGATATTTCTGCAAAACGCTCAAAGGGCCATCTCTTAGCATTTCCAAAAATTGCTCCGGGGCTTATGCCGAGAATAAAATCGTTTTTGCCTATTCCCTTCAACTGAAGCAGATTTTCCGCTTTGGCAAGATCCTTTTCTGAAAGATAAAGAACGGGGTTCCTGCTTTCAGCCTTAAGGCCCGCTGCTTTTAAAATCGATAAATAATATTCAACCTGGTGAACCGCAAATATTTCACTGCTTCTTTTTATTCCATGGGTAAGCAAAAGTCCTCGCCCGTCTGAAGCAAAACCAAGCCGGTATATTACTCTGCCCAGATACACAAGAAGGGCTGCTTCAAACGCGTTTTGAAAAAGAATGGCAAGATCGTATCTGTTTTTCCGGATTAGATTAGATACATGAAAAAATTCGGTCACATTTTTTTTTAAGCCGTCATGCCTGTTATAAATCAGGATGTTGTTTACTGCCGGGTGGTTTTCAAACAATGGCGCAACCCAAGGGCGGGCAAGAACAGTTATAGAAGCCGCCGGAAAGTTTTCACGCACCGCTTCGAGGGCGGGAAGCGTCATTACCGCATCACCCACCCAGTTGGTGGCGCGAATCAATATATTGTTTATGTTTGATTTTTTAAGCGGGCTGGTCAACATCAACATGCTCACCTATGCGGTTCAGGGCTTCTTTTAAGGCCCCTCTGTGTTTATCTACAAACTGTTTTGCGTTCTTTCCGGCTGCTCTGCATAAATCAGGATCTTCAAGGAGCATTTTTACGGATTCGTATAGCTCGTTTTCGTTAACAACCTGAAAACCGCCCTTTTCCGCCAGCAGAAGTTCGGACATTAGAACAAAGTTATGCATATGAGGGCCAAAAAGCACCGGGCACCCGAAACTTGCAGGTTCAAGCAGATTATGACCGCCTAAAGGAACTATGCTTCCTCCCACAAAGCTGATTTTGCCTACGCCGTACACCCTGTTTAATTCGCCTATGGTATTTAGAACAAGAACTTCATAGGGAGTTTTATTATCAGGCAGGTCTGTTTTAAGAAAGCTTTTTAACCCCATATCCCGCGCGGCTTTGAGTATCTTGCCCGATTCTTCAATGTTTCTGGGAGCAAGAATAAGTCGAAGTCCAGGAAATTCCGGAACAAGCCTCGAAAATATATTCAGGATCATCTGATCCTCATCCTTGTGAATACTTCCTGCAATCCATATATCATCTTCAGGATCAAGGCACAGTTGCTTCAGCCATGTGTCGCGTTCTTCTTTGTGCATCGGAAACCAGTCACGGTCAAATTTAATATTCCCTATTGTTATTATCCTTGCCTGGTCTGCTCCGATTTCAAGAAGCCGTTTTCTGTCGAGTTCAGACTGCATCATGCATAATGTGAATCTGTTTAAAATAGGCCTTATAAGAAATGAAAACCTTTTATAAGATTTATAGGTGCGGGGTGAAATTCTCCCGTTTACAAGAAAACATTTAATATTTTTATTTGAAAGAGAGGTTATAAGATGAGGCCATATATCCGTTTCAACAAGTATAAATAAGGATGGATTTATATGCCTTACTATTCTTTGAATACTCCACCAGAAATCAAGAGGCATCGGGATTATTTTTACCCGGCCACCTATTTCCTTGCGGGCAATTGAAAGACCCCTGGTTGTTGTTACCGTAAAAACGATCTCTTTATCAGGATACCGGGTGCTTATTTCCCCGATAAGGGGAACAGCGGATATGACTTCACCTACCGAAAGGGCATGTATCCAGATTCTGCGGTTTTCATGTAAATCCTTGGGAAGAAAGAGCGCAAGCCGTTCTTTAATCCTGCTGTTTCCGATGGCGGCTAAAAACAGAATAAACGGGGAACTGACTATGATAATTATCGTATATATGATTTGATATATTAATATCATCTAATTTTCGCTTCTGATTATAGCCTTGTAAAAGATTATAAATTACCCTAACTTAACACAAACTTATTCCGAGTTCTATAAATTTCTTCCAGCCGGAAACTCCGGTTCATCTCATCTATCTTTACAAAAACAAATAGTTGTGCAATAACAAACCTTCAATAACCCTTAATCAAAACATATTCTTTATCAGTCCGGCTTATTTATTTATGCTTCGAGAACTTTCCATAAAAAACTTTGCGATAATCGATGACCTTCACATTTGTTTTTCAGCCGGCCTTACCGTTTTAAGCGGAGAGACGGGGGCAGGCAAGTCAATCATAATCAATGCCGTAAATCTTCTTCTGGGGAGCAGGGCAACAGCAACTCTGATTCGAACCGGGGCCGAAGCCGCAGAACTTGAAGCATTGTTTGAAATTACTCCGAAAAGCAGGGTTTCAGTGCTCATGGAAGAGTATGGTTACGATCCTTCGGAAGGACTTATAATAAGAAGGATTATATCAAGAAGCGACAGGCACAGGATATATATTAACGGGAAACTTTCAACTATTCAGATTTTAGAATCTGTTACCGAAAACCTTGCCAGCATTTCAGGGCAGCATGTGCACCAGGGGTTGCTGAGAGATGATCAGCATCTTTTTATCCTGGATCAGTTTGGGGGATTGATGCCTCTGCGGAATGAGGCCGGGAAACTTTTCAATGAGATAGTTCCGCTCGTAAAAAGACTAAAAGAGCTTAATTCGATAAAGGACCGGCAGGCCGAACAGATCGATTTTCTTTCCTACCAGAAAAAAGAGATAACAGAAGCATCGGTCAGGCCCGGAGAAGATGTCGAACTCGAAAGTTTAAGGACAAGGCTTAAGAATACGGAATCCCTGTACGAGGCTGTGGGAAGCAGCATAGAAGAACTTTACGGTGCGCAGGGTTCTATTATTGAAAAACTGGGGTTTGTCCGGAAAACTCTCGAAAAAGCAAGCCAGATAGATTCCGAACTTTCTTCAAAGGCCGAGGCTGTTTCCGGGACCGCCTATGATATCGAAGAAATATCGAATGAATTAAGGACCTACCTTTTAAAAATACAAACTGATGAAAAAGAACTCGAAGCTGTCGAAGCGCGCCTTGATTTGCTGAACAAGCTTAAGAGAAAACACGGGGGTTCCCTTGAAGCGATTTTAAAAAAACTGGAATCGATTGAAAAGGAGCTTTCCGGTATTGAAAATATTTCAGAAATCATAGCAGAGATACAAAAAAAACTCGGCAGCCTGCATAAAAAACTTGCCTCTGTTGCAAAAGAACTTTCTTCAAAAAGAAAAGAATGCGCAAAACAGCTTGCTTTAAAAGTGGAGGAAGAGCTGGCGACACTTAAAATGTCCCGCACAAAATTTGAGGTTTCCATGCAGGCTGTCCCGGCTGCCGGAAATGCTGATCCCTTTCTTGTTGTTGATGGTAATGCAGCAGGCGAAACAGGCATAGACAGGGCAGAATTTATAATTGCCCCGAACATTGGGGAGGCCCTTAAGCCTTTGTCTGCAATAGCCTCAGGAGGTGAGCTTTCAAGGATTGTGTTGTCATTAAAAGCCCTTCTTGCCGGTTCCGGGTCAGTCGAGACCATAGTTTTTGACGAGGTTGATGCTGGTATTGGAGGAGGGGTGGCTGAAGTTGTCGGCAGAAAAATGGCTTCTCTTTCCCGGCACCATCAGATAATCTGTATCACACATCTTCCCCAGATTGCCAGATTCGGTGACCATCATTTCAGGATTTCGAAACAGGTATCAGGGGGAAGGACAAAAACCATTATCGCGCCGTTAGCCGAAAACGAACGAATAGAAGAAATAGCAAGAATGCTCGGGGGTGAGGAAATCACCAGGGCAACAATAGCTCATGCACGTGAGATGCTTGATAGCAGATGATAAATCTTTACAGTATTCCACCTTTGTTGAGTTTGTGCTGTTTTCTCGGTTTAGCCGCTTTGACCGTTATACGCGGCAGGAAAACAGAGGTTAATTTTCTTTTCTTCATTCTCTGCTTTTTGGGATCACTCCTTTATATAGATATCTTCCTTGTTTTGAATGTAGAATCGGAGGCAACCGCGCTTTTTATCAG